>NZ_UWOD01000001.1:322500-645000 GCF_900604335.1 Intestinibacillus sp. Marseille-P6563 | reverse complement strand
ACTGATAGGACGCTAGCTGGATCCAGAGTACCACAGGACACGTGAAACCCTGTGGGAAGATGGGGGGACCATCCTCCAAGCCTAAATACTACTCAGTGACCGATAGAGGAGCAGTACCGTGAGGGAAAGGTGAAAAGGACCCCGGGAGGGGAGTGAAATAGAACCTGAAACCTTGTGCCTACAAGCACCGAGAGCACGTTCATGTGTGATCGGGTACTTTTTGTAGAACGGTCCGGCGAGTTAATGTAAGTAGCAAGCTTAAGGTATTGGAATACCGGAGGCGCAGCGAGAGCGAGTCTGAATAGGGCGCTTAAGTTACTTGCATTAGACCCGAAACCGGGTGACCTATCCATGAGCAGGCTGAAGCGGTGGTAAGACACCGTGGAGGGCCGCACCCACGTCCGTTGAAAAGGCCGGGGATGACTTGTGGATAGCGGAGAAATTCCAATCGAACTCGGAGATAGCTGGTTCTCCCCGAAATAGCTTTAGGGCTAGCGTTATGATAGATTACCGGAGGTAAAGCACTGAATGGGCTAGGGGCCGCGAGGTTACTGAACCCTATCAAACTCAGAATGCCGGCTAATTGGTTCATGGCAGTCAGACTACGTGAGATAAGTCTCGTGGTCAAAAGGGAAACAGCCCAGATCTACAGCTAAGGTCCCAAATAGATGCTAAGTGGAAAATGATGTGAAACTGCGAAAACAACCAGGATGTTGGCTTAGAAGCAGCCACTCATTTAAAGAGTGCGTAATAGCTCACTGGTCGAGTGGTTTTGCGCAGAAAATGTAACGGGGCTAAGCATCTAACCGAAGCTTAGGCAGACGCAAGTCTGGGTAGGGGAGCGTTGTATGCGGGGTGAAGTCAGAGCGAGAGCACTGGTGGACTTCATACAAGTGAGAATGCCGGAATAAGTAGCGAGAATTATGTGAGAATCATAATGGCCGAAAATCTAAGGTTTCTTGGGGAAGGTTCGTCCGCCCAAGGTTAGTCGGGAGCTAAGGCGAGGCCTAACGGCGTAGTCGATGCACATACGGTAGAAATTCCGTAACCACCGAACTTTAAGCATAAGGGACGCTTTCATTAAGGTGAACCCGGGCGATGGTTGCCCCGGGCGTAAGGGACCGAAATTTAGTAGGGAAGTCACTGGCGTGAGAGACGAGAAAAGCTTATGTGTATACTAAGGTGCCCGTACCGCAAACCGACACAGGTAGATGGGATGAGTATTCTAAGGCCAACGGGAGAAGGGTTGTTAAGGAACTCGGCAAATTGGCCCCGTAACTTCGGGATAAGGGGCGCCTGCGAGAGTAGGCCGCAGTGAAAAGGCCCAAGCGACTGTTTAGCAAAAACACAGCTCTCTGCTAAATCGAAAGATGACGTATAGGGGGTGACGCCTGCCCGGTGCTGGAAGGTTAAGGGGAGTGCTTAGCGCAAGCGAAGGTGCGAACTTAAGCCCCAGTAAACGGCGGCCGTAACTATAACGGTCCTAAGGTAGCGAAATTCCTTGTCAGGTAAGTTCTGACCCGCACGAATGGCGTAACGATTTGGGCACTGTCTCAACAGCCCGCCCGGCGAAATTGTAGTACCGGTGAAGATGCCGGTTTCCCGCAACTAGACGGAAAGACCCCATGGAGCTTCACTGTAGCTTGATATTGGATTTCGGTATTCCATGTACAGGATAGGTGGGAGGCTTGGAAGCACGGGCGCCAGCTTGTGTGGAGCCAACCTTGGGATACCACTCTTGGGATACTGGAATTCTAACCTGCGGCCATGAATCTGGTCGGGGGACACTGTCAGGTGGGCAGTTTGACTGGGGCGGTCGCCTCCTAAAAGGTAACGGAGGCGCTCAAAGGTTCGCTCAGCACGGACGGAAATCGTGCAATGAGTGTAAACGCAAAAGCGAGCCTAACTGCGAGAATGACGGTTCGAGCAGTAACGAAAGTTGGAGTTAGTGATCCGGCGGTATGTGAATGGAAATGCCGTCGCTCAACGGATAAAAGCTACCCTGGGGATAACAGGCTGATCTCCCCCAAGAGTCCACATCGACGGGGAGGTTTGGCACCTCGATGTCGGCTCATCGCATCCTGGGGCTGAATTCGGTCCCAAGGGTTTGGCTGTTCGCCAATTAAAGCGGTACGCGAGCTGGGTTCAGAACGTCGTGAGACAGTTCGGTCCCTATCTGTTGCGGGCGTAGGAATATTGAGAGGAGCTGCCCTTAGTACGAGAGGACCGGGGTGGACGTACCTCTGGTGCACCAGTTGTTCTGCCAAGGGCATAGCTGGGTAGCTAAGTACGGACGAGATAAACGCTGAAGGCATCTAAGCGTGAAACTTCCCTCGAGATAAGTATTCCCATCCTTCGGGAGTAAGGCCCCACGTAGACTATGTGGTTGATAGGTCAGGAGTGGAAGCGTGGTAACACGTGCAGCGGACTGATACTAATAGGCCGAGGGCTTGACCTAAAATGAATTAGGAAAAAGCATCTCGATAAAAAGCGATTGTGAGTAAGTATTGTTCAGTTTTCAGGGTGCAAACCTTTCACATGCACCATTAGCTCAGTTGGTAGAGCAACTGACTCTTAATCAGTGGGTCCTGGGTTCGAGTCCCCGATGGTGCACCACTTTCTTTTTTCTTTGATAAAAAGAAAAAAGAAAGCAAAAAAGAAAATACCTGTATAACACAGGGAAGATCTTTGTAGCTGCGTAAAGACCAGATGTGGCCCGTTGGTCAAGCGGTCAAGACGGCGGCCTCTCACGCCGCAAACGGGGGTTCGATTCCCCCACGGGTCACCAAAAAAGTCTTGACAAAACGATAGCGATATGTTATAGTTTAAAAGCTGCAAAGTCGTGTGCAAGAAAAGCGCGAAGCGCAAGTAAAGTTTTCTTTGCTTACTTTCTTGTACACAAGAAAGTAAGTAGGTGTTAATGGTGGCGAGGGTACACCTGTTCCCATCCCGAACACAGTAGTTAAGCTCGCTTACGGTGACAATACTTGGCTGGCGACGGCCCGGGAAGATAACTCAGCGCCTACACGAAAGACAGTAACTTCGGTTACTGTCTTTTTTCATGCTTATAAAAAGAACCAGATAGGATGGTGCAACTTTAGTAGAGGAGAAAGGTGCACACATCCTATCTGGCGTTTTTTTTATGCCTGCTCAGCGGCGATCTTGCACAGAAGATCCGGATAGTTCGAAATAATACCGTCGACGCCCTTAGCAAGCATATCGCGCATATCGCTTTCTTCATTTACGGTCCATACATTGATGTCCATGCCGCGCGAATGGAACAGGGAAACAAGCTCCGGCTGATATTGTAGCAACAAATATTTCGGATGCACATAATCGGCATTGGAAGCGGTCAGATAGTTGCCCATATCGTTGAGCGGACGATCATAGAGCAAACCAGTCTTGATGTCGCTGTTGAGCGTCTTAAAGCGCTGCATGGATACATGATTGAACGAGGACACAAATACCTTATCCTCCATGTGATGCCGTACGATGGCGTCAATCACTTTCTCTTCCAGGCCCTCATAAAAGACTTCATAGTTTTTCAGTTCCATGTTTAAGACCTTATGCGTCTGCTGGCAGAAGTCCAGAAGCTGGTCAAAATCCCAAACATGCTGCCCAGCAAATTCCGGAGACTTCCAAGAGCCAATATCCAATTGCAGAAGTTCCTCAAAGGTATAATCTTTGATATATCCTTTGCCGTTGGAGGTCCGCTCAAGCGTCGGATCATGGAAAACGACCAGTTTACCGTCTTTTGTCAGATGCACATCGCTTTCAAAACCGTCGCAATCGGTCAGCTCTACGGCCTTTTCAAATGCCAACGGGCTGTTTTCCGGGTAACGTCCGGAAAAACCGCGGTGTGCCAAGAGTAATGTCTTTTTCATAATGGATAATCCCCTTTCTTCAATAAAAAAACGCAGATTACAGCACTGCTGCGTTCTGCGTTGCTCTCCATACTCCAATCCTTGATTTAATTCGTATCAATTATAATATAGCATAGTTTTATTTTCAAGTACCTGATTGAATTTAGGCGATTTCTACAAATGGAAACAATGCTTCTGTGCAATGCTTACAAAAATCTACAAGATACGATTTTTTTTTGGTCATAATGATTGCAAAAACGAGGCAACTATGATCATATTCGTTATAGATAATTGCTGAGAGATGATATGAGAAGGCAAGCAAAGGACCATTCTGCTTGTAAATAGGCAGAGGGGGTTCTGGCTTGTCTTTTTTTGTTGCGATTGGGAGGTGTAGCCCTGAATTGGTAAAAACAGAAAATCCCCAATGAGGAGTTTAAGGGAAAAGAGGAGGGATCCCCATTGAGAAGGACAATGAGACGAATATCACCGTATTTCTATCTCATTCCAGCACTAATTGTTTTCATTTTGTTTGTCTTTTGGCCATTTGCAAAGACAATCATGCTCAGTTTGTCACTCACAACGCCTGCGGGTGAGGTCGCACAGTTTGTTGGCATCCAAAACTATTTGACCATCTTTTCTGATTCACAGTTTTGGCAGACTTTGCTGATCTCGTTTGAATACTCGGCTATGTGTGTGGTATTTTCCATCTGCATTGGCTTTGTGTTGGCGATTGCAAGCAATGAGAAGTTAAAGGGACGGGGTATTTTCCGTACGATCTATGCGCTGCCGATGGCGATTTCGGCTGCCGCCGCCAGCGCAATCTGGATGTTCATTTTCCATCCCAGCCTGGGCATTTTGAATCGGCTGCTGGACACCAACATTGGCTGGCTGACCGATACCAAATGGGCACTGATTGCAGTAACGCTGGTTAGTATCTGGATGAATGTCGGCATGAACTTCATTTATCTGACCGCAGCGCTGCAAAGTGTACCGACTGAACTGTATGAATCGGTCGAACTGGATGGCGCAAACTTCGTCCAAAAGCATCGGCACATCACCATCCCGTGTATTTCGCCCACATTGTTTTTCCTGCTGATCATCAATGTCATCAACTCCCTGCAAGCATATGCGCAGTTCAAGATGTTGACACAGGGTGGTCCGGCTGGCAGTACCAATGTTATCGTCTATGAGATCTATCAGGAAGCGTTCATCAATAGCCGCTTCGGCATCGCTTGTGCAGAGTCGGTTGTACTGTTTGTCATCTTGATGATCTTGACGGCACTGCAATTCCGGATTGAAAAGAAGGTGACATACTGATGAAAATGAAAACATCGAAAAAGATTGGATTTTACATCTTTAATATCCTGCTTGCTCTGCTGATTATCTTACCGATCATCTATTGCTTCAACATCAGCATGATGAGCAACAAGGAAGTTTATGCCGGAAATTTCTGGCCGTCGCAGCTGACCTTGGAAAACTATGAACGTGCTATGGAAATGGCGCCGCTGGATGTCTTCCTGCGGAACTCGCTGATCATGTCCATTGGCATTACGGTCGGCCAGGTGGTCACCGGCGCTTTGGCAGCGTATGCCTTTGCAATGCTGGACTTCCGCGGCAAGAACGTTCTGTTTATGATTATGTTAGCCACTATGATGATTCCGGGCCAGGCAATCATCATCGCAAACTATCTGACCATTTGCGATTGGGGCCTTTCCAATACCTTTGCCGCCTTGATCCTGCCGAACCTCGCAGCCGCCTTTGCGGTATTCAATATGCGGCAAGCCTTTTTACAGCTTCCGCGTGAGATTAAAGAGGCGGCAGAGATCGATGGATGCAGCAATTTCCGATTCTTCCTGAGCATTGCTTTGCCGCTGGTAAAGCCGTCCATCGGCGCATTGGGAATCTATGTGTTCCTGCAAAGCTGGAACATGTATTTGTGGCCGTTGCTGGTTACTGATGCCAAGGAAATGCGAACTGTACAGATCGGTCTGGGTATGCTGCAGGGTGCAGAATCGACCGACTTCCGTCCGGTTATGGCAGGCGCTATGATTATCCTCCTGCCGTCCATCCTTGCATTTATCATCGGTCAAAAGCAGCTGATCTCGGGACTGACTTCTGGTTCGGTCAAGGGTTAAGCGTAGATAAGAACATTGAAGGAGAGGAAAGATCATGAAAAAGTCGAAGAGAGCGTTGTCGCTGTTGGTAGCAGCAGCTATGGCAGCATCGTTGACCGCCTGCGGCGGTGGAGGCGATAAGGATTCGTCGGCCAGCGCAGAGGGTCGCACCGAAATTACCTTCTGGCATGCGATGAGCGGCCTGCAAGGGGAAGCGCTTCAGGAACTGGTAGATGATTTCAACGAATCCCAGGAAGAAGTGTTTGTAAAGGCTGAGTTCCAGGGCAACTACGACGACACCATCACCAAGCTGAAGGCTGCAATGCAGTCGGGCAATGTGCCAGATGTTTGCCAGATGTATGAAGTTGGCACGCAGTTCATGATTGACAGTGGCAGCATCATCCCGGTAGAAGATATGTTCGAAAGCACCGGCTATGATAAGAACTCGATCATGCCGCTGATCGCCAACTACTACACCGTAGAAGGCAAGCAGTACTCGATGCCGCTGAACGTTGCAGCGCCCATCCTGTACTATAATAAGGATGTCTTTGAGGAAGCTGGTCTGGACCCGAACGATCCGCCGACCACCTACGCAGAAATCCTGGAGTACTCCAAGCAGATTGTTGAATCGGGCGCAGCACCGGTTGGCTTTGCGCATCCGATTTATGGCTGGCTGTTTGAAGAGCAGCTGGTTGGCCTGGGTGCAACCTATGGCAACAACGGCAACGGCCGTGAAGACCGCCTGACGGCTGTTGATTTCGATCAGAACGGTGCAGGCGCGAAGGCACTGCAGGTATGGCTGGATCTGTACGATTCCGGTTACACCGAAAACTATGGTACTGTAACCGCAGATACCCAGACGGCGTTCTATTCTGGCCAGACGGCTATGATGACCGAGTCGGCTTCTCTGCTCAAGACTGCAAGCGAAAATGCAGCCTTTGAGATCGGCGCAGCTGCATTCCCGAAGGTAGACGAAAACAGTGAAGGCGGCGTAGCCATCGGCGGCGCATCCCTGTGGATGATGGACACCAAGGACGAAGCACGGCAGGCTGCAACCTGGAAGTTTATTGAGTACACCACCCAGCCCGAAACCCAGGCGAAGTGGAGCATGAATACCGGCTATCTGGCAACCAACCCGGCTGCTTACGAACTCGATGAGATGAAGACCTTCCTGGAAGAAAATCCGAATTTCCAGGTACCGATCGATCAGCTCAACAACTCTCCGGTCAACAACAATACGGCAGGCGTTCTGTCTGGCGTACAGACCGAATCGCGCTTGATCTTCAACGAAGTCATCCCGCAGCTGTATGAGCACAAACTGACCGTGGATGAGGCTGTAACCGAACTGGCCAAACGTGTCAACGAAGCGATCACCAACTATAATGCTTCGGTTGTTCAGTAACCAGCACAAAGACTGATTGGAAAATGCTGAGCTGCCTGCAGCCGTTGCAGACAGCTCAGCGTTTCGCTTGCTCACTGGAGAAACATTTTCAGGTGATAGAAGAACCGCACAAAGGATGTGTAAGACAATGGCGAAAATTTCTCTAAAAAATATTCAGAAGATCTATCCAGGCAATGTCAAGGTCATCGATAACCTCAACCTGGAGATTCAGGACAAAGAATTTATCGTTCTGGTAGGCCCGTCTGGCTGCGGCAAGTCCACCACCCTGCGTATGATCGCCGGTTTGGAGGAAATCTCGGGCGGCGAACTGTGGATCGGCGACCGCATGGTCAACGATGTACCGCCCAAGGAAAGAGATATTGCAATGGTATTCCAGAGCTATGCACTGTATCCGCATATGACGGTGTATAAGAACATGGAATTTGGTCTCAAGCTGCGCAAAGTGCCCAAGGATGAAATCGACCGCAAGGTCCGTGCAGCCGCAAAGATCCTGGATCTGGAACAGTATCTGGACCGTAAGCCCAAGGCTTTGTCCGGCGGCCAGCGTCAGCGTGTAGCTTTGGGACGTGCGATGGTGCGTGATCCTGCGGTGTTCCTCCTGGACGAGCCGCTCAGTAACCTGGACGCCAAGCTGCGTACCCAGATGCGTACCGAGATCACCAAACTGCACAAGCAGCTCGATACGACCTTTGTTTACGTCACCCACGACCAGACCGAAGCGATGACCATGGGCGACCGTATCGTTATCATGAAGGATGGCGAAATCCAGCAGGCCGATACCCCGCAAAACCTGTATGACTATCCGTGCAATCTGTTTGTCGCAGGGTTCATTGGTTCCCCGCAGATGAACTTTATCGATGTGACCGTACAAAAGGAAAATGGCGCATTTTCGCTGAACTTTGGTCCGTATACCATTCCGGTTCCGGATGGCAAGGCTGCACATGCCGACCTCGACCGCTATGTCGGTAAACAGGCCGTGCTGGGTATTCGTCCGGAAGATTTCCACACCGAAGAAATTTTCCAGGATGCTTCGACCGATAGCTGTGTGGATGCTGTCGTGGATATCGCGGAACTGATGGGCGCGGAAATTTATCTGTATACGCTCTGCGCAAACCAGAAGATCACCGTGCGCGCGCCAAACCGTGTACAGGCTAAGAGCGGCGATTCCATTCGTTTGGCGATCGATAAGAATAAGATCCACCTGTTTGACAAAGAAACCGAACGAGTGATTTTTAACTAAGAACGGGCCTGCACATTTCGGTCCGTATGGTAGAAAGGATGCCGATACCCATGAAAGCGTCAATCGATTTTGTAGAATTGTTAAAGCAATCCCCCATCATCACAGCAGTCAAAAATGGGGAGGAACTGGAACAAGCGCTCCAATCGGAATGTAGTATCGTTTTTCTGCTGTATGGATCTATCATGAACATTGCGGAGTTGACACAAAAGGTCACCCAAAACGGAAAGCTGCCGTTTGTCCACATGGATTTGGTGGAGGGCCTGTCTACCCGCCGGGATGTAGCTGTCGACTTTATTCACAAACAAACAGATGCTGTGGGGGTTATTTCAACCCATCAGTCGGTCATACGGTATGCCAAATCGCTTGGCATGCTGACCGTACAGCGGTTTTTTCTGCTCGATTCGCTGGCGTTTGAAAATGTCATTCGCCAATCGAGCGATGCAGATGCCGTGGATATTTTACCAGGTGCCATGCCCAAGGTGATTCGAAAGCTGGCACAAAAGATTCATCGGCCCATTATCGCAAGTGGGCTGATCGCAGACAAGGATGATATCATTTCCGCCCTGTCAGCCGGGGCGCTGGCCATATCAACAACCGATACTGAACTTTGGTTTGTCTGATCTCGCATCCGATTCCAAAAGACGTATCGTAGAAAATTACATAGTTTAGCTGAGAGTATAGAGCCGAAGCATAGAATCTACAGAGATGTAGATTATTTGCTTTGGCTTTTTTTATTGGAGGTGGGTCTCGTTGACATATGATGTGGTTGTAATTGGAGGCGGCATCATAGGAACATCCGTAGCCTATGAGCTGGGTAAGTATCAAGGAAACACTTTGCTGTTAGAACGGGAAAACGATGTCGCCATGGGCACGACGAAGGCGAACAGCGCCATTGTCCATGCCGGATACGATCCCATGCCGGGAACTTTGATGGCAAAATTGAATGTACAGGGGGCAGCCATGATGGAAGCCCGCTGTCAGGAACTGTCCGTACATTATAAGAAGATCGGTTCGCTGGTGCTGGCGCTCAGTCCGGACGATCTGCCGCGTATCCAGACGCTGTATGACCGGGGGGTACAGAATGGCGTCGAAGGGCTCGAGCTTCTGGACCGTGACCAGGTGCGCGCGATGGAGCCAAATGTATCCGATGCCGTGTGTGGTGCGCTCTATGCGCCCAGCGCGGCGATTTTGGACCCGTGGGGCCTGTGTATTGCGCAGGCCGAAACTGCGGTGCGCAATGGGGTGACTGTCAAGCTGCGGGCCAAAGTGACCGGTATCGAACAAAAGGAAGACCATCTGATCGTCCATACGACCGATGGCGACTATGCGGCGCGGTATGTGGTCAACTGTGCGGGGGCACATGCGCATGAGATCGCTGCGATGACCGATTCCGAGGTATGGAAGCCGCAGGCGACCCGCGGTGAGTATTATCTGATGGATAAGGCGAGCGGCGGTTTGGTGAACCATGTCATCTTCCAGTGCCCCAATGAACAGGGCAAGGGCGTGCTGGTTTCCCAAACCGTGCATGGCAACCTGATCGTAGGGCCCAACGCCGAAGAAGCGCCGGATGCAGATGACACCAGAACAACTGCCGCAGGGCTGCAAACCGTGGCGCAGTCGGCACGCCGCAGCGTGCCGGGCGTCGACCTCCGGCAGTGCATCCGTACCTTTGCCGGGATTCGCGCCATCACCGACCAGGCCGACTTCATCATCCGGCCGTCCAGCGATTGTCCCCGTGTGCTGCATGTGGCGGGCATCAAATCGCCCGGCCTGTCCTCGGCGCCGGCTATTGGCCTCTATGCAATGGATTTGCTCAAAGAAATGGGCCTGTCGCTCACGCCCAAGGACGCCCCCATCCTGACCCGGGAAAAATGTTATTTCCGCGATCTGTCGATGGAGGAGAAAAAGCGCGTGATCGAACAGAATCCGCGGTATGGACGCATTATTTGCCGCTGCGAGACCATCACCGAAGGGGAGATCGTGGATGCGATCCATTCGCCCATTCCGCCGTGTTCGATCGACGGCATCAAGCGCAGAGCAGGCGCAGGCATGGGACGCTGCCAAGGCGGTTTTTGCGGACCGCGCGTACTGGAGCTACTGGCGAAGGAACTGGGCATCGATCCCGCTTCCATCCCGCAGGATGGCGATGGTACACAGATCATCACAGGGCTGACGAAAGGGGCTGTGGCGCATGAAGTATGATATTGTAGTAATTGGCGGCGGTCCCGCAGGTTTGGCAGCCGCCTATGCTGCCTGGGAAAAGGGGGCACGTTCCATCTGCATCGTGGAACGCGATAAGGAGCTGGGCGGCATCCTCAATCAGTGCATTCACAATGGATTTGGCCTGCACTATTTCAAGCAGGAACTGACCGGACCGGAATATGCCGGACGGTTTATTGAGATGCTGGCTTCGACCGGCGTGGAAGTACGGCTGGATACCATGGTGCTGGAGATCACCGAACAAAAAGAAGTGCATGTCATCAGTCAGGCGCAGGGTTATGAAGTCTTGCAGGCCAAGGCGGTGATTTTGTCGATGGGCTGCCGGGAACGCACCCGCGGCGCGATCGCCATCCCGGGCACCCGTCCGGCCGGTGTGTTTACCGCGGGTACCGCTCAGCGGTATCTGAACATGGAAGGCTACATGGTCGGCAAACGGGTCGTTATTCTGGGGTCGGGTGATATTGGCCTGATTATGGCGCGCCGTATGACCTTGGAAGGGGCCAAGGTTCTGGCGTGCGTGGAAGTGATGCCTTATTCGGGCGGTCTGACCCGTAATATCGTACAGTGCTTGCAGGACTTTGATATCCCGCTGTATTTGTCGCATACCATTACCGACATTCAGGGACGTGACCGGGTCGAGCGGGTAGTGGTATCCAAGGTGGACGAAAATCGTCAGCCGGTACCGGGCACCGAAATGGTCTTTGACTGCGATACCGTTCTGCTGTCGGTCGGTCTTATTCCGGAAAACGAACTGTCCCGTTCGGCGGGCATCGAAATCGATCCGCGGACCAATGGACCGGTTGTCTACGAAAATATGGAGACTTCCATTCCGGGCATTTTTGCCTGCGGCAATGTGGTACACGTGCATGACCTGGTGGATTTTGTTACAGCAGAAAGCATGCGGGCCGGTGAAGCGGCTGCACAGTTCGTGCAGAGCACAGCTGTCGCCGCGACAGCCGATCTGCAAACCCATCCGGGCACCGGGGTGGGCTATGTCGTACCGCAAAAGGTACGTCGCCAGAATGCCCAGGAGGGCTGCTCGCTGTTCTTCCGGGTACGGGCGATTTATCGCGACGCGGTGATCGAAGTGCAGGATGCCGCAGGGCAGGAGATCGCAAAATTCCCGCGCGAACATTTGGCGCCGGGTGAAATGGAAAATGTTCGCATACCACGGGTGTTGTTGGACCGCGCACAGGGAGATTTGACGGTCTCCATTGTGCAGAAAGGGGAAGCATCATGAAAGAATTGATCTGTATTACATGCCCCAAGGGCTGTCATTTGAAAATTGATGAACAAAATGGATACAAAGTTACCGGAAATGCTTGCCCTCGGGGGGAGATTTATGGTAAAACTGAAGTATCCAATCCGGTACGCATGGTGACGAGCACCGTGCGTATCCAGGGAGCCAAGGGAAACCGGCTTTCGGTCAAGACCGACCATCCGCTGCCGAAAAAGATGATTTTCGATTGCATGAAGGCACTGGATACTGTGGTGGCAGTTGCACCCGTACGGGTGGGGGATGTGATCTTGCCGCAGGTGTGCGGCACAGATGTCAATATCGTGGCGACAAAAAGCATGTAAGATAGCCAAACGAGGGAACTTCTATGCAGAGCGTTACGATTTGGGATATTATCTTCCGCTTGTCGGCTGCCATGATCGTGGGCATCATCGTAGGGGGACAGCGTGCCAAGACTGCGCATCCGGCTGGTTTGCGCACCCATATGCTGGTGGCCTTGGGCGCTGCGGTTGTCATGATCGTGGGCAGCAAGCTTTATCAGGATACCCTGAGTTTGTATCAGGGTTCGCCGGACCCTGCCCGCTTGGGCGCGCAGGTCATTTCTGGTGTTGGTTTTCTGGGCGCTGGTACAATTTTGAAGGATGGTACCTCGGTGCGGGGGTTGACGACTGCTGCGAGCCTGTGGTCGGTCGCCTGCTTGGGGCTCGCGGCCGGAATGGGGTATTATGTGCTTTCTTTTCTGGGGAGCGGCGCAATCTTCATTACGCTGTCGGTGTTTGATTTTATTCAGAGCCGGCTGCAGCGCAGAAGAATGTTCCGTATCAACTTAAATATGGAATGTTCCGAACTGGGAAGCGGCCTGATGCAAATGGATGAGATCTGCACACAGAATCATGTCGCTATGCAGAACATCAGCTTTGGGCAGCGCAAGACGGGAAATTATTTTATCAAGCTTCGCGTGATCTTTCCGCCCCGCAGTACAGAAGATGATAAAAAGGGGTTTTTACTGCAAATTGCGCAGATCGCAACCTTTCTGAAGGTAGAGAATCAAGAGGAATAAAAAACATGCATTTGCATGGTGGAGTTGGGCTGGGAAACGTATGAGGGAACAAGTGACATCGCAAGTAAATCTTTGGATTAGACGGCTGTCTATGCTTTTGATCGGCATTGCTGTGACCGAGTTTGGAAGTCAGCTTTTTGTGGCGCTGCATGTGGGGGCGGACCCCTTTATGATCTTGGTGCAGGGCATATCGCGGCAAACCGGTTTTAGTTATGGACAGTCGAGTACCTTGCTGATGCTCATTTGTCTGGCCATCATCTTTTTTGTCGATCGGCGGCGAATCTATGCCGGAACGGTGTTTTGCATTTTCTGCTTGGGACCGCTTGTCGATTTCTATGCCTTTCTGTTCAGTCAGATCATCCCGCAGCAGCGCAGCCTGTGGCTAACAGCTCTGCTGGTAGCGACCGGGTGCATCATTGTATCGATCGGCATGGGCATCTCGGTCCGGTCAGAAGCAGGCGCCTGTTCCAATGATTTGATTCCGGTCATTGCGCATGAAAAGTTTCCGGCCTTGCAGCTGCGCTGGTGCCGGATGCTGTTTGACGGCCTTTGCATTTTCGGAGGGTTTTTCCTGGGCGGCACGCTGGGCATCGGTACCGTGATCGCTTTGACGTTATATGGCCCAGGTCTGCAATTCTTCTTGCCGGTTGCGGGGAAAATTGCAGCATGGCTGCATCTGCCTTCGAGTTTGCTGGATGAAATGTAACTCATGCAGAGCATCGCTTAGGAACAATAAAAAAACGACCCGGCACCTTGAGCGTGCTGGGTCGTTTCTTATGTATTTTTTAGGATTCGGTCGAAACCAGCATAGCCGAGCCTTCTGCCAGGTCGTTGATCGCAGTGGTCATCTGCTCCTGCATCTTGGTGGTAGCTTCGTTCAGCTTAGTTGTATCGGTTTCACCGAGCATGCTTGCAGCGGTATCCAGGTAGTCGATCATTGCCTGGCAACCGGACTTCATCTTTTCATGTGCGTCGGCATAGGATTCCGGCGGTGTCACATTCATGAAGTCCTGCAGCGGCTGCTTCATGCTGTCGAGTAGTTCCTTAGCAGCATCCACATCGGTTGCATCAATGCCATTGGCATCTTCCTGGATCTGCGACATTTCTTCCCCAAGCTTTGTCACAGCATCCTGATATTCCTGTTCGGTCAGAGCAGCGGGCGTAGAAGAAGCTGCTGCCGAAGAAGCAGAGGCCTTGCCGCCGTCGGTTGCTGCGTTGTCCCCACCGCATGCAGTCAACGACACGGTCAGCGCCAGAGCGGCCAAGAGAGCCAGGACACGTCGACGAGAATGGTTGATTTTCATTTTTTATCCCCTTTCATGAAACTGTCCAAAACCTGGATAAGTTTCTAGTGATACCTTTAGTATAGTAAAAAATGAAAAAAAGTCAACAACATTTTAACTAAAATACCGGAAGCATGAACTGGAAATCATAGAGAATCACTTGGAATATCGGTGAATATTGTTACAAAAACCGAGAGAAATAGAAAAAATATAGGACGTAATCGAAACGAAGAATTCCATAGAAAAAAGCCTAAAAATTTTGACCGAACACGAAAAATTAGTGGTGGCAAACCGAATGTGTCCTCGATAAGTTTGGGTGCTTGACGAAGTTTCGGATGCCGTAGTATGATACAGACAGAAGAAGATTTCCACCGACGCAGAAGAGAGAAAGAGGCGAAGGATATGCAAAATATTGGTTACTATAACGGGCAGATTGCCCCTCTGGAAGAGCTCATGATTCCGGCGCTGGACCGCGCAGTCTACTTTGGTGATGGCTGCTATGAAGCGTTGTATTTGGTCAACGGTGTGCTATTCGCACTCGAGGAGCATCTGGACCGCTTTTATAACTCCTGCCGTCTGCTCAAGCTGCCGTTCCACCTGACGCGGGAAGAGCTCAAGGCCGAGCTGCAAAAGGTGGTCGACCAGACCGACCCAGATTTTGCCGGGCTGCTGTACTGGCAGGCGTCGCGTGGCACGTACTACCGCGGTCACGCCTTTCCGCCTGCGGACGTCAAACCCAATCTGCTCATGTTCGTGCGGCCGTGTCCGCTCGACCCGTTCCACAAGCGGCTCAAGCTCATTTCGCTCGAGGACACCCGTTTCCTGCACTGCAACATTAAGACCCTCAATCTGCTGCCCAGCGTCATGGCCAATCAGGAAGCCCATGCGCGTGGCTGTGACGAGGCAGTGCTGCACCGCGGCTCGCGTGTGACCGAAGGGTCGCACTCCAACATCCTCATCTTGCAGGGCGGCACGCTGCGCACGGCGCCCACCGATGAACTCATCCTGCCGGGCATCACGCGCAAGCACCTGCTCGAACTGGCGCAGGAGAACGGTATCCCGACTTCTGAGCAGCCGTTTACCATGGTCGAACTGATGAACGCCGACGAGATTATTGTGTCGAGTTCGGGCACGCTGTGCGCTCCGGTTGGGGAAATCGACGGTATCCCGGTCGGCGGCAAGGACCCGGAGAACCTCGACAAGCTGCAAAAGGCCTATGAGCACAAATTCCTGGTCGAAACCAAGCAGATTTGAGAAAAATTTCGCCCCGTTCTTGACAAAAGGAGTAGAAATCCGTATAATAAAAAGGATTTCACAGAGAATATCATAAAGGCGATGAAAAAGAGGAGTATCCCTGCGTTTGTTCGCAAGAGAGAAGGCGGTTGGTGTGAGCCTTCGTTCGGCTGGGGAGAAGGTAGCTTTGGAGCCGGTGCGCTGAACATTAGGTAAGCGTACCCGTTACCGCCCGCGTTAGGGGCGCCAAGTGCGCAGGGACTTTCCTGCGAATTTAGGTGGTACCACGGAAGCAAAAGCCTTCGTCCTAAAGTTTTGGGACGAAGGCTTTTTTCATTTCAGTCAAACCAAATTTTCGATAAAGGAGCGTATTGCGTTTATGAGCGAACTGCCAAAGACGTATGACCCGTCTGCGGTCGAAGAAAAGCTGTACAAGTTCTGGAACGACAGCGGCTTCTTCGGCGCAGAGGTCGATGAAACCAAGAAACCGTTTACCATTGTTATCCCGCCCCCGAATGTTACCGGCCAGCTGCACATGGGCCATGCCTTTGACGAAACCTTGCAGGACATCCTGATCCGTTTCAAGCGCATGCAGGGCTATTCGGCGCTGTGGATGCCGGGCACCGACCACGCAGGCATTGCGACCCAGATCAAGGTCGAGGAAAACCTGCGCAAGGAAGAGGGCCTGACCCGCTACGACCTGGGCCGTGAGAAGTTCCTCGAGCGCGTGTGGGACTGGAAGCACCAGTACGGCAGCCGCATCATCGAGCAGCTCAAGAAGCTGGGCTCGTCGTGCGACTGGCGCCGTGAGCGTTTCACCATGGACGAAGGCTGCTCCAAGGCGGTCAAGGAAGTCTTTGTAAACCTGTATGAAAAGGGCCTCATTTACAAGGGCCATCGCATCATCAACTGGTGCCCGCACTGTGCGACCGCGCTGTCGGATGCTGAGGTCGAATATGAAACCCAGCCGGGCAAGCTGTGGCACATCCGCTACCCGCTGGCAGACGGTTCGGGCGAACTGGTCGTTGCGACCACCCGTCCGGAAACCTTTATGGGCGATACCGGTGTGGCTGTCAACCCGAACGACGAGCGCTACAAGCACTTGATTGGCAAGACCTGCATCCTGCCGATCATGAACCGCGAAATCCCGATCTTCGGCGATGAATACGTCGACATGGAATTCGGTACCGGTTGTGTGAAGGTCACCCCGTGCCACGACCCGAACGACTTCGAGATGGGTCAGCGTCATAACCTCGAGCAGATTCTCGTATTCAACGAGGATGCGACTGTCAACGAGAACGGCGGCAAGTACCAGGGCATGGACCGTTACGAGTGCCGCAAGGCGGTCATCCAGGACCTCGAAGAGGGCGGCTATCTGGTCAAGACTGAGGACCACGAGCACAACGTCGGCACCTGCTACCGCTGCGGTACGACCGTAGAGCCGATGACCTCGGCGCAGTGGTTCGTCAAGATGGCGCCGCTGGCAAAGCCCGCAATGGAAGTCGTCAAGGACGGCCGGGTCAAGTTTGTGCCCGAGCGCTTCTCCAAGACCTATCTGCGCTGGATGGAGAATGTACACGACTGGTGCATCTCCCGTCAGCTGTGGTGGGGCCATCGGATCCCGGCGTACTATTGCGACGACTGCGGCGAAATGACCGTATCGCGCACCGATGTGACCGTCTGCCCCAAGTGCGGCGGTACTCATATGCGTCAGGAAGAGGACGTACTCGATACCTGGTTCTCGTCGGCGCTGTGGCCGTTCTCTACGCTCGGCTGGCCGGACAAGACCCCGGAACTCGACTATTTCTATCCCACCAGCGTGCTGGTCACCGGCTATGACATCATCTTCTTCTGGGTTGCCCGCATGATCTTCTCCGGCCTGGAGCAGATGCATGAGGAACCGTTCAAGACCGTGTATATCCATGGTCTGGTGCGCGACGCGCAGGGCCGCAAGATGAGCAAGTCTCTTGGCAATGGCATCGACCCGCTGGAGATTATCGACCAGTACGGCGCCGACGCGCTGCGCTTTACGCTGGTCACCGGCAACTCACCCGGCAACGATATGCGCTTCTCGACCGAGAAGGTGGAGTCCAGCCGCAATTTTGCCAACAAGATCTGGAATGCGTCCCGCTTCATCCAGATGAACCTGACCATCGACAAGGCCGAGCTGCCCGAAAACCTGGCGCTTGAGGACAAGTGGATTCTGTCCAAGTACAACGACCTGGTTGCTGCTGTCACCGAGAACATCGATAAGTACGAACTCGGTCTGGCGGTCCAGAAGCTGTATGACTTTATCTGGGATAACTTCTGCGATTGGTATATCGAGATTGTCAAGCCGCGTCTGCAAAACAAGGACGACAAGGCGTCCAACGAGAGCGCCCAGAAGGTGCTGTGCTATGTCCTGTCGCACACCATGCAGCTGCTGCATCCGTTCATGCCGTTCATCACCGAAACCATCTGGCAGGCGCTGCCGCATGAGGGCGAATCGGTCATGGTATCCAAGTGGCCGGAGTATGATGAAAAGCTGCACTTTGCTACCGAGGCCGATCAGGTAGAAACTATGATGGACACTATCCGCGCTATCCGTGCCCGCCGTGCCGAGATGAACGTGCCGCCGTCCAAGAAGGCACAGGTCATCCTGTTGACCGACGACCGTGCGGCGTATGAGGCTGGTTCGCTGTTCTTTGCCAAGCTGGCCTATGCGTCCGACATCGAATTTGTCGATGCAACGCCGGCAAATGTGGATTCCATGGTTTCCGTAGTCACCAAGGGTGCGCAGGTCTACATGCCCATGGGCGAACTGGTAGACTTTGAAAAGGAACGTGCTCGCCTGACCAAGGAAAAGGCCAAGGTACAGAAGGATATCGACTTTGTCATGAAGAAACTGAACAATCCGGGCTTTGTCAATAAGGCGCCCGAAGCTGTCATCGCGCAGGAGCGCGAAAAGGCAGCCAAGTATCAGGAACTGATGGACAAACTCGACGCCAGCCTGGCTGCACTGCCGCAAGGCTAAGATAGAAAAGGGGAAGGACTCGCGTTCTTCCCCTTTCGTGTCATAAAAGGAGGCATGAAGATGAAATGTTTACGTTGCCAGGCCCTGCTGCACTATATGGGGACCGAAAAATTGCAGCTCGGTCAAACCGGCTTTTTGCTGGGCAGTCTGCCCAACCTGTTTGCCGGTTCTTTGACCGTGCAGATTTATGTCTGCAAGAATTGCGGGAAGATGGAATTCTTCTGCGATTCGACCGATTGAGCGATCAAGTAGGAGGAAACCATGGAACACACCTATTTATTCCAATCAGCGCGTTGGCGCGCCGAAGGGGTCTACCATACCAAGGACGGCCAAACGGTGCCGCTGACGGGGGAAACGACGCTGTCGCGTACGTCCGACACTTGGACGCTGACCGGCTTTCTGGATGTGGCGCTCACGCCGCCGGCGCGGTTTGAGAACACCTACACGATCTCGCTGACCGACAACCCGGCCGAACTGCGCTGGACGTCGGTCAATCCGGCTCTGGGGACGCTCGAAGGCCGGTTTACCGTCTTACCGGGCATCATCACGTCGGCATACATGGCAGCAGATGGCGTGCACAGCGGCAGCGAAATGATGATGCAGGTCAGTGAGAGCGAATACAAAATGCAGGGCGTTCTCAATGAGAATGGCGACCCGCAGGACTGGTGGGAAGGGCGGCTGGTGCGCGTATGACCGTCATCGACCGAATCCATGCCCATGGCCGCTTTTCGGGCAAGCCAGGTCTGCACCGCATCCGTGCCCTGTGCGCCGCCTTGGGGAATCCACAAAAGGGACTCAAGTTTGTCCACCTCGCGGGCACCAATGGCAAGGGCAGTACAGCGGCGATGCTGGCGGCTGTGTTGCAGCAGGCCGGGTATCGCACCGGACTGTTTACGTCGCCTTTTCTCGTGACCTTCCACGAACGTATCCAGATAAATGGACAGATGGTTTCGGACGCCGATTTGCAGCGTCTGGCTGATCGGGTCGAGCAGGCCGAACGCACGTTGACCTTACCCGCAGGCGAGTGCATCGGCGAGTTTGAATTTGTCACCGCGCTGGGGTTTCTGTACTTTGCCGAGCAGGGCTGCGACATCGTGGTGCTGGAAACCGGGCTGGGCGGTTCGTTCGATGCGACCAATGTGATCGACCCGCCTGAGGTCGCGGTACTGACATCAATCTCCCTCGACCACACAGCAGTCTTGGGACGCACGACCGGTGAGATTGCCCGCACCAAAGCCGGCATCTTCAAGCCGGGCAGTGCGGCCGTCTGTGCGTCGGGACAACCGGAGGATGCGATGACGGTCATCCGGTCGGTGCGGCCGGACGTACAGGTGCCCGGTCCGGCCGAGTCGATTCGGTATGATTGGACGGGGGTCCACTTCTGTTGGCAGGGGAAACCCTATGATGTACCGCTCATCGGGCCGCATCAGGTGCAGAACGCCTGCACCGCTTTGCAGGCCATCGACGCGCTGCGCAGCCGGGGATGGACGCTGCCGTCCGAGGTGGTTGCCGTCGGTTTGGCTCATGCCTTTCTACCGGGACGTATGCAGATTTTACGCAAAAATCCACATATTTTAGTGGATGGTGGCCATAATATCGGGGGTGTAAAGGCGATTCGCTCTACGGTGGATGCCTTGCCATTTGATGGCCGTCTGCTGCTGGTAATCGGCATGGTGGCCGATAAAGATGTAAAGGCATGTGCCAGTATTTTGGCCGATGTGGGGGATGCGGTCTTTGCCACCCAGCCAGACAGCGAGCGGGCGCTGCCGGCGGCCGAATTGGCCACGCTGCTGCCCGCGGCAAAGGTGCAGGGCACCTTTGTCCATGCGGCAGATGCCCTGCGGGCTGTCCTGGCAGCCGCGCAGCCAACCGATACGATTTTGATTTGCGGGTCGCTGTACCTGGTGGGCGAAGCCGAGAAATTTTTTGCATCCTGACAGGATGCGGCAAAAACAGAATGTAAGTTATTGTAAAATGAGCCTGTAACTTTGGTTGCAGGCTCTTTTTGTATCTAAAAATGAGGTGAGAATATGCAGATCACACACGAGCGGGTGGGCGATAGCATCGTGGTGCATATCCAGGACGAGATGGGGCATCACGAAGCGCGGCGCATTTTAGATTATCTGGAAAATATCGTGGTGCTTTATCCGGTCGAGCCAGTGGTGCTCGACCTATCGGGCTTGACGTTCATGGATTCCTCCGGGCTGGCGGTGGCGATGAACCTGCATCGCGCCCTGGCGCGCACCGGACGCAGCTTGGTTATCCGCGGGACACCACCGCAGGCCATGCGGGTGTTCCGGGCTGCCGGGCTGCCGCACCGGATGACGTTCGTGGACGAGAAAGGGGAAAAACAATGTTGAACGTAATCAATAAAATGTCCATCAAACTGGAAAGCCGGTCGGTCAATGAAGGCTTTGCCCGGCAGACAGTTGCGGCCTTTATCGCCCAGCTCGACCCTACCATGGAGGAATTGGGCGACATCAAGACCGTGGTGTCCGAAGCGGTCACCAATGCCATCGTGCACGGTTACCGTGACCGGCTGGGCTACATAACCGTTTCGGTTCGCCTGTTTGAAAATCGATCGGCGGAGATCAAGGTCAAAGATGCAGGCTGCGGCATTCCGGACATCGAGCAGGCCCGCCAGCCCATGTTCACCACAGGGGATGAGCAGCGCTCGGGCATGGGCTTTACCATTATGGAGAGTTTTACCGATAAACTGCGGGTGCGTTCGACCGTGGGCAAGGGGACGATTGTCACGCTGGTTAAGACCATCCATGGCCGCCGGACGGAGGAGGGGCAGTGACCGACAATTTAGAGCTCATCCGGCGGGCCCAGGCGGGGGACAAGGAAGCGGACGCCGCGCTGGTGGAGCACAACAATGGCCTGATTTGGTCGATTGTGCGGCGGTATGTCGGACGAGGTGTTGAACAGGACGATCTATACCAGCTTGCCTGTTTGGGGTTCCTCAAGGCAGTCCGCGGATTTGATGGCGACTACGGGACTCAATTTTCTACCTATGCCGTGCCTAAGATCGCGGGGGAAATCCGGCGCTTTCTGCGTGATGACGGTACGGTCAAGGTCAGCCGTTCAGTCAAGGAACAAGCGGTGCGTCTGCGGCAACTGCAAAGCCGGATGGAAACCGAACTGGGGCGAGAAGTCACGGTATCTGAGTTGGCCGAAGCGGCTGGGGTTTCGGTGGAAGAGGTGGCCATGTGCGAACAGGCGACTCAGTCGGCCGATTCACTGCAACGCGAAGTCGGGGAAGATGGTTCCGCACTTGGGGAATTGCTGGGCGATGACGGCATCGAAGAACAGGTGACCACAAAGCTCGCGTTGCGGGAAGCTATGGCCGCACTTCCAGAACGGGAAGCACGGGTGATTGCGTTACGGTATGGACGGTGCTTGACCCAGCAGCAATGCGCACGGATTCTAGGTGTATCCCAGGTGCAGGTGTCTCGGCTGGAACGGAGGGCGGTTGAGCGGATGCGGGAACAGCTCTTGCCATAGAAAAGCGAATGCAGATTGCATTCGCTTTTTTGTCCGTATTTTGATATTCCATATGTTGGATAAAGCATGGCAGCTTTTCCATCCTGGGTACCGTGCGCATGCTTGACATGGAATTTCAAATGTAGTAAAATTATAGAAACATAGATGGACAGCTTTATAGCTGAAAATCAAAACATCTTTCTTAGAACATAGCGAAAATCCTTTTGTTTTGGACAATACAGCGAGATGAGTCTACGTCTGCAAGACTGCGAATCGGTTGTGCCCATGCTCGGCTTCTCTGGCTTGTTCCTAACAGTATAAATGGTATTTGCAGCTATGTTTTTTTGTTGTTTTGAACTGGGTGACAATTCTTAAAAAAAGAGATCGAGAGATGTGGCCTATGAAATGTTTAAAAATGCTGGCGATGCTGGCAGTCGGTATCGTGTTGCTCTGTAATTTGGTTGCCGCCGAGGCGAAAGAATCTTCGGATTCGGTTGTGCGCGTGGGGTTGCCGATTCAGGGCGATATTTCGTATATCGATGAAAATGGGGAATATGCGGGATATATGGTGGATTATCTCAATCAGCTTGTCTTGTTTACCGATTGGGAGATCGAGTATGTCCAGGCGGAAGGGGATGTGAATCAGCAATTATCCACCCTGTTGACGCAGCTGGAAAATGGTGAAATCGATATGATGGGCACCATGAACCGCAATGATGACTTGGAAAAGAAATATCTTTATCCCAGTCACAGTTATGGGTCGACTTATACGGTTTTGGCAGTGCCAGACGATTCCCGTTATATTGCGGACAACTTCAATGCCTGGGATGGGATAACCGTTGCAACCTATCCGGGAATGGCGGCGCGGATGGAGCTTTTTGAACAGTATGCACAGGTCAATGGTTTTACCTACGAAGTGGTCGATTGCCAAACACACCAAGAAGTGATGGAAGCGGTCAGGAGTGGACGAGCGGACGCGACGCTGCAGGTCGATATTTCGCTGCCGGATGGGTTGAGAAGTATCGGGTATTTTTCGCCGACGCCCTACTATTTTGCGTTGTCTCCGACGCGGCAGGATTTGCTTCCGGAGCTGAATTCTGCGCTGGAAATCGTGTCGGCTTCTTATGGCAATCTGGAGCACGAACTGTATGAACGCTATTTTCTGGACTCCGACATTTTTCGAGCTTCGGAAGAGGAATTGGAATATATTCAGTCGCTGGGAACGGTCCGTGTGTTGTTTTTTACCGGAAATGCACCGTTTCAGTACATAAAAAATAACCATCTGCAGGGATTTGCCGTAGAGTATTTTGATGACTTTGCGAAGAGCATCGACTTGCAATACGAAGCCATAATCGAGGATGACCTGGAGGATGCGGTCGAACTGGTTAACGAGCAGAAAGTGGATTTGATCGCGTGCATTGCAACCGATTCTGCGCTATCCTACGAGAACGGCATTCGGCTATCTCTTCCATACTTCCATAGTTATGCCATTCGCACGTATTCGATCGAACATGATCCAAAGGAAGGGCATACCCTGGCATTGGATATGAACACAGAAGAGGCCTTGGAGCATGTACTATCGGATGACGACTGCAGCATCTGGATGGATCGTTATTCCTTGAACTATTATCTTCGGAAACGGGTCATTTATGATGATGTGGTGACCGACTGGGCGAGCGCGAAAGAATTTTCTTATGCGGTTGCGGTGACAGATGCCCTGCCCGGTGCGGATACCATGCTTTCGCTTTTGAATCAGTTTTCCAGTTCCATCAGTGACCAGGATACACAGGCCCGCTTATCTACCTATCTTTTGGACAACATACAGTATACACTCAAAGAATGGATTCGGGTAAATCGGGCGGCCATTCTTGTGGTTGCCATCAGTCTCATTTTGCTGATTGGTGCATTTGCGTTTTACAATTACCACAGAAAGATGGCGTATAAGACCCTGGTCAATGAAAATAAAATATTGCAGCTTTCCATCTATGATGAAATGACCGGTGCATACAATCGCACGTATTTTTGTAAGCTGCTCGAACAAAAAATGGAGCAGCATGTGCCGGGGGCAATCATTGCCTTTAATATCTGCAATTTTAAGTACATCAATGATACCTATGGGACCCAGAGAGCCGATCAGCTTCTTTGTAGGTTTAAGGAGATTTTAGAAGCTAATCTGGGCGAAGGCGAATTTATCTGCCGTCCCACGACCGATTGTTTTTATCTTTTGGTTTCACAATATCAGGCAGAGGATATCAATCGTCGGGTGGACCAACTGCAATCGCAGCTCAAAAAAATGGCAGAGAATTTGTTAGACGGCTATCGAATTTCCATTTACTGCGGCGCCGTTTCTTCTGTGATGTCGCTTGAGTTGTCCAACGCCCAGGCGGGACTCAATGGCCTTGTCGTAGCATTGGCCCATGCCAAGCAGAACGGTGGTTCTCATGTCTGCATGTATGATGATTCCATGCATGAGGAGGAGAAACTGCGGCAATACATTGAAGCCAATATGCACCGGGCTTTGGAGGATGAGGAATATCAAGTTTATCTGCAGCCGAAAATGAATCTGCATACCGGTCAAATCGATAGCGCAGAAGCTCTTGTGCGCTGGCAGACCAAAGAGCGCGGCCAGCTTTATCCCAATCAGTTCATCCCATTGTTTGAGCAGAACGGATTCTGCAAGAATTTGGATCTCTATATGGTGGAGAAAGTATGCCAGATTTTAAGAAATTGGATGGACAAAGGGTATCCGCCTATAAAGATCTCGGTCAATCAGACGAGATCGCTCTTTGTCAGCGAGGATTATGTCGAGAAGCTCCAGGAGATGACAGCGCGCTATCAGGTACCGCCTCGATATATCATCCTGGAGATTTTGGAAGGCCTGGTTTTTGAAAATATCGAGGAATTGAATGATACCATTGCGCAGCTGAGTCACGCGGGTTTCCGGGTGTCGATGGATGACTTTGGTTCCGGGTATTCTTCGCTCAACACCCTCGGTAAACTTCATATCGACCAAATCAAATTGGATCGTATGTTCCTGATGGATTTGAAAAAGGAACAGAGAAGTTCGCAATATGAAGTTATGCTTTTGATTTTTGAAATGGCAAAGAAATTAGGCATTGAAACCGTGACAGAGGGCGTTGAAACAAAGGAGGATGAGGCCTTCATCCGCTCGATGGGGTGCGATTACGGGCAAGGCTATTATTATGGCAAGCCGGTCCCGACGAGTGCGTTTCGCCGTACTTTTTTAGAGCGAGGCGAGTAACACCGTAGCCAACAACTCAATCATGTCAGACGGCAGGCCGGAGAAAACGGGCCTGCCGTTTGTTTGTTGGATGCGTTTGCAGCCATTTCGTGATGCGTCGGGAAGAATTATAAAATCGAACATCTGTTTTACAAGACTTGCGCCGGCAAGTGCGGCTATGGTATAATAGCCGCATAGCGGTTTGGATACCGCTTCTATTATATTGGTGCTTTGGCGAGCAAAACGAGAAAAAGGAATGAAACCATGGAACTAACCAAATTCGATATACAATATGCCTCCATCCGGCGGGCGATCATTGAGCAGCGATTTGCACATCTCAATGAGATGCAGCGCGAAGCGGTCTTACAGACCGAAGGACCGCTTTTGATCTTGGCGGGTGCAGGCAGCGGCAAGACGACCGTGCTGATCCAGCGCATTATCAACATCCTGCGCTTTGGTCGGGGAGCACAGTGTGAATATGCACCCTCGAACGCGACACCGGATGATTTGCGCTTCTTACTGGATTATCTGAATGATCCCAAGCCCGAATGCGAACAGCGCGCCGAATGGCTGTGCGCCGTGGAACCGGCCCGGCCGTGGGAAGTGATTGCCATCACCTTTACCAACAAGGCTGCGCGTGAACTGAAAGAACGTCTGGTACGAGCCGTGGGGGAGCAGGACGCGGACGCGATTTGGGCGTATACCTTCCACACCGCCTGCTTGCGCATTCTCCGCCGCGACATTGAGCGGCTCGGGTATGATAAGAGCTTCACCATCTACGATGAGGACGATAAAAAGCGAGTGATGGTAGACATTCTGCGCAGCTTAAAGCTGGACGAAAAGGTTTTCGATGCGCGGGCGGTCATGAACACCATTTCGCGTGCCAAGGATAATCTGATTTCTCCCAAGGCCTATGCCGCCGAGGTGAAGGATGACTACTATAAGGGCAAGATTGCTGAGATCTATACGCTCTATCAAAAAGCGCTCAAAAATGCCAATGCGCTGGACTTTGACGATATCATTTTCAAGACCGTTCAGCTGCTGCGGCAGAATGAGGATGTGCTGTCCTATTATCAGGACAAGTTCCGTTATGTGCTAGTCGACGAATATCAGGACACCAACCATGCGCAGTATGTGCTTACCAGCCTGCTGGCTGGTGGGCATCATAACATCTGTGTCGTAGGCGACGACGATCAGAGTATCTATAAATTCCGCGGCGCAACCATCGCTAACATTTTGGAATTTGAACACCAGTACCAGAACGCGCGCACCATCCGTCTGGAACAGAACTACCGTTCGACCGATACGATTTTGTGTGCGGCCAATGAGATCATCCGCCACAACCAGTACCGCAAGGGCAAAGAGCTGTGGACCGAAAAGGCGGGCGGCGCGAAAATCCGTCTGCACCGTTCGGATACGCAGGAAAGCGAAGCGGCTTATATTGCCGACTGCATCGTGGAAGGTGTGTCAAAGGGCAAAAAGTGGAGCGATTTCGCGGTGCTGTATCGCAACAACGTGCTTTCCAACAACATCGAAGGCGCATTCCGTCGCAACTCCATCCCGTACCGGATTTATAAGGGTCGTGACTTCTTCTCGCGCGCGGAGATTCGTGACATGTTCGCCTATCTCTGGATCATTGAAAATCCGTCGGACACTCTGCGGCTCAAGCGCATCATCAACGTACCGGCGCGCAAGATTGGCGACCGTTCGGTCGAACTGGCCGAGCAGGAAGCAGCCGCCAACGGACTGGAACTGCATGAAGTCGTCCGAAATGCCAGCCGGTTCCCGGCGCTGTCCCGCGGCGCGGGCGCGATGGAGAAATTCGGCCGGATGATCGACAATCTCCGGCAGCAGCAAGAATTTTTGACTTTGCCGGAATTGTATGATGAACTCCTCGAGCAGACTGGCTATTTGGCCGCTCTGGAAGCCAAGGGCGATATGGAGTCGCGCGGCCGGGCCGAAAATATTATGGAACTCAAGTCCAACCTGGTCGAATATCAGGAAAAGGCCGAAGAGCCGTCGCTCGCTGGTTTCCTGGAGGAGATGGCGCTGTATACCGACGCCGACCACACCGACGAAAACGAGGACGCCGTGCTGCTGATGACCATGCACTCGGCCAAGGGCTTGGAATTCCCCAATGTATTTTTGTGCGGTATGGAGGATGGTCTGTTCCCGTCGATGCGGGCCGAAGCAGATGATGAAACTTTGGAGGAAGAACGGCGCTTGTGCTATGTTGCCGTGACGCGCGCCAAGGAGCAGCTGTATCTGACCTGTGCCGAGCGGCGCATGCTCTATGGCCGGACTCAGTATTCCAAACCGTCCCGTTTTCTCGAAGAAATCCCGAAGGATTTGATTGACTCCAATATTTCCGAGCGGGCGCAGGCCCAGCGCAACGCGATGGAAGAACAGGAGCGGACCTATCAAAAGCGGGCAGCCTTTTCGGTCAGTCAGGCGTATCGCACGGCTGCGGCAGCTGAGCGAAAAGCAGCCCAGGCAGCGGGTGCGGCGCCGTCGTTCAAACCGGGCGATCGGGTACGGCACAAGGCCTTTGGCGAGGGTATGGTGCTATCGGTCAAGCCTATGGGTGGCGACGAATTGCTGGAAATCGCCTTCGATACCAAGGGCACCAAACGACTGATGGCCAAGAGCGCCATGCAGTTTATGACACGAATTTAAGGTAAAGAACCCCCAGATTTTATCTGGGGGTTTTTGTTATAAACAATATGGAAAATGCAGTAAAAACCGCAAGGAAACAAAACTATACTTCGTAATTAAAAGGGGAGTCATCTTTAGATACGGTGAAAAAACGCGGTCAGTTTGCGAATCTTATCACAAAAATGTGAAATGTCCGTACAGAAGAAACCCAACATGTGTGCAAATAAACAAAAATACTAAATGATAGAAAATATATTTGAAAGTAAAAGACCAAGATGTTATCATTTATATGCAAAGATTGGACAATTCAAAATTCGAATCGAAAATTTTTGCTTTCAGGAAGAAGGGAGATGTGAAAAAGCACAGAACCGCAAGATAAAAGAATTGTCTATGCATGCACAGGTATTGTCCAAAGGGGGGGCAAGGCCTGGGAAAGTTCGTAAAGAGAAAGGGAGAATATGATGCAGTTTTTCAATTCTATTGCTTTTACTGCGATCACATTTGTGGGCTTCACGGCGCTTGTTGCAATTATCTCTTGGTGGAAAACGCGCGGTGATAACTTGGACACGCAAGACGGCTACTATCTGGCTGGCCGTGGTCTGACTGGTCCGGTCATTGCAGGTTCGCTGCTGATGACCAACCTGTCGGCAGAACAGCTGGTCGGTAACAACGGCCAGGCCGTTCGTGTTGGTATGAGTACGATGGGCTGGGAAGTAACCTCAGCAATCGCGCTGGTTATTCTGGCGTTCGTGCTGATGCCGAAGTATTTGAAAACCGGTCTGACGACCGTACCGGAATTTTTCCGGGAGCGTTACGATGAAGGCACCCGTCGTTTGGTATCCATCATCGTTCTGCTCAGCTATGTTGTCATCATGCTGCCGAACATCCTGTACGCAGGTGCACAGGTATTCGTCAACATTTTCGGCATTGACAAGCTTTTGAACATTTCTTATTTTGCTGCGATTGCGCTGGTTTGTGTGGCAACCGCAATCGTAGGTTCCATCTATGCGATCTTTGGCGGCCTGAAGGCAATCGCGCTGTCGGACTCCATCAATGGTCTGGGTCTGATTGTCGGCGGTCTGCTGGTGCCGGTCTTTGGCCTGATGTTCCTGTCCGGCCAGCTCGGCGGCGATGGCAGCTTCCTGGATGGCTTTGATAAGTTCTTACATACCGACCCGGCTTACCTCAACTCGATCAACGAGGCCAACTCGCCCGAGCCGTGGCTGCCGTGGCCGCTGCTGCTGACCGGCCTGCTGGTCAACAACATGTACTATTGGGCAACCAACCAGTCGATCATCCAGCGTGCCTTTGGTGCAAAGAACCTGAAGGAAGCACAGAAGGGCGCGGTATTCGCAGGTTTCCTGAAGATCATGACTCCGCTGATCATCGTTGTGCCGGGCGTTATCTGCGCACTGGCTTACCCGGGCCAGGACTGGGGCAGCGGCGACTCCGCATACCCGATGCTGGTTGCAGAGGTTATGCCTAAGCCGGTACTGGGCTTCTTCGCAGCCGTTATGTTTGGCGCGATCTTGTCCTCGTTCAACTCGGTTCTGAACTCGGCATCGACCATCTATGCACTCGATATTCACCGTCCGCTGTTTAACCCCACGGCATCCGATGCCCGTATGGTTAAGATCGGTCAGAATTTCGGTACGGTTGTTGCAGTTATTTCGACCATCATGAGCCCGTTCATGCTGTACATGGGCGGTATCACCAGCTTCGTAAACTCGGCGTTTGCAGCGTTCAATACCCCGATCTTCGTTTGCCTGCTGTGCGGCTTCTTCTGGAAGAAGGTTCCGTCCATTGCGGCCAAGATCGTTATCCCGGTACACGTTGTGCTGTACTTTACGCTCCAGTTTGGTCTGCGTAATGTGATTCCGTGGCTGAAGGATGTACACTATCTGTACTTCACCGCTGTACTGTTCATCTTTGACATGCTGCTCATGTGGGTCATCGTCAAGAAGAACCCGCGTCCGACCGATTTCGTTCTGAAGGATGCTGGTGCGGTTGACCTGACTCCGTGGAAGCACGGCAAGTTCTGGGCAACGGTTACGCTGCTCATCATGGTATTGGCGTATATCATCTTCTCGCCCCTTGGCTTTGGCAAGAGCGACACATCCACCTATCAGCGCTATCTGGAGAACCAGACTTCGGCAGCTGAAATGGTGCAGGAATAACACTGGAATGCAAAACAGGACGAGCCCAGGCTCGTCCTGTTTTTTTATTTTTTTCGGAAGAAATTTTTCAAATTCTCTTGACTTTCCCCTTGGTGGAAGGTGTATGATGACAGACGAAGAGAGGTGATCACGATGCGAATCAAACAAGTGGCAGAACAGATCGGGATAACCGAAAAGAACATTCGCTTTTATGAGCAGGAAGGTCTGCTCCATCCCAAGCGGTGTGGTGCATATCGGGACTATGGCCCTGACGATTTGGAACGCCTGAAACAGATTAAATTTTTACGCCGTCTGGGGATCTCCCTGGCCTGCATCAAGCAGACGCTGGAAGGGGAGATCACCCTGCGCGATTGCATTGATTTGCGGCGGGAAGAGTTGCGCCAAGAGCAGATGAATCTCAAACAGATCGACCGCATCTGCCGGGAGCTGCAATCGGCTCCTGTGCGTTTGGAAGGACTGGCGGTCGATGGATACCTGCAAGAGATGGACCGCCAGGAAAGCCTGGGACAGCGCTTTATCAACATTGCGTATGACTATCTGACGAGAGCCAAAAACATCTGGCCGACCCCGGAGTTTTGGTTTGAGCCCCAGGACCCTATTTTAAAGCGCGAAGATTTCACCAATGAATTGATGGAGTATTGCAGGCGGGAGCACCGTACGCTGGACATCGTGCACGAAGGTCTGGAACCGGTGGCCTACGTGGACGGAAAGAAATATCTGTTTCTTTTGGAGCAGCCGCATATGCTGGAACTGAAGGGACTCTTGCGGGTGTTTCTGCCGTTTTTTACGGTCAATACCTACGGCTTTAAATTTGCGTATGCGTATCCCTATCAGACATAACAAAAGAAGGCCGTCCGCATAAGCGGACGGCCGTTGGTTTTTGCGCATGAAAAAAACCGCTCTGAAAACAGAGCGGTTCATTTTGGTCAATGTACGGGCGCTTAGATAGCGCGGGTAACCTTGCCGGAGCGGAGGCACCGAGTACATACGTTGACATGGCGGGGAGTACCGTCTACAATAGCCTTTACACGACGGACATTCGGCTTCCAAGTCCGGTTGGAACGTCTGTGGGAGTGGGAAACCTTAATACCGAAGGTAACGCCCTTGCCGCAAATATCGCACTTTGCCATTTTCCTGCACCTCCTTATCTACAAGGCATTGAGTAACGCATATTATATTACCACAAAGTCATCCGGAATGCAAGCCTATTTGACAAAATAATTTGAAAGAGGAAAAAAATATGTCCCGGCTTCTGCGGGAAGCGTTGAAAAAAACAGAAAAATCCGTTATAATAACCATAACGATTCTCCAAAATACTGGGAGGGCTTTAAGAATGCAGCTAAAAGAGTTTGGCGTTTGCCTGGGTGATCTGATCCAGGAATTTAATTTTGAAGTGATCTACGGGCCGGACGGATTTGATAAAATAGAAATCACCAAGGATGACGTGAGCCGCCCGGGTTTGCAGCTTGCCGGCTTTTTTGACTTTTTTGACCCCAACCGTTTGCAGGTCATGGGCAAGGTGGAAACCACCTATGTTGAAAGCTTTGAACCGGAAAAGCGCACCGAGATTTTTGAGCGTCTGTTTTCTGCCGGTATCCCGGCCATGATTATCTCGCGCAACATCGATATTTTCCCCGAGTGTTTGGAAGCGGCAAAGAAATATGGCGTCCCGCTGCTGCGCACCAATGAATTTACGTCGACCATCATCAATGCCATCGTGGCATCCCTGAAAGTGTCGCTCGCGCCGCGCATTACGCTCCATGGTGTACTCATTGAGATCTACGGTGAAGGTGTTCTGCTGCTGGGCGATTCGGGCGTCGGTAAGTCGGAGACGGCAATCGAGCTGGTCAAGCGCGGCCACCGTCTGATCGCGGACGATGCGGTCGAGATCAAGCGCGTGTCGGACAAGACTCTGGTTGGTACGTCGCCGGATGTCATTCGGTATTTCATCGAGCTGCGTGGCATCGGTATCGTTGATGTGCGCCGCATCTTTGGTGTGGGCTCGGTTAAGCTGACCGAAAAGATCGAAATGGTCATCAACCTGGAAAACTGGGAAGAAGGCAAGCAGTATGACCGCCTGGGCCTGGAAGGCCAGACGACCAGCATTTTGGACATCCGTGTGCCGTCTTTGACCATCCCGGTCAAGCCGGGCCGAAATCTGGCCGTCATCATCGAAGTTGCAGCGATGAACAACCGCTACAAAAAGATGGGTTACAATGCAGCAAAGGAACTGCAAGAACGTATGCTCCGCTCGTTTGGCGGCTAAAAGCAAAATGGTATGGGCTGTGGCGGTTGTGTCGCAGCCCATGTTTATGGATGGAAAGGAACGAATATGAAAATCATTGCAGATTTGCACACACATACCAATGTGTCGCATCATGCACACAGTACGCTGACCGAAATGGTCCAAGGGGCCAAACGGGCCGGACACCGTGCGATTGCAATCACCAATCACGGTCCGGCGATGGAGGATGGCGCCCATCAGTGGCATTTTGCCAATCTGAACATTGTGCCGCGAAAGATTGACGATGTGGTAGTCCTGCGCGGTGTGGAACTCAACATTCTTCCGCCGGACGGCGGCATCGACCCGATCGAATTGCGGTATCTGAAAAACTTGGATTATGTGATCGCCTCGTTCCATGTGCAGGCCTTCCTGCCGGCTGGCCCTGAAGTACACACCTTGGCGCTGGAAAATATTCTGCGCAATCCATACGTCACGACGCTGGGCCATCTGGGCTCGGAAGAATTTGCCTTTGATCAGGAACGCATCATTTCCCAGTGCAATGAATTTGGGAAAATCGTGGAGATCAATAATAATTCCTTGGCCATCCGCCGCGGAAGCCGCAAAAACTGCACCAGCATTGCCAAGTTGTGCATGAAGTACCGGGTGCCCATCGTGGTGACCAGCGATGCGCATATTTCGTATATGGTCGGCAAAGTGCAGGATGCCATGCAGATGCTGGAGGAAATCGATTTTCCGGAAGAACTGATTCTCAATACCGATTGGGATCGTCTGGCAGCGTATTTTCAAAAAATCCGTGGTTTGGATATCAATAGCTTTCAAGAGGGAGAAGTGTAAAGATGCGCATTGGAATTGATTTGGGCGGCACCAATACTGTGGTCAGCCTGTGCCAGGAAGATGGCAAGATGCTGTGCAAAAAGGGCCTGCCCACCCGCACCGGGCAGCCGGAGCAAATGAAGGAAGATATGAAGACCCTGGCGCTGGCCTTGTGTCAAGAGCAGGGGATCGCACCTGATGCCGTGACCCAAATCGGCATCGGCGTACCGGGTACCTTTGAAAAGGAAACCGCGACGTTGGTGTTTGGCACCAATCTGGGCATGAACAACGTTTGCTTTGCACAGGTATTCGCGCCTGAGTTTGCGTGCCCGGTCAAGCTGGACAATGACGCCAATTGTGCCGCTTTGGGTGAAGTCATTGCAGGCGCGGGGACCGGCTGTCAGAATGCTGTCATGGTCACCCTGGGCACCGGTGTCGGCGGCGGTATTGTCATCGATGGCAAGGTATACAGCGGCTGCAACGATGTTGCAGGCGAAATTGGCCACATGGTCGTTGCGGTGGACGGCTTGCCGTGCAACTGCGGCCGCAAGGGCTGCTTGGAAGCCTATGCGTCGGCAACCGGGATGATTCGTTTGGCGACCATGGCTCTAGAAAAGGGCGGAGAAAGCCTGTTGCGGGAAAAGATGCAGGCCAACGACGGCAAACTGACTGCGAAGATGGTCTGCGATGCCCGGGATGAAGGCGACGCACTGGCTGCCGAAGTGTTTGATGAGTATTGCAAATATCTGGCCAGCGGTCTGACCAGCCTGGTCAACATCCTGCAGCCGGAAAAGATGATTATCGGCGGCGGCGTGGCCGGCTATGGGGAAAAGCTGTTGCAGCCTCTGCGTGAGATCGTCGAGCGGGACAGTTTCCACGGCATTGGAAAAAATACGCAGATTGTCCAGGCTGTGCTTGGAAACGACGCCGGACTGATTGGCGCGGCTATGCTATAACTGAAAAATACCTGAAGAAAAGTGGCGATTTCGCCACTTTTTTTGTGAAAAATCCGACGCATTTTACAAATATGTTACACATAAAGTGCAAAACTTGTACCCGAAAGAAATTGATGCTATATTGTAACTATTCGGTTTTTTATTTTTCATCCGGCCCGGTGGCCGGGCCCTTGTAGAAAGGAAGTCCCTCATGTTAAAAAGAATGACGGCGCTGGCCGTAGCCCTATGGATGTTGCTCATTGGGGGTGTGACTGCGTTGGCAGCCGATAAGACAGCGCTGGCCAATACGATGGATATTCTGCTGGACGGACAGTCTGTCCGTCCGGAAGGTTATGTGATCGAAGGCTATACCTATTTTAAACTGCGTGACATCGCGTATCTGATGCAGAATAAATCCTGCAAGTTCAGCGTGGGTTACAATGCCTCCAGCCGCAGCATTTCGATCAAAACCCAGTCGGCATACAGTCCGGATGGCAGCGAAATGGAGAGTACCGCAACCGGAAGCAAGCGTGCTACCCCGTCGACCATGACGGTTTTGGTGGATGGCACTAAAAAATCGTTGGACGCCTACAACATCGGCGGCTATACCTATTATAAGCTGCGTGATTTGGGAAGCGCGCTGGGATTCAGTGTAGGCTTTGTCGACAGCAGCCGGCAAATCACCATTACCACCGAACCGGCCGAGCCGGAGCCGGATTTTGATACCGACGCGCATCTGGATGGCAAACTCACCATCCTGCTCGATCCGGGTCACGGCGGCGCCGACCCCGGCGCTTCCAGCCCGGACGGTCAGTATGATGAAAACCATCTCAACCTGGAAGTAGCGCTCTACCTGCGGGATATGCTGCAAGCTCAGGGCGTGACCGTGTATATGACACGTACGGATACTGATACCTATCCATCTCTGGATGACCGGGCGGACATGATTAAGCAATACCGGGAATCGCTCGATTTCTTCCTGTGTATCCATCACAACTCGGGCGGCGGCACGGGTGCAGAGGTCTTAGTACCTTCCGATGCCCAGGACCCGTCTGGATACAGCAAAGAAATGGCGGAACTGATTTTGGAGGAGTTTGAGGAACTCGGCCTGCGCAACCGCGGCGACAAAGATGGTTCGGGTATGCGTGTGCTGCGCGGAGCATCGGAAAACGATGTGCCTGGAGTGCTGACCGAATTTTGCTTCCTCGATACCGATGACATTGCCTTTGTATCCACCACTGAAGGCCGTAAGGCCGAAGCTGCGGCACTGTATCGGGCCATCATGGCATTCTTCCAGGACCATGCTTATTAAGCGGCTTGCACAGCCAGGAAGCGCGTGGTATACTGAAAACGATTGTAAAAAATACGGGAGAAAGGAATTGAAATGCGCAAAAAATTACTTTGTGGGATGTTGGCTTTGCTGATGCTGTTTGCAGCAGTCGCACCGGCGTTGGCGGCTGAAACCGATGTCTATGCCGCTGGCAAAACGGCATATGTCAGCAAAATGGAGATTTTTCTCGATGGTGAACAGGTTTATCCGTCCGGCTATTTGATCAGTACAGGGGATTCGGCCTATACATATTTTAAAATCCGTGACATCGCCTATTTGATGCGCGATAAGGAATGCAAGTTCAATGTCGAGTACGATGCGGCAACCGATTCGATCATTGCCACCCGTGGGGAAACCTATGTGGGGGATGGCACCGAATTGCAGCCGGTCGGCAGCGGCAATCAGATTGCCACAGCGGCCAATCTGCCCATTCTGGTCGATGGCGAAGAAGTCACCATGGATGCTTACACCGTCAAGGGCTTTACGTATTATAAGCTGCGTGACATTGGCGAAACCTTTGGGTTTGAAGTCGATTATCGCAATGACAGCAAGCAGGGCATCATGAAAACTCCGGGCTACGTAGAACCCGAGCCGGAGCCCGAACCCGAACCCGAACCGACTCCAGAGCCTACCCCAGATCCGGAACCCACGCCGGACCCGGAGCCCGTGCCCAATCCGGCCCCTGAGCCGGAGCCGGAAACCTCTCACATTGATGGTCAGCTTACGGTGCTGATCGACGTGGGACATGGCGGCTCGGATGGCGGCTCGAGTGGTATTGCTCCGAGCACGTATGTAAACTACAAGGGCGAAACAGTCAAGGCCGGCTCCACTATGCAGGAGAAGGACTTTAACCTGCCTGTGGCGCTCTATCTGCGCGATATGCTGGAAGCAAGTGGCGTAAACGTCATTATGACCGCCGAGGAAGATAAGTATGTATCCTTTGCGACCCGCAAAGAAATCATCGAAGAAAATGCCGATGTTGCCGATTTCTGCTTCAGCGTGCATCACAATGCGTATAACGGCAATGCAGCTGGATTCGAGATTCTGGCACAGATCCAATATGAAAACGGCGGCGCTGGTAAGGAATTGGGCGCGACGCTGGAGAAATATTATTATGCCAACGGACGCACCCGGCATCGTCCGACGGTGTTCCGCCATGGACAGAATGGTGACTATTATGCCATCCTGCGCTATGCAGCGAACGTTGACATGCTGGCCGTCATCAGCGAATATGCATTTATTGACAACAGCGGCGATGTAGCCTGCGTTTTGTCGGATGCAGGTCTTCGTGCAGAAGCCCAGGCCATGCACGACGCCATCTTGGAGTTTTTCTCCACACATGAATATTAAGAGCAATGGTTGGAAAGGAAGGATACTTCATGGAAAGTCGAGTTGAGAAAGCAGTAGAGCTGCATCATAAGGGATACAACTGCGCGCAGTCGATCGTTTGTGCTTACTGTGACCTGTTTGGTATAGACGAGGAGACGGCCTACAAAGCCAGCGAAGCGTTTGGCTTTGGAATGGGTCAGATGGAAGTCTGCGGTGCTTTGACAGGCGCCTGCATGCTGGCAGGCTTGAAAAACAGCGGTGGCTTGGCACAGGTCGGCAAGACCAAAGCACAGACCTATAAGCTGGACCGCGTTTTGGGAGAGGCATTCCGCGAAATGAACAAAAGCGTGCTGTGCCGGGACCTGAAAGGGGTAGAAACCGGTGTAGTACTCCGCTCGTGCGACGGCTGTGTGGAAGACGGTGCACGGCTGGTTGAGAAATATTTACTGGAAGACTAAATTCGACACAACAAAGAAGGCTACTTGTGTAAAATGGTACACAGGTAGCCTTTTTTTAAAATTATATCCGAGTAAACTTTGATTAAAATGCGGTTTTACGACAAACTTCGACAAAATTCGCGGTTGGCTGTATGGTAAAATCAGAAAGAAATCAAAGGGCTTGCAAGAAATTAAGTTAGGGGGTTTTTTATAATGTTGGAATATGTTGCAGTGAACCAACCAGCAACAAAAGAAGAAGGAGAAGAGGGAACCGTCAGCAGCGGGGTGGCGGCCTATCAGGATGATTGCCTGGTAGACACGATCGAAGATGTTGTACCGGACTTTGCAGAAGCAAAGCAGCTGGCACAGATGCTGAATCGGTTTGAGGTATCATTGCTTCATTTCCATGATGTCGTGGAAGATTACATAGCCCAACGTTAAAATGCGAGTGCCAAGCGCATGACTTTATGCTTGGTGTAGATGAAAAAACTAGACCCATTCGGGCTAACGATACAATCAACATATGAAACACAAAAACGGCGCGACTCTTTGTCGCGCCGTTTTGCATTGGGAGATTTTTTAGTTTTTCCAGCCGATTTCAGCAGCCAGAGCTTCATCAATGACAATCGTGACATCACGATGCATCTTGAGCACCGTAGCCGGTACATCTGCGGTGACCTCATCGTCGAGCAGGACCTTGCGCAGAGCCGGAGCCTTGTTGGCACCCGTTGCGATCAAAACGATCTTGCCAGCCTTCAGAATGTCGCCCAGACCCATGGTCATCGCTTCGGTCGGTACGTCTGCTTCGTTTTCGAAGAAACGAGCGTTGGCCTTGATGGTGCTTTCTTCGAGCTTCTGTACGTGTACGCCGGAAATCATCGTGCCCGGTTCATTGAAGCCGATGTGGCCGCTGACACCGATGCCCAGAAGCTGGATGTCTACGAAATGGCCATCACCATACAGCTTTTCATTAAACAGAGCGATTTCCTTTTCCGGGTCGTTCTTGCCCGAAGCTACAAAGGTGCGTGCAAGGTCGATACCAGCCGGAATGAAGAAACGCTGGTTCATATAGTAACGGTAGCTTTGGTCGTTGGTCGGATCCATCCCCATGTATTCGTCGAGGTTCACTGTGGTGATCTGCGAGAAATCAACTTCGCCTTTCTTGCAGGCATCAACCATAATCGGGTATACCGGTTCCGCGGTACCACCAGTAGCCAGACCAAGCTTGGAAGCAGGGTTTGCACGAACCTGGTCCAGAATCATATTGGCAGTAACCTGACAGGACTCTTCATAATTCTTTGTAACGATAACTTTCATAGTGGAACGCTCCTTTTATTATTTTTGGGGTTGCACCTCTTGGATATGTCCATTATATATGACCCAAATCAAAAAAACAAGAGGAATTTTGAAAAAAAGTATTCATATGAAATAAAAATCCGTAAATTTCTTCATTTATATGTAAAAGAATGAAAGAATATTTGATTTTTATGCAAGAATTATGGATATATCCAGTGGGTTGTTGCTTGCAATCAAAAAATAGCTAATTTTACGAATCAATAAACTTGATTTATGGCGTATTTCGCTGTTAATACGGGAAAAATGAAACAATTTTAATTGAAAATGAGCAGATGTTGTGCACTATAAAAATATAGCCAGGTATAGGGTCTGGATAAGAAATATATGACCACGATTGCGGCAGAAGCAGTCCAGAATCTCGATATATCCACGCATTGGTGCAGGAAACAGGAGTAAACCGGTGATTTTATGAATCTTGCGCTATGTCCAATCTTTTGAGTGGCTGCTGGAATCGTGCATTGCTGGTTCTTTTAGAGATTTTCCATATTGCAAGCCAAGCGAAAAAACCAACTGGAATGTCAGGAGTGCACGATTTTTTGCCTCAAATTCCGGGATAGATGGCAAAACAGTGCTGGATATCTCCAGATAGTTATAGTATAATAAGGCTATCCCCATGGTGCGTTTATGGATCATTTCGTACTCGGAAAGGAGAAGCTTTTTTGGATAAAAAATTTTTAGAAGTCAAAGTTCGTATTCGGGATGAAATCTGCAAATTAGCGCCCAATACGAAACTTCCCAGCGAACGCGATCTGATCGAAAAATTTGGATATTCTCGCCCGACCATTCAAAAGGCATTGACCGAACTGGAAAAAGAAGGCGTGATTTATCGCATTGCACGCCAAGGTTCTTTTGTAGCAGATCGTCGGTTGCGCAAATCTTTAAACCGTCTGCAAAGCTTTAAGGAGGATATGCTCGCGGGAGGCGATACACCAACAACACGACTGCTTTCGTTCGAAAAAGTGGAAGCCGATGAAGCGGTGGCCGATCATTTGAATGTAGCGATCGGGGACCCGGTCTATCGAATCGTTCGGGTGCGCTGCAAAAATGGGGACCCGATCATTTATGACATCAACCATTTTTGCCCGTTCTGCATCAAGGGCATTGGATGTGAAACCTTGGTGGAATCCATTTATGATTATATTGAGCAGACCAATGGGTTTCATCCTTCTATGGCAGAAGAAACCATCGACGCCATCCTGCCCGATGAGGAAATCGCCCGGCAGCTTGGCCTGCCGCCCAATGCACCGGTCATCAAAATTGAAATGACAGCCTATCTGTCGGATGGCCGTGCGTTTGAATATACCATTTCATACAAGAATCCGAAAAAATATTGTTTGGAGATTCGGTCCTATCGTTAAAACAACCGTCAGCCCTTTTCAAAAGGAAGCTGACGGTTTTCTTTTCTGGATGGAGCGGCTTAAGTGGAGATTTTCTCCGGTGCAGTGGTTATGTAGCTGGACCGATTTGTCGATATATAAATTATATCAACGAAATCTGGAAAGGGATGGGAAGGTATGGACACTATCGAACGCGTTGTTATAGCCTGTCCGAAATGCAAACAGAAACTCCGGTGCGAAGCAGGGGGAGCCGGTACATGCCCCAAGTGTGGAACCCATGTAACATTCCCAGATAGCATCTATCAAGCAGATCCGGAATTGAATCGCTTTGAATTGGAACGCATTTATAAAGAAAAAGCAAAAAGTATGGCACAGGAAGATGACGATGAGGACACAAAAGGTGGCCGCGGTCGCAAAGGCGGCAAAATTGTCAAGCGAATCTTACTGGTGATTTTGTTGCTGGCTGTTATCGGCGGTTTGGTCTTTGGTGGGCTCAAAGTCAAAGATATGCTGACCAAATCCAAGGAGAAAGAAGAAGATCCCAGCGCCTATGCAATCAGTGTATGGGTAAACGATAAAGAGGCGGATGCTGTGGCAGTGATCTAAGCTGCGTATAAATCCTATGTGACCAAAGCATCCGGATAGGGTCGTGATGAGGATGCCAAATCGTGTGAAAAATATCGTACTTTTTCTGCTGGTCGTTTTGGCAATTGCCTTGATCGGGTTCTCTTTGCATGGCTTGTTACAGGATAAGTGGGAGCCGATTGCAGAAAGTCTAACGAATTTTATGGACCAGATTCAAAAGTCGGCATCCACATCTTCTGCGCCAGCTCCGGACCAGAGCGTGGTTCCAACGCCGCCCGCTCCGCAAGAGGAGACCGGCGTTGAGGATTTGACCTATCAGAAGGGTGCCAATCCGGATATTGATGACAGAATCCAAGCAGAGTTGGAGCGTATCATTCCAGAATGGAATGTATGGGAAAAAGAGCCGGTCAATGGACACTACTACATGAAGGCAGGAGAGTATGCTGCCACTTTCCAAAATACGACCGGAGTTTCATTCCCACGGATTAAGTTTGTCTTTTCCTTTGAGGATACGAACGGAACCAGTTTACAAAAGGTCGATCTATACGATGGACCTTTGGAGAAGGAAGGCTCGATTGTGCTCCCGGTTACGGTCGATCAATCCGGCACATACGCGCATGGCACGGTATACTGGGGCTATGAACTATAAATAGAAAGACCTTGTTGCTCATTGCAACAAGGTCTTTTTGGTGTATCCACACATCACGTTTTGTTTTGTGAAATCTCATCGGTGGCTTCCAATTTAAAAATAACCGGACGCAGGCCGTCATTGCAGCTGCAAATCGCTACGCCAGGTTTGCGAATCCAGTCGCCATAGTAAAACAGTTCTTTTTCAGCCCCGTGAGCCAGGGCAAATACGTACTGATAAATGGCCTTCCAGGCCTCATCACAGAGCCCTTCCGGTTTGGCGTAGTCAGCATAGAAGACTTGTCCCGCTTGAAGCATGGGGCAGGTGGTGAGTCCTTCGACGCCGTATTCCGCGGCCAGCTCGGTATCCAGAGTGGTTTTTAGAACCGTGATTTTGACTCGTTTCATCGGATGATTCCTTTCGAATGCTGTATCTTGTGGTTTTGACGCCGTTTTATTTGAGTGAAAGCCCATCTCGGAAGGCATTGCCCACCTTTTCACCCAGCTTGCGATAGGTGTTGTGGATGGGGTCAAAGATAATCGGCTGGAGCTTGTCGGGGTCGATTTTGCCTTCTGCATCCAGTACCGATGTGTCGGCACTGACATTGACGATCTCACCCACCAAACGGCAGCTTTCCGGATCATAGCTGACCAGACGGCATTCTACTGCCATGGGTAGTTCGTCAATCAGGGGAGCATCTACAAATTCCGATTTGGTGGTGTGCCAGCCTGCCTTTTCCAGCTTGTTGGACACCGCATTACCGGATTCGATGCCAACATAATCACAAGCTACCATTTGTTCTGCCGTAGCCATGCTGACCGTGAACGCTTTACGGGCCAGAATGTTGGTAGTGGTCTTGTGTTCGGCGCTGATGCACATGGACAGCTCTTGATCGTCACTGATGCCGCCCCAGGCTGCATTCATGGCATCCGGAGTACCATCCTCTCCGTAGGTGGCGAGGATAAAGACCGGCTGAGGATAGGTCCACGGCTTGGCTCCAAAATTTTTACGCATATCAAATACCTCCTAGTGTATGGATTTTCAGCAATTTCCCGTGTAAACCGTATGCAGTTTTTCTCGTGCCACATCGGCTAAGCGATAAACTGTTTCTACCGGGGTGGGTAGACGGTCGGTCATGCAGTGGCGGGGAAAGAAGCGGGAAACGTGCAACGGGATGTCTGGGCTGACCGAAGCCAACCAAGAGGATAAAGCGCGCATTTCGTCTTCGCTGTCATTTTCGTCCGGTACGATTAAGGTAGTCACTTCCACGTGGCAGCTTTGTGCCGCCAGACGAATCGAACGCTTTACCGTTTCCAAGTCACCGCCCAAGGTATGATACCAGCTTTCCTGAAAGCCTTTCAGGTCAATGTTGACTGCGTCGATTTGCGGCAGCAAAGCACGCCAGGGGGCATCCTCTATGGTGCCATTGGTCACAAGCACATTGAGCATACCGGCTTCGTGTACAAGAGCGGCACAGTCCCTTACATATTCATAGCCAACCAAAGGCTCATTGTATGTGTAGGCGATGCCAATATTGCCGCGGTCCTGTAAGCGGACAGCTTCCCGCACCAGTGCTTCCGGGGAACAATCCTGGGTGCGGCTTTCCGGTCCGGCAGTAGCGATGGCCGCGTTCTGGCAAAAGGGACAATGAAGGTTGCAGCCAAAGCTGCCCACCGATAAAATCATGCTGCCAGGATGGAATTGGCGCAGCGGCTTTTTCTCAATAGGGTCCAGAGCAAGCGCAGTCAGTTTACCATAATTGAGAGAGACTATTTGTCCATGACGATTGGCACGGGCTCGGCACAAGCCGGTCTGTCCTTCGTGTAGCTTACAGTGATGAAAGCACAGGTCGCATCGAATACTCATAAATGCCGCACCACCCGAAAACGTTCGATTTGATACCGATCTTTTGCGGAGATGCCGCCTTTTTGACAGGCGATATGCAGTTGCTGCTCGACGGTGTCCACGCCGTCCAGATCGGGAAGCAGCAGACCACGCCGCTGGCCACAGCTGACGATTACGCCGTATTGCTTGGGGTCCAGCTGGGCAGGGGAGTCCACAGGCTCAGGCTGCCCTAGCACATCCACGCTATATTCCAGGGTATCCAGTTCGTCGGCACGTACGGTAGGGAATCGTGGGTCACGGGAACCAGCAGATATGGCATTTTGTACGATCTCCCAAGCGACGTTTTCCTGCGTGGGGACAATGGTGCCGATGCAGCCTCGTAGCCGCCCGTTGATATGCAGCGAAACAAAGGCTCCGGCAGTGGGGCTGGTCAGTTCGGAGGGCAGGTCATCGGGCAAACGTTCCAAGCGATGGCCGGTGCGCACATAGGTCTCCAGCGAGAGCCGTGCCAGCCGTACCCAGGCATCCTCTCTGGCACGGCATTCCTCCAGATGGGCGCGCTGCGCCTGCTCGCAGGCAATTGCAAAGCAGCGGGTGGAATCCGGGCCTGTGACTGGGAACAATGCTACCGCATATCCCACGCCAAAAGGTCCTTCATGGCTGAGAAGCTGGGGAGCTACGGCAAGTCCATCCAAAGCGCCTGCCATCATCTGAAAGGCACGCAGACCACACTCGGCCGCCCGCTCACAAAGGGATGGATTCAGGGCGAGAAACTGTAAAAAATCCGCAGAGGCCATTGCTTGTGTAACGGCTTTGTCGAATATCGGGCCTTCGGATGCAAAACCATAGGGGCCGTCGTCTTTGAGCTTGTGGGAGAGGTCGCCGCTGGCCACGAACACGGCACGGCGGCCCAATTGTTCGACCGCTTTGGCTACGCACTGTCCTAGCCGGTAATGGTCCAAAGAGGAAAAGCCGGACAAGCCCATCCGTATGATGGGGCAATGGACCCCAGCTCGTTGCAGAAAATAAAGCGGAATCAAGACACCATGGTCAAGGGCAGGGTCTCGCTGGCCGAGCGTCCCAGCTTCGAGCCCGACAGCCTGTGCCTGGGATATGATCTCGTCGCGTAAAGCGGTATCATAGGACACTTGAATCCGTACCTGTGGTGCACCGAAGGCAGACATGTCTCCTGCGGCAGCGCGGCCAGGAGCAATGTGAAAATAGTCCCCATATAAAATCGTATGGGGCGAAGCAACAATCAGGACATCTGGGTCCCAACGAGCGACTTCTTCGGCGGCCATGGACATTGCGCGGCCGGTAGCAGCAATTTCTCGTTCTCGTCCATGCCCCACTTCGGGCAGTAATACTGGCGGGTGAGGGGGCAGTATGGCACCGAGCATTGGCATAGGGGTCACTCCTTCCTGTAAATCTCTTTATCTTCAGTATAGCACAGTAAAGCAAACGGCAAAAGATGGGTTTACACAAAATGAATCCGTCCGAAAACCGAAGGTTTTGTCACAGGAATGTCAAAACGATCGGCTACTATCATAAAAAAAGAATATTTGCAAAGTAAGAAAAAAGCAAGATTTCATCCAACGTGACGAAGCAGTTTTTATGTTATAATACAGTAGAATTATCATAAAAACCAATCCGATCGAGGTGAGATGAATGAAAAGTGACCGTGCGATTCATCGGCGTGTGCTTGACTATGCCTATATGGATATGGATGCGCTGTATCAGGACTTTCATATTTCAGAGCAAGGATACAGCGATGAAGAGATCGAAGAAAGTCGTATCAAATACGGAAAGAATGTCTTGTCCGGCAGAGCGTCCGATACGGTACTCTATCGCTTGCGGAGAGCCTTTATCAATCCGTTCACGATCATCCTGTTTGTGCTGGCTGCCATATCCTTTTTAACCGATGTTGTGCTGGCATCCAATTTCAGTCGGAATATTACGACTGCGGCCATTATTCTATGTATGCTGCTGATTAGTGGCATTGTGCGATTTATTCAGGAACTCCGCGCAAAACGTGTGGCAGATCATCTGACAAAAATGGTTTCTTCCACTGTGATGGTACGTAGGAATGGGAAATGGACGAAGATTTCCTCCACAGAACTCGTGGTGGGTGACCAAGTGCGTCTTCTGGCCGGAGATCGTGTACCGGCGGACATTCGGTTGACTGCGGCAAAGGATTTGTTTATCTCGCAATCCGTCCTTACGGGTGAGAGTGGGATTTTGGAGAAGAATGCCAGGAGCCTTTTCCGGGGACAGGCGCATTCTTATTCCGATTATAAGAATCTCATGTTTATGGGCTCCTTGGTTACTGGCGGTATGGGTGAGGGCATCGTACTGGCGGTATGGGTGAGGGCATCGTACTGGCGGTTGGTAAAGATACCGTTTATGGCGGATTTTCGACAGCGGAATCTCACCTAAAAAACGGCTTCGATCAGGGTGCAAACTCGATTGCATGGGTACTCATCCGCTTTATGACGGTTTTGATTCCTGTCGTATTCATCGCCTGTGGACTGACGAAAGGCGACTGGGTTTCTGCCTTTTTGTTTGCGCTTTCGGTTGCCGTTGGCCTGACTCCAGAAATGCTTCCAATGGTGATCAATGCTTGTCTGGCCAAAGGTAGTGCAGCAATGGGCACAAAGCAGACCGTTGTCAAAAACATCAATGCCATGCAGGGATTTGGCAGTATGGATATCCTATGCGTGGACAAAACCGGGACTTTAACTGGCGATCGAATATCGCTGGAATATTACATGGACATTCTGGGAAACGAAAGCCAGCAGGTTTTAGATTTTGCCTATTTAAACAGCCTCTATCATACTGGTGTCCAAAATCACTTGGACGATGCCATTCTCAAATATCGGGAAATGCCGGGGTACAGTATACACTATCAGGAGTTAGAAGGGCAGCATCCAAAGCTGGACGAACTTCCTTTTGATCATGAGCGAAGGTTTGCCAGTGTTCTTGTGCGACACAAAGAGGAAAATTTTCTTATTATCAAAGGCAGCATTGATGAAGTGTACCACAGATGTAGCGATATTGAGTATAAAGGGGAACGACGAAGCATGGATGCCAATGGAGAGGCGAGCATCCATGCGATTGTAGACGAAATGCTGGAAGACGGCATGAAAGTTCTGGCGGTGGCGTATAAACCCATGGAGAAGGCGAGGTTATCGCGGGAAGACGAGAAGGACCTGATTCTACTGGGATATCTGGCATTTTTTGATGCACCCAAGCGAAGCGCCGCTGCTGCAATGGATAAACTGCAAAAACTCAATGTTGACGTAAGGGTGTTGACTGGGGCTCATCGGGATGTTGCGGCTTCCATCTGTCGAAGACTGGGGATTGATACTGCACACACTCTAACAGGCGGAGAACTGGAACAGTTGACCGACAACGAAATTCCGATACAGATTGAGCGCACCACAGTCTTTGCAGAACTGTCACCAAAGCAGAAAGTTGAAATTGTGCAGATGTTGCGGACAAACGGACACACAGTAGGCTTTTTGGGAGACGGCATGAATGACTTGCCGGCGATTGTGGAGTCAGATGTGGGAATATCCGTAGACACAGCGGCAGAGGCTGTCAAAGAAGGAGCAGATGTTGTTCTGCTGGAAAAAGATTTAAATGTCTTGGAAGAAGGAATCAAAGAAGGGCGGAAAGCATTCGCCAATGTGTCAAAATATATTAAAATCACAGCCTCTTCTAACTTCGGAAATATCTTTTCCATCGTGATTGCCAGCGTGTTTTTACCCTTTTTCCCGATGACTGCATTGCAGCTTCTGCTGTTGAATCTTCTGTATGATATTTTATGCCTGGTTCTTCCTTGGGATCAGGTCGATGCGGATTTGTATTCCAAACCGTTGGAGTGGTCGGGCAGAACTTTGGGCCGCTTTATGCGGTTTTTCGGGCCGATCAGCTCCTGTTTTGATATTCTTACCTTTGCGTATTTGTTTTTTGTTTTGTGTCCATCGGTTTGCGGTGGTGCCTTTTCTGCTTTGGCGGGAAGTGCCGAACAGGCCCGCTTTATCGCGCTATTTCAGACCGGGTGGTTTCTGGAATCCATGTGGACACAGGTGCTCATTCTGCATCTTTTGCGGACACAAAAGGTGCCGCTTTTGCAAAGTAGGCCGTCCCGACCAGTCATGCTGGTGACTTTACTGGGCACAGCACTGTTTACGCTCCTCACATTCACGCCAATTGGTGAACTGATTGGGCTGACCGCTTTGCCGCCGGTCTATTTCGTTTTTTTGGCACTCACAGTGTTGCTATATCTGTTGTGGGTTACATTGGCCAAGCGGTGGTATCTCTGGCGGCATCATGAATTGCTTTGAGAAAGGAGGAATCTGTTATGAAGAAACATATTGATTTTGTCGCTTTGGATTCCTCCTTGGTCAAGTGGCTTTAAGTGGCTTTTAGATAAACTGCGAACTTCTGCAATCAGCACACCAAGCGCACAGGAACTAAGCGAAGGGCTTCGGAATTTAATGGACGGCACAGCGGGCTCTCTAATGCTGGAACTGGGAGAGGGTGAGTTTCCAACAGCTGGGGGAGACATAATCTGTTGTGGCACACTGTCTATTGATTGGAGATTGCGTAAGGTGAGCCGAGAAGGGATAGAGATTTCATTAACCCCTAAAGAGTTTGACATTTTATATTTTTTGGCCCGCAATCGCGGTGAGGTGTTCACAAAAGAACAGATTTACCAGGCTGTGTGGGAAAACGATTACTTGCTGGACGATAGCAATATCATGGCGTTTATCCGAAAACTTCGCAAGAAAATCGAGCCTAATCCGGATTCGCCCGAATACATCCTGACGGTTTGGGGCATCGGCTATAAGTTTAACGATCATCTATAATTCTTACCATATCGCAAGAAAATCGCAAGGTTTTGACCATGTGATCTTTCTTGCGATTTTTTTATACTGGTTTAGGACGAAAAGAGGTGAATGACATGGACTCTGATAGCGGTCCGCGAAGGTTAGTACATGGACAATGGAGTCCCATGTCGTGTACTGCCTTGATTTCATTCAAGGAGGTTGATCATCATGAACAAGAAAGAAAATCGCATTTCTGCGCGTCAGGCTGCGGAAAAGGCAGCAATCCGAGACGAACAGAAGCGCCGCATCGAACATGCGGCAACAAATCCGATAAAAGGTGTTTTGCAAGAATTACACACGACGCTTCGTGGTCTGGACATGGAAGCAGTGTCTGCAAGCCGAGCCCAATATGGCAGCAATAAAGTAACCCATGAAAAGAAAAAATCCTTGGTAAGACGGTTGGCTGACGCGTTTATCAATCCGTTTACCGCGATTCTGTTCTTTTTGGCCCTGGTATCCACAATGACCGATATGGTTTTTCCGTATTTGTCTCTGTTCGGAAGCACACCGGAGGATTTCGACTGCCTGACCGTCGTGATTATCATGACCATGGTCATCATTTCGGGTACGCTCCGCTTTGTGCAGGAATCCAGAAGCGGGAATGCAGCGGAAAAACTTCTGGCCATGATCACCACTACCTGCACCGTTACCCGAAGAAATCAGGAAAAAGCAGAAATTCCTATGGATGAATTGGTTGTGGGAGATATGATCCATCTGTCTGCTGGTGATATGATTCCGGCCGATGTGCGCATTTTGGAGTCAAAGGATTTGTTCATCAGTCAAGCCAGCTTGACTGGCGAGAGCGAACCGGTGGAAAAAATGCCCCATGTCAGCAAGCCGCAGGAAAGTGAAACGGATTATATGAACATTGCATTCATGGGAAGCAATGTGGTTTCAGGCAGTGCGACCGCCGTGGCTGTGTGTGTCGGGGACAATACGCTGTTCGGCTCCATGGCATCCGCTGTTGCAGGAGAAGCCGTGGAAACGAGCTTTACCAAAGGCGTCAATGCGGTTTCCTGGGTTCTTATCCGCTTTATGGCAGTCATGGTTCCGTTGGTATTCTTCATCAATGGTATCACCAAAGGAGACTGGCTGGCAGCGTTTCTATTTGGTATTTCGATTGCCGTGGGTCTGACTCCGGAAATGCTTCCGATGATCGTGACCACCTGTCTTGCCAAGGGCGCGGTATCGATGAGCAAAAAACAGACGATTGTCAAGAATCTAAACTCGATCCAGAACTTTGGGGCAATCGATATTCTTTGCACGGATAAAACCGGGACCTTGACACAGGATCAGGTCGTTCTGGAATATCATTTGAATGTCAATGGCGAAGACGATACCCGCGTTTTGCGTCACGCGTATCTCAACAGCTATTTCCAGACGGGATACAAAAATATGATGGATCTTGCCATTATTCATAAGACCGAGGAAGCAGAGGCAGAGGACCCGCGGTTGGTGGATTTATCGGAACATTATCGGAAAGTAGACGAAATTCCCTTCGATTTTGCGCGGCGCCGGCTGACCACCGTTGTGCAGGACAAAACCGGGAAAACACAAATGGTAACCAAAGGCGCTGTGGAGGAAATGCTGTCCATTTGCTCGTTTGCAGAGTGTGACGGCACGGTGCAGTCTTTGACGGATGAAGTGCGCCGCCGCATTCTTCAAACCGTGGATGACCTCAATGATAAGGGATTCCGCGTACTTGCGATTGCACAAAAAAGCAATCCCTCTCCGGTCGACACATTTGGCGTAAAAGATGAATGTGATATGGTGCTGATTGGCTACCTGGCTTTTCTTGATCCGCCCAAGGAATCGACTGCGGATGCTATCCGAGCATTGAAAGATCATGGTGTCACCACCAAAATTCTAACGGGAGATAATGACAAGGTAACCCGTACGATTTGCAAACAGGTGGGGCTCAAGGTACGGAATATGCTGCTGGGAGCTGATCTCGAGCATATGAGTGATGCCGAATTGGCGAAAGCAGCCGAATCCACCGATGTATTTGCCAAGCTGACCCCAGATCAGAAGGCGCGTGTGGTCTCCATACTTCGAGAGAATGGTCATACGGTCGGCTTCATGGGGGACGGCATCAATGATGCCGCAGCCATGAAGTCAGCTGACATCGGTATTTCGGTGGACACCGCCGTAGATGTGGCAAAGGAATCGGCGGATATCATCCTGCTGGAAAAGGACTTGATGGTTCTCGAGCAGGGAATTATCGAAGGCCGCAAAACCTATGCCAACATGATCAAGTAGGGCAATCCCAAATTCTGTGTAAAGGTCATTTGTGGTGCAAATAGAGCGAAATTTATCATGGGCGGCAGACGGGTAAAACGGCTGCCGCCTTGTTAACAACATAACGCCAGCGAGAGGGGATGTCAAGACGAAGGCATTCATATCCCCTCAGCCATCGATCTGAACGGGCATTACTCAGGCATGCGCTCAGCGAAGTAGACAGCCATCTGGGCGTGGATCACACTCCAGTCCTGCCGCCGGCCGGTCCACTTTTTCGTGATATCCATCATGGCCAGATACAGCATTTTCAGCAGGCTGTCATCGGTGGGAAAGACGGATTTGGCTTTGGTCACCTTACGCAGCTGGCGGTTGAAGCCCTCAATAGCATTGGTGGTGTAAATCAGCCGCCGCACCTCCTGAGGGTACTTGAAATAGGTGCTCAGGTTTGCCCAGTTGTCCCGCCAGGACTGGGAGATTTTCGGATATTTCCGGTCCCAGTGCTCCCCGAAGGTATCCAGGGCATCCAGTGCTGCCTGCTCATCTACGGCGGCATAAACTGCCTTCAGATCAGCCATAAGCGCCTTTAAGTCCTTGTAGGACACATATTTACTGGAATTGCGCAGCTGATGGATGATGCAGTTCTGAATTTCGGTTTGAGGAAAGGTGGCATGGAAGGCCGCATCAAATCCGGCAAGGTTATCCGTGCAGGCGATGAAAATATCCTCCACACCACGGTTCCGCAGGCCGTTAAGCACGGTCGCCCAGAACTTGGCGCTCTCATTTTCGCCTACCCACATGCCAAGTACATCTTTCCGGCCATCCAGATCAATGCCTATGGCAATATACACCGCTTTCTTTACGATCTGCCCCTCGCTGCGGACATGGTAGTGGATGGCATCCAAAAATACCACGGCGTAGATGGACTCCAAAGGCCGCTGCTGCCACTCTTTGGCCACAGGCAGGATCTTGTCCGTGATCCGGCTGACCGTGCTGTCCGAGACCGAAATACCGTAGATATCCTGAATATGGGTCTCAATATCTCCGGTGGTCATCCCCTTGGCATACATCGACAGGATCTTTTCCTCGATATCCTGGCTGATGCTGGTCTGGTTCTTTTTCAGCACCTGCGGCTCAAACTCGCCTTTCCGGTCCCGAGGAACCGACACATCCACCTCGCCAAAGCTGGTACGCAGCCTTTTGCTGCTGTGGCCATTACGGCTGTTGTCTGTGTTCTTGTTCTTGTAGTCGTATTTGCTGTAGCCCAGCTCGTCATCCAGTTCCGCCTCCAGGCCGTTCTCCATGAATTCGGCTATGGTCTCTTTGAACAGGTTTTGAATGTCATCCATGCTGCCGATATTCGCCATCTGCAGCAGTTCGCGGATTTTCTCCCGCCGGGCCTTTTCTTCCGGCGTGCGATTCTTTCTGGCCATATGTATAACCTCCTGTGTGATGCTTCTATTCTACACCACTCAGGAGGTTTACACATAATTTGAAGAAGCCTCGATCAAGTACATTAAGATGACGGCTTCGTCCAACTTCGGAAATATGTTTTCGGTGTTGGCTGCATCGGCGCTATTGCCTTTCCTTCCGATGATGAGCGTACATCTGATTTTCTTAAACCTAATCTACGACCTGTCCTGTACTGCGATCCCCTGGGACAATGTGGACGAGGAATTTATTGCAAAGCCCCGGAAGTGGGATGCATCCAGTGTGGGTAATTTCATGATCTGGCTTGGACCAACCAGTTCCATCTTTGACTTTACGACCTATTTGTTTATGTACTTCGTATTTTGCCCGCTGTTTGTCTCGAAAGGCGTGCTGTTCAACGATTTGCCCGCCCATTTCAGCGGGGCAGAGCTGGCCATGATGCAGGCAAAATACATTGGATTGTTCCAAGCTGGTTGGTTCGTGGAATCTATGTGGAGCCAAACGCTTGTGATCCATATGATCCGTACGCCCAAGCTGCCTTTTATCCAAAGCAGAGCCTCTACGCCGCTGACGCTGCTGACCATGACTGGAATTGCAGTACTTACGATCATCCCGTTTACACCCCTTGGAACTATCCTTGGCTTTGTGGCTCTGTCTCCCGCTTACTTCGCCTACTTGATTCCGTGTATTCTGCTTTACATGGTGTTGGCTACCAGCTTGAAAAAAGCCTATGTGCGGCACTACGGTGAACTGCTTTAAAGATTGGAGGTATTTTTTATGAATTGGGCAACTCTTTGGACAAACTTATTTGGTACGACATCCTTTTTGGGAATTGATATGGGCTTTTGGATGGGAATGGCAGCTGTTTTGCTGATTGTTATTCTGATGAATGTGGTATTCTGGAATATGAAGTCCAAAAGAAAAGACGGATTTTCTGACTTGTGAAACCCATCCTTCAGGATTGCTGCGATTGGACCGAGTTTGTACAAGGGGAGCGATCTGGAATTGTAAATTATTTGAGGTTATGGTATACTCACTACAAGACAGGATGTAGGAAAGAAGGTGAAGATTGTGTTGTTGGTGCAGCTGAAAGAGATGAAGAACTTCACAAATCACGAAAAGGATGTTGCAAACTATATTCTGACGCACATGGATCAAATTCCAGATATTTCAGCCGGAGAACTTGCCAAGGAGTCGCTGACCAGCAAGGCAACCGTGGTTCGTCTGAGCCAGAAACTTGGCCTGTCCGGATATCAGGAATTGAAGCTCAAATTGATTGCAGAAGTCAATCAGAATGAGCGCATCGGGCAGATTCTAGCCAATGAACCGATCACGCCGCAAAGTTCCTACTCGGATATTATCCATACCATTCCGGGACTGTATGACAAGGCAGTCACCAATACGCGGCTGACGCTGAACAAGACCGACATGCTGCGCATCAACCACTTTTTGCAGGAAGCCGAGTGCATTGATATCTATGGTACAGGGATTAGCTATACGCTGGCACAGGGCGCGGCGTTTAAGTTTGCAACGCTCGGCGTGGAAAGCTCTGCCTATGAGAGCATCAACGGTCACTATCTTGCGGCCCGAAAGCATAAAAAGACGGTCGCCTTCGTGATCAGCTTTACGGGAGCCAATCGCACGGTGGAAACCATGGCACAGTATCTGCGCACTGCCACGCATAATCATGTGGTTGGGATTCTGGGCCCGCACAACCAGAGAACCCGTCCATGGTGCCATGAGGTCGTAGAAATTCCCAATCGTGACTCTATTCTGAGCTTGGATGTTATCACTTCCTTTGCGGCAAGCAATTACGTCTTTGATATCTTTTTTTCTCTGTTGCTCTCGCGCTGTCAGGAACAGCACGTGCAATCTTCACTGGAAATGGTCCGTCACAGGAACCTTCTGCTCAATGAAAACTTTGATGCGTAATCGCTTTTTGAACCGATGTTTCACCAGCATCGGTTCTTTTTTTATGTATTTTGAACCGATGGACCGAAATGCATTTTGCACATTGTATTTGGTGAAAATATGTATTATTTTAGTGTTACCGCACAGAAGAACGGGAATAGAAACAGGAGGTAAGATATGGGAAAGTATGATGAACTGGCCAAAGACATTGTAAAAAATGTCGGCGGAAAGGAAAATGTAGCAGGACTTGTCCACTGCATTACGAGACTTCGCTTCACGCTCAAGGATGAAGGAAAAGCCAGCGACGAAGTGCTCAAGGCAATGAATGGTGTTGTCACGGTCATGAAGAGCGGCGGACAGTATCAAGTCGTCATTGGCAATCATGTAGCTGAGGTGTACGACGATGTATGTGCTGTGCTGGGCATGAAGGAAGACAGTGCCGCTCCGGCAGAGCCCAAGAAGGGCAAGTTGCTCGATCGTGCGATTGACGTTGTATCGGGTATTTTCCAGCCGATCTTGGGTATTATGGCCGCTTGTGGCATGCTCAAGGGATTTAATACCCTCTTTGCAACGCTGGGACTGTACACCACGACCAGCGGTATCTACTTAATCATCAATGCAGCGGGTGACGCACTCTTCAACTTCCTGCCGCTGTTCCTGGGCTATACAGCGGCGAAAAAGTTTAATTTGAAGCCCATGCTGGGTCTGGCGATTGGCGCTGCACTGTGCTATCCGGCCATTCAGTCAAGCGCTCTGTCTGCGGCAGGCGAACCGCTCTATACACTATTTGAAGGCACGATGTTTGCCTCGCCGGTATACATGGACTTTTTGGGTCTGCCCGTGATTGCGGTCGATTATACTGGTACCGTGATTCCAGTTATTCTCTCGGTTTGGTTTGCATCCAAGTGCGAAAAATTTTTCAACCGCATTGTACCGGAGCTGGTCAAGTTCTTCTTTGTCCCCATGCTCACGCTGCTGATCACGCTGCCGGTTACGCTCATGTTGCTCGGTCCGATTGCAACTTTCGGTTCTACACTCATCTCTGAGTTCACCCTGACCATCCGCAGCTTTAGCCCGCTGGTTGCCGGTGCAATCGTCGGTCTGACTTGGCAGATCCTAGTCATCTTCGGCATGCACTGGGGATTTATCCCGGTTTACATCAACAACGTGATGACTCTGGGCTACGATAATGTTATGATGCCTTTCTTTGCCTGCACCTTTGCAACTTCTGCGGTTGTTCTGGCGATTTTCTTTAAGACTAAGGACAAGAAGCTCAAGGAAATGGCAATTCCGAACTTTATTTCCGGTATTTTCGGTGTCACCGAACCGGCGATTTACGGTATCCTGCTGCCGCTCAAGAAGCCATTCATCATCAGCTGCATTGCAGGCGGTATCGGCGGTGCATTTTATGGATATTTCAACTTCCGTAAGTTTATCCTGGGCGGTATGGGCATCTTCGAGCTGCCCAACATGATGAACCCGGATGGTTCGATGGGTAACATTATCGTTGCACTCGTTGGTATTGCAATTTCGATGGCCGTTGGCTTTGTGCTAACTATGGTATTCTATCGTGACCCGGAAAAGGCCGTGGAGACTGCACAGTCGACTGATGTGGCATCTCAGCAAACTCCGGCAATCGAAACCGAAAAAATGGTCATCGCAAGCCCGGTGAAGGGCAAGGCCATTGCTCTCAGCGAGGTACAGGACGAGGCATTCTCTACCGGCGTACTGGGGCAGGGCGCTGCGATCATCCCCGAGGACGATACGATCTATGCCCCGGCAGACGGCACCATCGCCACGATGTTCCCGACCGGTCATGCTATTGGTATGCTGACTGATACCGGCGTAGAAATCCTGATTCATGTCGGTATGGACACCGTTCAGCTGGACGGCAAGGGATTTGAGCCGCTGGTGCAGTCCGGCGATACGGTCAAAAAGGGACAGAAGCTCTTAAAGTTTGACCGCAAACTCATCGAAGAGGCTGGATACTCTTTAACGACGCCAGTTATTATCACAAATTCCGATGATTATGCCGCTATTACGCCTGCAAACATCGGAACTGTCAACGCGGGAGATCCGTTGCTGACACTTTCTTAAACCACAGTCGGAGGACAACTATGCGAAAAGATTTTTTATGGGGTGGTGCAACAGCTGCCAATCAGTGTGAGGGCGGCTGGCAGGCCGATGGCCGCGGCATGGCGATTGTAGACGTACTGCCTCAGGGAGAAAATCGTTTGCCGGTGATGCAGGGTGTGATGGATTATCGCACCCTGCCCGAAGGCACACGCTATCCTGGACGGGATGGCATCGATTTGTACGGTCATTACAAGCAGGATATCGCGCTGTTTGCCGAGATGGGCTTCCGCTGCTATCGCTTTTCCTTCTCTTGGTCGCGTATTTTCCCGACCGGTGAGGAGACGCAGCCCAACGAAGCTGGATTGAAATTCTATGAAGATTTCATCGATGAATTGCTGCGTTATGGCATTGAGCCGATCGTTACCATCTGTCATTTCGATCTGCCGCTGCATCTGGTAGAAAAATACGGTTCCTGGCGCAGCCGCACGGTGATTGAGGCATATTTGCGCTATTGTGAGGTCATTTTCCGCAGATTTCGCAAGAAGGTTCGTTACTGGATTACCTTTAACGAAATCAATATGCTGATGCACCTGCCGTTTATGGGCGCAGGCATTCGGTTCGAACCGGGAGAAAATCCCCTTGCGGTCAAGTATCAGGCAGCGCATCATGAGCTGGTCGCATCTGCACTGGCCACCCAGCTGGCGCACAAGATCAATCCCGATTGCCAGGTGGGCTGCATGATCGCAGCCGGCAGTGTGTATCCATACAGCTGCCGCCCGGAAGACGTATGGGAGAGCATGCAGAAGGATCGCGAAGCCTACTTTTTTATTGATGTGCAGGCGCGTGGTGCGTACTCGACTTATGCGAAAAAACTGTGGGAACGCGAAGGAATTACGGTAGATGTGACCGAGGAAGATGCACACATCCTGAAGGAAAACACAGCAGACTTTATCGCGCTTTCTTATTATAACAGCCGGTGTGTGCGCACCGACGGACAAGGCGAAGCTACGGGCGGTAATGTGTTCGCATCCGCAAAGAACCCGTATCTGATGTGCAGCCAGTGGGGCTGGCCGATTGACCCGATGGGTTTTCGCATCACGCTCAATGCGCTGTATGATCGGTACGAGAAGCCGCTCTTTGTGGTGGAAAACGGTCTGGGCGCGGTTGACGTGCTCACACCCGAGCGTACGGTGATGGATGATTACCGAATTGACTATTTACGCACCCACATTCAGGCGATGATGCAGGCTGTCGACGAGGATGGTGTGGATATTATGGGATATACGCCGTGGGGCTGTATCGATCTAGTCAGCGCCACCACGGGGGAAATGTCGAAGCGATATGGCATGATTTATGTGGATCAGGACAATGATGGTCATGGCACGGGCGAGCGCATTCGTAAAAAATCGTTCTACTGGTATCGCGATGTGATTGCCCACAATGGTGAAAACTTATGACTTTCTTCCATTGACTAAGCCATTACATATAAATAGGACATAAATAGGACAGAGATAAAGTTTTTTTTGGCCAGCAGCCTGTTAGGCGGCTGGCCTCTTTTTATGCCGTAAGGCAAACTATCACTGGGGAACCGGGAATGTGTATCCGAGTTGACCTTAACAAATCTGTAAAAAGTAAGGTATATAACTTAAAATAGTTCGTAAAACCATCCATGAGGGGCTGGGTTATGAAGTGTTTCTTGAAATAATAGCTGGTGGAAAGCCATATTGTGGAGCATCACTATTATATTCTTCGCCCGAGCGGGCTTTTTTTGTATTGCACAGATGGAAAAGTTATTTTACTTTTGAAGTGGAGCAAATATCTGAATGTAAAAAAACAAGAAGGGAGTTTGAGCGGTCAGATTATTTGACAGAATCTCCAAAAGAATAAAAAATGCTAGAAGAAAAGGGACAAATCGTGTCCACTTGCTTCTGGTATTCTTTTTTTGTAGGTTTATCACCATATGGAAAATAACACTTTCTCATTTTGTTGTATCGATAGGAATATTGCATCTGCTGAGGGCAAAAGGAGTAGTTTGTAATCTGGCTAAAGACTATCTGGAAGTCCAACTACTTAGTAATATTTTTAGTGCCATGGGCTTAACTAGGTTTGCTTTAGGTACGCTTGTTAGTGAGATTTTCTGTCTGCTGCTTGCCTGCGTCTGGCTTGCCGTCCAGATCGGCTCTGGCGAAGCGGATAAACACCGGTTCCGTGGATTATGATCATACCCTCAACGGTTATGCGGCGATGTTCGGGCAGTTCTTCAAAAGTGAATCAATGCTGTCGCTAGATAATCCGGCCTAATAGTCCTGACCAATGCTTCGGTGCAGTATGTAGCCGCCGTTATTCGGCACGGAAAGACGGAGCTACAGCTGGTCAACCAAAACAGCTCTGGGGTTTGCCATGGCTGTTTTTTATTGCAAGCCCTTTTAAGTGGTAGAGCTTTGCTGAACTATGCCATGAAAATCATCAATCATGGATTGTAGCGTAATTTCTTCCATCGCTTCCTTGACGGCATCTTCAATTTTATGATACGGCGGCTCCAGCACTTTGCGAATATTTTGTGCAACCGGACAAGGGCGGCCATCACAGGGATGAATTCCAATGATGGAGGTCACGCCATCTGGCTCCAGTGCAGAATAGATTTGGTATAAGGTGATTTGGGATGGGTCGGCGCACAATTCTGCACCGCCGGTGCCACGGGGCACTGTAATAAGCCCTGCTTTTTTCAGGGCGCTGAGAATGTTGCGGATTACAACAGGATTGCTTCCTGTGCTTTGGGCCAAAAGATTACTAGTTACTTTTGCAATTCCTTTCGCTTCATGGATAAAAATTAGGCAGTGAACTGCAACAGAACATTTTATACTGATCTGCATAAATACTCGATATCCTTTCAAAAGCAAACACATTATCAGAGATGTAACTATTGACTTTACATCATGTGGGTGCTAAACTAAAGAAGATGTAATTTGATTTATTACATCTAATATTTTATCGGTTCTTGCGAAAAAAAGCAAGAGAGATTCTATAAAACCAGAATTTATGCAGAGAGGTCTTATATGAAAGCGGTCCAAATCAAAAACTACTCCAAAGAAATCAACGTGACCCTGAGCGACATCCCGAAGCCTCAGATTTCAGATTCTGAAGTACTGATTCGGGTAAAAGCTGCAGCAGTTAATCCAGTGGAACTGCTGATCCTGACAGGAAGCGTAAAACTGATTCAGGATTATCCGATGCCCCTGACACTGGGCAATGAATGCTCCGGTATTGTGGAGCAGGTAGGCAGCAAGGTTGAGGGATTCAAAAAAGGAGACCGAGTCTACACCCGCCTGCCGATTGGAAAAATCGGTGCTTTCGCAGAATATGTAGCGGTCGAGCAGGATGCCGTTGCCAAAATGCCGAAAGGGTATGACTTCAATACTGCCGCAGCTATCCCGCTGACCGGTTTGACGGCCTATCAGGCTATCGTGGAAGAGCTGGAAGCAAAGCCTGGTCAAACGATCCTGATCCCCGGTGGCTCTGGCAGTTTCGGTCAGATGGCGGTTCCCATCGCCAAGGCCCTGGGGCTGCAAGTGATCGTGACCGGCAACGCACGGGCGAAAGAGCAGTTTCTCGCTATGGGAGTTGATCGGTATCTCGACTACAAAACAGAAAACTATTGGGAAGGATTGTCTGATATAGACCATGTGATCGACACCTTGGGGCCTGACGAGTTCGAACACGAACTGGCGGTGCTGAAAAAGGGCGGGCGGTTGGTGAGCCTGCGAACTGGACCCAATAAAACTTTTGCCCTGCGGCATCAGTTCGGCGGCCTGAAAAAACAGATGTTCACCCTGGCGGGCAGTAAATTAGACAAGGCTGCTCAAAAGCAGGGCAAAGAATATCGGTTTGTGTTTGTCCGTTCCAATGGGGCACAGCTGCGAAAAATCACTGAGATCGTGGAGAAGCAACAGGTCAAGCCTGCCGTCGATTCTCGTGTTTTTTCTCTGGATCAGGCCAATGAGGCATTACGGCTTGTGGCTAAGGGTCAGCTCAACGGTAAAGTTATGATTCAGCTGTGAGAGAGGGTGAAATACAATGAAATTGTCCATTCCTGTTGTAGAAACCGTTCAAAAACGGCACAGTGTTCGCACTTATGAGAGTAAGCCCTTGCTGCCCCAAGATCGAGAAGCCCTGCTTATGTGTATGAAACAGCTGGATAATCCCTTTGGCGTTCCTGTCCATACATACATCGTGGATAAGGAGCTGCATTCAGATGGGGAAAAGCTGGGAACCTACGGTGTCATTAAGGGCGCGAGTACTTTCCTGGGGGTCTCCATCCCGGATACAAAGCTGGCACCCCTGGCAGCCGGATATGAATTTGAAAATCTGATTCTGTCAGCCACTCATATGGGACTGGGTACGGTGTGGTTGGCAGCGACCTTCAATCGAGACAGCTTTGCTTCTGCCATGAAAATTCCAAAGGACGAACTGTTTCCGGCGATTTCACCGGTAGGCTATCCCGCAGCCAAACGCAGCCTGACGGAAAACCTGATACGCTCCACCATGAAATCTTCTTCCCGAAAAGAGTGGAAAAAGCTATTCTATCAGGCGGATTTTCGCACTCCGCTTACCAAGGACATGGCCGGAGCCTATGCCCAGCCGCTGGAAATGGTGCGGCTGGCTCCCTCGGCAAAAAATGCCCAGCCGTGGCGGGTGCGTAAAACCGAAAACGCCTATCACTTTTATGCGGATTATAAACCCGAACTTTCTAAAGGAGAAGAAATCATCAAACAGGTGGATCTGGGCATTGCCCTGTCCCATTTCCACCAGACAGCTTTGGAGCTGGGCCTGACTGGAGCCTTCGAACAGATGGCCCAGGAAAATGAAAACCTTCCTGAGAACATACATTACATGATTTCCTGGCGTATTGCCGAGTAAAAGGAGGATATTCTGATGAAACTTTATGACATCGTGTTCAGCCCCACAGGCGGAACAAAAAAGGTGGCCGACGATTTAACCGGTGCACTGGAGGGGGATGTAACTACCATTGATCTGACCGACAGCAAGCAGGATTTTCATGCCGTTTCACTGACAAAAGAGGATGTAGCAGTCATTTCTGTGCCGTCCTATGGTGGTCGTGTTCCTGCTGTGGCGGCAGAGCGGCTGCGCATGGTACATGGCAACGGTGCCCGAGCCATTCTGGTTTGTGTCTATGGCAACCGAGCCTATGAGGACACGCTGGTAGAACTGGAGGATGCCGCAAAGCAGGCTGGTTTTCAGGTGATTGCGGCAGTGGCTGCCATTGCGGAACATTCCATCGCTCGTCAGTTTGCCACCGGGCGGCCTGATGCACAGGATGAAGCACAGCTTTCCGATTTTGCCAAACAGATTCAGCATAAGCTTTCTGCGGCAGATATTTCAGAACCTACGATTCCTGGTAATCGTCCTTACAAGAAAGCTGGAGGAGCCGGTATGGTGCCCAAAGCAACAAAAGAGTGTACCAACTGTGGCGTCTGTGCAGCAGAGTGTCCTGTACAGGCCATCGACAAAGGAAATCCCAAAAAAGTGGATGAAAAGACGTGTATCTCTTGTATGCGTTGTATCGCCGTATGTCCGCAGGGTGCTCGCAAGCTCAATCCTGTCATGCTCTCTGCAGCCAGCCTGATGCTGAAGAAGGTTTGCTCTGAGCGTAAGGAATGTGAGCTGTTTCTTTGATGTGAGAAACATGCAGCCACTTATGGGGGGATACGCCTGTATTGACTTTTTTGGAAAGTAAGAACATAGCCTGAAAAGAGGCGTTGTAGATGAGACGTCCAGTTCAGGCTGCTGGAAACGACGATTCACAATCTTGTTCGCTGCAGCGATGCAGTCAATGGAAAGAATAGTGCTAAAATGTTCCGTCTACGACTGGATAGATGGCGGCTAAAGTTCGAGCTGCGTAGCAGATAAAAAAACAATTGGGAGCGCTGCAGAATCCGATCTGCAGCGCTCCCTGTTTTTATGGAATCAATAGTTGTCGCTGTGAATTTCAAAGAAGCTCTTAGAATAGAGGCAGGTGGGGCAAACCTGTGGGGCAGCGGTGCCTACCACGATGTGACCGCAGTTGCGGCACTCCCACATCTTGACCTCACTCTTTTCGAAGACCTGCGCAGTCTCCACATTGTGCAGCAGGGCGCGGTAGCGCTCCTCGTGGCGCTTCTCAATGGCAGCCACTAGACGGAACTTGACGGCAAGCTCCGGGAAGCCCTCCTCCTCAGCGGTCTTTGCAAAGCCGTCGTACATATCCGTCCATTCGTAGTTTTCGCCCTCGGCAGCGTGGAGCAGATTCTCGGCGGTGTTGCCCACACCGTGCAACTCCTCAAACCACATTCTGGCGTGGGCTTTCTCGTTTTCTGCCGTCTGGAGGAACAGAGCAGCGATCTGCTCGTAGCCTTCCTTCTGGGCCACGGAGGAGAAGTAGGTGTACTTGTTCCGGGCCTGAGACTCACCGGCGAAGGCGGCCTCCAGGTTCTTTTCGGTCTGGGTTCCAGCGTACTTGCTGCCGCCGCACTTCTCAGGAACTTCCTCCATCTTTTCAAAGGCGGAGGCCGGTTGCTTGCACAGGGGGCAGGTGAAGTCGTCGGGCAGAGTCTCACCCTCGTAGATATAACCGCAAATCTTACACTTCCACTTGGACATGGTGGTTTTGTCCTCCTTATGTATCATACTGCTTCGATCCTGATAAGTGGTGTGGAGCATCTGCTCCGCCAGCTCGCTGAGAGGCTGGCCATAGAAAGCCTCATAGACCTCTTTGATCTCAGGGTTTTCGTGGCTGGTGCGCAAGGTCATGGAACCGTCCCGTTGATAGAGAGCGGCAATGCGGCTCTTGCGGGTCTCGTCGGCATTTTTCATTAGATTCTTGGGCTGTCCGCCACCGCCGATGCAGCCGCCGGGGCAGGCCATGACCTCAACAAAGTGGTACTGCTTGCCGCTTTCTTTCATCCGCTGCAGGAAAGCGCGGGCGTTGGCGGTACCGTAAACCACGGCCACCTGCAGCGTTAGCTCTCCAATTTTCACCTGGGCCTCGCGTACCCCCTCATAGCCTCGGACGGGGCTGAGGTGCAGCAAGGACTCCGGCGCTGCCTGACCGGTCAGGTACTCATAAGCGGTGCGCAAAGCGGCCTCCATCACGCCGCCAGTGTTGCCGAAAATAACGCCCGCCCCCGAGGATTTACCCATTAGAGAGTCATAGGCGGAGTCCTCCAGAGCGTTCCAGTCGATGTCGGCGGCCTTGGCCCAACGGGCCAACTCCCGGGTGGTGATCACCTGGTCGGTATCCCGCATCCCCTCCACGCCGTGGTAGTCAGCGGCGGCGTGCATCTCCTCCCGCCGGACTTCAAACTTTTTGGCAGTACAGGGGGTCAGGGCCACATGGACAATTTTTTGAGGGTCTAGGCCCATCTGCTTGGCAAAGTAGGTCTTTACCGTGGGGCCCTGCATCCCAATGGGACTTTTGGCGGTGGACAAGTGAGGCAGCAACTCGGGGGCATAGATTTCAGCAAAGTGGACCCAGCCCGGGCAGCAACTGGTGAACTGGGGCAGGGGACGGTCCTGCTCCTTCATCCGGCGAATCAGCTCGCTGGCCTCCTCTACAATGGTCAGGTCAGCGGCAAAATTGGTGTCCAGTACATAGTCCACTCCCAAAGCCCGGAGCAATGCCACCATTTTTCCCTCCACAAAAGCGCCCGGCTCCATGCCAAATTCTTCGCCAAGCGATGCTCGAACGGCAGGGGAGGTGCTTACCACCACCACTTTGTCTGGGTCGGCAATCGCCTTTTGCACTTGGGGAGCCTCGTCCCGCTCGGTGATGCTGTCCACAGGGCAGACATTGGCGCACTGGCCGCAGTAGATGCAGATGGCTTTTCCTCCGGTTTGCTCCAGAGTGTAAGTGCCGTGTACCCCCATTAGGTTGGTGCAGGCCTCTTTGCACATCCCGCACCGGATGCACTTTTCCTCCCAGCGTACAATGCTGGGGTTGTCCGCTTCAATGGGGACGCGGACAGATAAAGGCAGATGATTCAGTTTCCTCACATTCCTTTCTGATCAAATACGTTCCTTACATTCCTCACATAAATATGTCAGCTTCAGGTCATAGGATAGGATAGACATTCCAACCTTTTTTTCCAGCTGTACGGTCATATCTCCTAAATCAATGTCCAGAAGTTTGCCGCATCCTTTGCACACAAGGTGGTCGTGGCGCTGGATACGGTCGTACCGGTCTGGCATTCCCTCCACTGATACTTTGCGGATCAGGCCATCCTGCCATAGACGATTGAGGTTGTTGTATACGGTGGCCAGCACTACCGTGGGATAGGTTTGTCGCAGGGCGTAGAAAATTTCCTCAGCCGTCATATGACTGCGGGAGGCGCTTACGATTTCTAAAATTTTTATTCCGTATTTCGTCATAGCACCCAACACGATTTTAGAATGATTCTAATTTCATTATACGAAATTTTTCTATTCCGTCAAGAGGAAAATTCGCCAAGTGAACCTTTGATATAAAATAATAATACATTCTATAATAAAGAAGAATAATATTTGTATCATCCATTGCTCCTGCTGGACAAAAATCAGCATTCCGACTGTCTACAAAGCAGCAATATGCAGACATTTCCTTAATAGGTTGCGGGAGTCTGGGATTGGCACAACAGGAAACAAGAAAAGGCGTAGCATTCAGCTACGCCTCTACATAGATCGCTATATAAACTTGAAAATAAAAAATGCGGAGTATCATCAGCAGACCTTTTCAGATCCTTTCATGATACTCCGCATGGTCCCCCGAGGGATGATAAATCCGAACTCTCGATCTGCTCAAAGGTGATCCGTTCCGCACCTTCCTTGTAGTTGAAGGTCACGAGGATGTAGTCATCGTATACGACCACACTATTAACAAAGCCATCAATCAGCCGTCTGCGCCCTTCCAAGGTATTGGTGTCCACTTTGCGGAACTGGAGAATATAGAACTGAATCTGCTCTCTGGTGAACTGAGGCTTTTTCATCTCTTCCTTGATGATGCTCAGCTCCAGCTTTTCTTTGGTGGCTTCCAGCTCGTCCAAACGGCGCTTGGTAGAGGTATTGAAAATACCTGCCTGGATTGCGTTGAGCATATTGTCGATAGCCTTCTCGGTATCTGCCAGTTGCCGCCGCAGGGCGGGTAGTTCGTTGCTTTCCTGCCCCTGTAACGCCATTGCCTGGTCGGTAAAATACTCCACAAAAGCATCGTCCATGATGTTCCGCATAACGGATGCAACAACAGCACGCTCCAGAGGGTCTTTTCGAACACTGCGATGTTTGGCTTTACAGGTCTTTTTCCGCTTGCTGTTTACACAGCGATAATAATGATATACCTGACCCTTGCTGGAACTCGTACCGGATTCGCCCACCATCATCGCCTTGCAGGAACCACAAAACAATTTTGTGGTCAGCAGATAGTCATCCTCAGCCTTGTGTCTGGCTGGGGCCTTTTTGTTTTTCTTCATCTGTTCCTGCACTCGTTCAAATAAATCTGTCGGTACAAGAGCTGGAATGCCATCCGGTACCACGATGTCGCGATATTTATATTCGCCAATGTACTTCCGGTTATGCAGAATTCCAGAGATGAAGTTTAAGTCTGCCGGTTTGCCTCGGACAGTTGTGACCCCCAGAGCATTTAGGTGATCCATAATCTGCTTCATGGTGGAGCCGGTATCATACATCTTGAAAATATCTAGGACAATCGGAGCATTGACTGGGTCTGGTTGGTATTGCTTGTTGGCATCAATGGCAAAGCCGAATGTGGGGGTGCCGCCGTTGTACTTACATTTGAGTGCATTTTCTGTGTGGCCACGGATAACCTTCACGGAAAGTTCTGCGGAATAGTACTCCGCCATACCTTCCAGCATAGATTCCAGAATGATGCCCTCCGGCCCGTCAGCAATATTCTCTGTGGCAGAAACCACCCGTACACCGTTCTTTTTCAGGGCAGCTTTATAATGGGCACTGTCATAGCGGTTGCGGGCAAAACGGTCCAGCTTCCAGACCACAACCACATCAAACAATCCTTTGGCGCTGTCTTTAATCATTCGCTGGAAATCGGGGCGGTTGTCAGTTTTGGCAGAAAGGGCACGGTCGATGTATTCCTTCACTACGATCATACCGTTTTGCTTGCAATACTCCATGCATTCTCGGATCTGACCGTCAATGCTTTCCTCCCGCTGTCCTTCGCTGGAATAACGAGCGTAGATTACTGCGTTCACATCGTCACCTCCTTACTCATCAGCAGTTTCCGAAAACATCCGTAAAACGGATTCTTTCATGCGGTTATAGTATGGCGATTTAGGATCAAAGCACATCTCGACGAACTGCTCCATCTCAGCTGCGTTTTTCCATACTTTCGGCTGGTATTGATACAGCTTTCCCTGTGGCTCGTCACAGCGAGCAAAGATATAATCCATGGAAACATCGAAAAAGTCTGCATACTTGCGTAGCAGATCAACCGACGGAGTTGACTGTCCGTTTTCATAGCGGTTAAGGCTGGACTGAGTGATGCCTAAAAGCTCTGCCAGTTTCGCTTGAGAAAGGGATAAAGCTTCTCGGAGGGTACGTAGACGTTTTCCAATTAACTTCATATCAACCACATCCTCTCGCAAATATTATAGCATATATTGCATTGTTTTCAACCCAATATTTGATTTCGCAAATAGAATCGTCTCGCTCCGTGCTATCTAACTAATTTGATTCATCCCCTCAACTGATTTACATCGAGACGGTAGTACTTTTGTCCAAACTCAATACCAAGCAGCATATCGAGGTGGAGTTGAATCTGGACGAGCTGGATTTGACATCGGCGGAGAGTAAAGCCACCTATGATGAGATCAAAGCCTATGTGCCGGAAAAGCACGGCCTGAAGGTGTCCAGCCTGTATATCTCCTAGGTTAAGCGGAAGTGCGGGCTAGATGTGGGACAGAATTATAATCTGTCAAAGAAAGAAGACGCGAAAGTGCCACAGTGCCCGCCGGAAAAGGAAGCTGCAATTATGGATGTACTAAAGCATTTTCAAATGATTTGATGGCAAGCCTGTCTTACTCAAAGCAAAACGTGGTCTGGGATTCCAATATCCAGACCACGTTTTTGTCAATCAATAGCTCACGATTTCGTGATTTTTATTTGTCTTTTAGCACAATTTCCGTTATACTAGTAAATAGGAAAAATCAGGAGGTGCGGGATGGCAATCAGTTACAATCGGCTGTGGAAACAGTTGATCGACCATGGTTTGAGCAAAACCGACATGATGCACCGTGCAAAAATCAGCACCAATGTTTTAGCACGATTAAGTAAAGGTGAGCCTGTCTCCATGGACAGCATGGAAAAAATCTGCACCGTGCTGGGATGCAATATCGGAGACGTGATGGAATTTATCCCTGATACAGAAAACGGAGGAATAGATGCATGATTACAGGTGTGATTAAAAATAAAGTAGATAAAATCTGGACGGACATCTGGGCGGGCGGCATTACCAATCCTCTAACCGTCATCGAACAGCTGACCTATCTTATGTTTATCCGCTCTCTGGACGAAAAAGAGCTGGAAACGGAAGAATTTGAGCATATGACCGGCGAGAAAATGGAGAAGATTTTCCCCCAGTCTGCCGTTGGACAGTCCATGCGCTGGAGTAAATTCAAGAACAACGATCCCCGCGATATTTTCAATGTAATTTCCCAGCGGGTCTTCCCTGCTATCAAAAACATGAAACATGGCCGCCTGCCGGACTTCACCGAGCAGGGGGAACTGGTGGAAATCGCCGACGATTCCAGCAGTGATGCGCAGAATGAGACGGCCTTTGCCCGGTACATGAGCGATGCGATGTTCCTGATTCCTACGCCGCAGGTGTTGCAAAAAATCATCACAGGGTTGGATGACCTGTATGAGCATGACATTGCCGATCTGGATATGCAGGGCGACTTGTACGAGTACATGCTGGGCAAACTGGCCACCGCTGGACAGAACGGCCAGTTTCGCACTCCCAAGCACATCCGGGAAATGATGGTGGAGTTGTTGCAACCCACCCCGGATGACACCATCTGCGACCCGGCCTGCGGCACGGCAGGCTTTCTGGTCTCCGCCGCGGAGTACATTCGCAACCACTACGAGGATACCATGACTTCCGAGCAGTGGGAGCACTTTGCTGGGGACGCTTTCACCGGCTTTGACACAGACCGCACCATGCTGCGCATTTCTGCGATGAACCTGATGCTGCACTCCATCAGCCACCCGGAGATCGACTACAAGGACAGTGTTTCCAAGCAGAACCAGATCAGCGATAAGTTTACCATGTGTCTGGCAAATCCGCCTTTCAAGGGCACGGTGGACGCAGAAAGCATCCACGACAACCTGAAAGCCGTGACCAACACTAAAAAGACTGAGCTGTTGTTTCTGGCCCTGTTCCTGCGGATGCTGAGAAAGGGTGGTCAGTGTGCCTGCATTGTGCCGGACGGCGTGCTGTTCGGCTCCTCCAAGGCACACAAAGCTATTCGCAAAGAACTGGTGGAGAACCATCAGCTGCGGGCGGTGATCTCTATGCCCTCCGGCGTGTTCAAGCCTTACGCGGGCGTGTCCACGGCGGTGCTGGTGTTCACCAAAACCGGCGCGGGCGGTACGGAAAACGTGTGGTTTTATGATATGAAGGCCGACGGCTTTTCCCTGGACGATAAGCGCAGCGAGGTGGCGGAGAATGACATCCCCGACATCATCGAGCGGTTCCATCATCTAGACCAGGAAGCCGACCGCAAGCGCACGGAGCAGAGCTTTTTTGTGCCGAAACAGGAAATTGCGGACAATGACTATGACTTATCCATCAACAAGTACAAAAAGGTGGAGTATGTGCCGGTGGAGTACCCCTCGACCACGGAACTGATGGCAGACCTGCACGAGCTGGAACTGGAGATCACCGCAGGGCTGGCGGAATTGGAGGTGATGTTGTGATGGTGAGATTAGGAGATATTTGTACGCAGATTACGGATGGAAGTCACAACCCACCTGTCAGTGTTGGGGAAAGCTCGTATTTGATGCTAAGTTCAAAAAATATTGATGACGATAGCATCACGCTAGACGATCCACGGTATTTGTCCAAAGACGATTTTGATACAGAAAACAAACGAACAAATATTGAACCAGATGATCTTCTTATGACTATTGTTGGCACAATCGGTCGTGTGGCTATTGTGCCTAACGAATTGACTAAAATCTGTGTTCAACGTAGTGTAGCTGTCCTTAAACCGAAATCAGATATTGTCTATAATCGATTCCTCATGTATTACTTACAAAATATGCGCCCATATCTTGAGCAGGAATCCAGAGGTGTAGCGCAGAAAGGTATTTATTTGAAGCAGATTGGAAACTTAACAATATCGCTCCCACCCATTGACGAACAGCGCAAAATTGCGGCGGTGCTGGACAAAGTCAGCGACCTGATTGCCAAACGCCGCCAGCAGCTGGACAAGCTGGATTTGCTTATTAAGGCAAGGTTTGTGGAGATGTTTGATCTAAGTGCTTGTACTTATGGAATGTTGAGTGATAATACGGAGTTTGTTGATTATAGAGGACATACTCCTACACTTTCTGACGACGGAAACATACGAATGGTAAATGCAAAATCCGTTGGAAAAGGTGTTTTCAAATATGTTGAAGAATATGTAACAGAAAAGACATATGATAGCTGGATGCATAGAGGATTTGGATATCCAGGAGATGTTTTATTTGTTACTGAAGGCCATACATTTGGAAATGCCTGTCAAGTTCCTCAAGGGTTAACTAAATTTGCACTTGGGCAAAGAGTAATCACCATCCAAGGACATAGGGGAATAATCAATAATGCTTTTTTATGTGCATATATGCAGACAGACAAATTTATCAAAGATATAGCTATGTATAAAACCGGAGGAACGGCACAAGGAATCAGAAGTAAAGATCTAGGTAAAGTCGAAGTTCCTTTATACCCTTATGCTCAACAAGAAACTTTTGAGAACTTTGTGGATCAAACAGAAAAAACAAAAACCACCATCAGCAAAAGCCTTGAAAAGCTTGAAACGCTGAAAAAGGCGCTAATGCAGGAATACTTTGGGTGAGGTAAAACATATGGAATTCCCTAAACAAATAAAAGATACTGTATATCGACTTCTTCAAGAGCCAACATTGGATCACTTTCGTGAATTTTTGCAGGACCAAACTGGCGAACACAATGCCATCGATTTTAAACAAGAGTGGATTGAGAAAGACAAGCTGGCAAAATTAATGCTCGCCTTAGCAAATTACGGCGGTGGCATTGTTGTTTTTGGCGTACATGAAAACGATGATAAGACATTTTCATGTGATGGGTTAAAAGAGTTACAAGCAAAAGAGCAGATAGGGGCATGGATAAAGCCGTACCTTTCTTCCAGCCTGAAGTATGATGTATATGATTTTAGCTATCAAACATCTGAGTACGAGGCATTGAAGGGAAAACAATTCCAAATGCTTTTTGTTGAAGATACTCCTCAATTTTTACCGTTTATATCTCGAAAAGAAGGTTCCAGTATTAAGCCTGCTACTATTTACATACGACGCGGAACATCCGATGAGCAAGTTACAGAAGAAGAATTATCTCATATTCTTGAACGCCGAATGAAACATATTTTTCCTGTAACTGGGAAACCATTAATTTTAGAAGAACATCTTGAACAACTTAAAATCTTATATAATCATATAGAACCAACGATTTCCAAGATAAAAAATCCCGAAGATATTCCATTTGCACAAGCATTAAAAACATTAGCAGAGTTGGCACGAGGAATTACAGGCGGATACGAGTATGAAACAGAGAAAAATCCTTTGTATCCTGAAGAATCCTACGAACAATTTATTGCTGCACTAATTGATAAAAAGAAGAAAAAAATTGAACGGGTGCTTGATTTGCAGTGAGGAGTCCTGATAGATGGTAAAATTTATTTCAGAAAACTGGGCAAACATTTTGCTTATTATTGTAGGCAGCTTTGCCCTTGCAACTTACATATTGCAGGAACGGAAGAAAAAGATTGATGCAGCTTCTCTTATCGTCCTTCAAATTGATGAGTTCCAGGAGCGGTTAAGGGAAATCTCTACGTTCATTGTTGACGGACAATTAAACGAAACGGCGTTCTATGAATCACTACCCCTGATGGATACGGATTATTGGAACAAGTACAAACATTACTTTGTCCGAAAAATGGACGCGACCAGCTATACAGCACTGAATCAACTATATGAGTATGTGTCAGAGATTCAGGAACAACAGATGCTCATGAAGTCATTCCAAAAGAATTCCTTTCAGATAACACAAAATGTTTTAGCAAATATAGAATCGCAGTTTATTATGGCCGATCTTAATAATGCTTGCACAGGAGTTACAGCGCAAAACATCACTTCTGCTATGGGAAATATGATTCCGCAAGGCGTTTCGGAAACGGATCGAAATACCCTTAACGCAATGGTGCAACAAATAGCGGCACAGAATCCCAACTTTGATATGAATCGTTTTTGGAGTCTCTACAATCAGCAAAGAAATTGGACGAAGTCTATCATTAACCAAGGGGCATTAACTTCTTATACCCCTGTCCAAATCCGTATAAGTTTAGAGAAAATGCTAAAGAAATATTCGATGCTTGAAATTAGCGGAACCGAAGGCTATCAAATGCTCAAAAAGACTTCTAAACAAAAGTTTTAAGTAAGTGAGAGGTCTATTATGGAAGAAGATGTTACAAAGATATATGAGGAATATTCGGAGGAACTTCTGTTTTGCAAATATTTTATAGCTGAAAAGTTAAAACATCATGCTGAGATGGGTAGATGTGGAGAAAATATTCTCAAAAAATGTCTTCAGGAACGGTTTCAAATGCTAGAATTTGTTACCGGCTTTATTGCTTGGGCCAATCATCAAAGCCCACAATGTGACATCATCGTATGTAGGAAAAATTTTTATAGACGTCAACTATCCGGAGACATTTTCCTGGTTGAACCAAATGATTGCATAATGGTTATAGAAGTCAAGGGAAATGCAACCTTGGATGATTTAACAGAAACGATTGAAAAAAATAAATTTTTCCAATTGCATGATGAAACAAAACATATAAAATTAGCGATGTTCGCTTTTAAAACTCGTATTGGAAAACAACGATTATATAAAGAGTTCGGTTATAAATATGACAGAAGTACAAAAGGATATACCCAGGAACGGCTTCCAGAAGAAAAGACATTAGACTATTTTGTATGCTTACATAGGGAGAGCCTAAATAGCTCAGCACGGGATAAACAAGTATTCTTCTTGAAAGATGGGCAAGATCGGCAGTTCTATGTACTAGATAACCATTTCCCAATAATGCAGAATTTTTCGAGGCTAATACAAAGCTTGCAGAATTAGGGCTAGATAAAATGATGATTTCTTGATCAATTTTAGTGCTGAGAAGATTTGAATATAGGAAATATTGGTGATAGCAAAATTGTCATGGAGTATACAGAGGTTTTAGACAAGCAAATCACGAGAAAACAACATTATGTCCCCAAGGCTTACTTAAAAAACTTTTCTGTGAGTAATCAAAAATCAGAACAAGTTTATGTTGTTTTTACTAATGATGAAAACGCAAAAATGGTTTCAATCGACAATATTTGCTGTCGTTCTTACCTATATGATCAAATTGCAATTGATCCAGATAGCAAAACTCATGTTTTTGCAGCACCAAATGAGATCGAGAACAGTTTTATCGAACTGGAAGGCGAATACGCAACCATTATCTCAAAGATAAAAAATGCTTTACGGGATTCAGATGAATTTGAGTTAGCTCGGGTGGAAATTGATAAACTAAGGCAATTTATGTCATCACTACTGTTTAGAAACCCTATTTTTGTGCATCTGTCAAATTATATCATTGATACACAATACAAAAACGATCCGGATCATATTAAACATGTAAAGAACATTTTTCCTGATGTACCGCAAAATGTTTATCTGTCCATGCTGGCAAACGAGTTTTTGAAGATGAACATTGCTCCGGATGTTGGCTTGTTTCCTCGGGCTTTGGCTGAGACAATGAAGGAATCGCAACTGTGTATTTTTAAAGCCCAAGGTTCCGTATTCGTTACAAGCGATATGCCGGTAGTCAATATTTACGGTGAAAAAGATGGTATAGAATATGACTTGCTTGGTATGCCAATTACGCCAGAATTATTTTTGGCGTTTGTCGATACTGTTCAGCACATTCCCAGAATAATCATAATTGATGACAACAGCGTAAAGCGCATGAACAGCAAGCAGATAAATAAAGAGATGTTAATTTCTAACCGTATAGATTTATTATCGTATATTGATTTTTCAATAGACGCTAAAAAAGAAGATGATGAACAGTTTTACCAACTGCTTCATACAGATAAGGAAACCGCGTTGAAACAATATGAGGACATGATGAGTTCAAAAGAAATAAAATACTGGAGATGATGTGATGACTAACTTCTCCTTTCTCAAAGCCAAAACTGAATATGCCCTCTTCGCCCCCGCCTGCATGGAAGCTGAGAAAATTTATGTTTCTGCTCCTGCCATGTGTGCAGTAGGCTGCCGTAAGGCATTGGAGCTAGCAGTAAAATGGGTATATGCAGCGGACAAGTCCATGAAAATGCCTTACAAGGACAATCTGCAATCCCTCATTCACGAGCCAACTTTCCGCTTCGCTGTGGACTCCGACACTTGGGGCAAGATGCCTTTTATCATTAAGTTGGGCAATCTGGCGGTACATACCGAGCGCAGCGTTCAGCCAAGTGATGCGCTTGCTTCCCTGCGCGGTCTGTTTGAGTTTGTGCAGTGGATTGACTATTGCTATGGCGCGGACTATCAGGAGCGCACCTTCGACGAGAACCTTGTCCCCACCGAAAAGGTGGCGGTGGACACCCGGAAAATCAAGGAACAGGAAAGTCTGCTGGACCAGAAGGACGCCGAGATCGAGGCGCTGCGCAAACAAATCGAGCAGATGTCCATCCGGTACACCGCCGAAAAGGAGCAGCATCAGAAGGAACGCACCTTCCAGCCGGAGGACCTCTCGGAATTCAAGACCCGCAAAATCTACATCGACGTGGACTTCAAACTGATGGGCTGGAAGTTCACCGGCCCGGATGCTGATGTACAAGAGGAGTATCGTGTGGAGGATATGGCCGGGGTGCCAGGTCAGCCTGGCTTCTGCGACTATGTACTGTTTGGGAAGGACGGCCTGCCCCTGGCGGTGGTAGAAGCCAAGCGCACCAGCAAGGACCCCAACATTGGACGCAAACAAGCGGTTTTGTATGCGGATTGTCTGGAACGGAAGTTTGGCCGCCGCCCCATGATGTTCACCACCAATGGCTTTGAAACCTACTTCTGGGATGACCAGACCGCCCCGCAACGGAAGGTCAGTGGCATTTTCAGCAAGGATGACCTGCAAAAGCTGATGAACCGGCGCACCGAGCGGATGGATTTGATGGATATTCCCATTGATGACAAAATCACAGACCGGTATTACCAGAAAGAAGCCATCCGGGCGGTATGTGAGCAGATTACGCAGGGGTTCCGCAAGCATCTGCTGGTGATGGCCACCGGCACCGGCAAAACCAGAACTGCGTCCAGCTTGACCGATGTGCTCAGCCGTGGCAAATGGGTTACAAACATCCTATTTCTGGCCGACCGCACCGCACTGGTGAAACAGGCAAAGGACGATTTTAAAAATTATCTGCCAGATATGTCTCTGTGCAATCTCTGCTCCAATAAGGATGACCGTAATGCCCGCATCGTGTTCTCCACCTACCCGACCATCCTCAACGCCATTGATGATACCAAGTCCAAGAACGGGCGTCAGTTATTTACTCCGGCGCATTTTGACTTGATTATTATTGACGAAAGCCACAGGAGCATTTTTAAAAAGTATAGGGCTATCTTTGAATATTTTGACGCATTCATGGTGGGCCTGACCGCTACGCCCAAAACCGATGTAGATCGGAACACCTACGACTTCTTCGAGATGGAACACGGTGTCCCCACCTATGCCTACGATTACGAAACGGCAGTTCATCAAGACCATGTATTGGTGCCATATTATAACTATGAGGTCAAGACCAAGTTTCTGGAAGAGGGCATCACATACGATGACTTGTCTGACGATGACAAGGAGCGGTATGAGGATGATTTCATCGAGGATGGTCAACTGCCGGACTTTATCCCCTCCGCCGCTCTCAATAAATTCGTGTTTAACGAGACAACCGTTGACATCGTGTTGCAGGATCTGATGGAACGGGGGATCAAGGTGGCGGGCGGTGACCGTCTGGGCAAAACCATTCTCTTTGCCCAAAACAAGCGCCACGCGGAGTTTATTCTGGAACGATTCAATAAGCTGTACCCACAGTATCGCGGCACATTTGCTCAGCGGGTAATTTGCGATGATGCCTATGCCCAGACGGTGATCGACGACTTCAAGCAGCCGGAAAAAGAACCGCACATTGCGGTATCTGTGGACATGATGGACACCGGCATCGACGTGCCGGAGTGCGTCAATCTGGTGTTTTTCAAAAAAGTTCGGTCAAAGGCAAAGTTCTGGCAGATGATTGGCCGCGGCACTCGGCTGTGCAAAGGACTGGCCTGTTTGGATCAGATTGACGGAACATACACCGACAAGCGGCGGTTCCTGATTTTTGACTACTGCGGCAACTTTGAGTACTTCCGGGAACATAAAGAAGGCTACGAAACCAGAGAAACCAAAACACTGTCGGAAAACATCTTCGGCAAACAAATCAAAATTGCAATGGTTTTGCAGGAAAGTGCCTTTGCCGGTGAGGACTATCAGATGTGGCGCAGCGAGATCGTCAATACCTGCCACAAGCAGGTGCTGGCGCTCAACTCAGACCTGATTGCCGTAAAATTGCGGATGCAGTATGTGGAGAAATATAAAAAGCCGGAAGCCTTCGTGTCCATAAGCGAAGGTGACAAGGGCGAGTTGCTCACACAGATTGCACCTCTGGTACGCTCAGACGAGGCTGACGAGTTTGCAAAGCGGTTTGATAATTTCATGTATGGCCTAATTCTGGCACACATCGAGCAGATGCCCACTTTCCAGTATGCAAAAAAGCAACTGTGCGACACCGCTTCCCTACTGGAGCGTAAGGCCAGCATTCCGCAGATTAAGGCAAAGTTGCCCATGCTTCAGGAGATTCACACCAATGCATTTTGGGACGCGAATGATATTTTGCTGTTTGAGCAGGTTCGGAAGGAGCTGCGGGAGCTGATTCGATTTTTAGATGAAGGTGGCGGAGCACAGAGGCAGATCGTCACCAAGCTGACTGACCCGATTATTGACAGTCAGGAGGGCGTCCAGCTGGAAGCTGCCTATGACTTTGAAGACTACCGTGCCAAGGTCAATCGCTATGTGAACGAGCACGGGAATACGCTGGCCATATATAAGCTGACCCATAATATTCCGCTGGCTATGGGCGATTATCAGGAACTGGAGCGGGTGCTAACTAGCGAATTGGGCAGCAAAGAAGATTATGCCCGAGAGTTTGGCGACACACCCTTTGGCTTGCTCATTCGCAAGATCGCTAAGCTAGATCATGAAGCGGCTATGCAGGCGTTTTCCGCTTTTATCAATGACCAATCTCTGAATCAAAAGCAGATTGCTTTTGTAAACAAAATCATCAATCATATTGAGCTGAACGGATATATGGAAAATGTCGCAGAGCTGACCAAGCCACCGTTTGACAAGCCAATCAGTTTTATCAAATTGTTTGATGCAAAAACCAGAACCGCTTTGATGGAGACCATCAATCAGGTTCGAGAAAACGCGGTTCAAATTACAGCGTCATAAACAATGAACCAGGCACGGAAATTCACCCTTATTCTGGGTGGATTTTCGTGCCTGGTCTTTTCTGTTCGGGTATGGGGGCACCATTGTGCAGGAGCAGGATGGATAGCCACTGCACGGACAGGCGAGGTGTCCAGAGGGGCAAAGCCCCTTTGGCTCTAGGTCATCCAATAGGGGCGAGTAGCATCCCTGTTGGCAAAGGGAGTCTAGAGGGGAACAGCGTTCCCCTTGGCGGGAGGTTTCCAAAGGAGGGCAGTGCCTTCCTTGGCACACGACTTTCCCTCGGAAAGTCTAGTGTGTTATACCTTTGCTTCCGGCTGACGCTGGAAAGGGGCTGGCTTCGCCATCTGCTGTGCGGGCAGATAGCGGTTGACAGACACTTTTTGGCGACAGTAGGACAGGCGGATTTTGTACGGATACGGACGGAATCGGGATTTGCACAGAGGGCAAAATCTGCCTGGCCGGAAAAGGAAACAAAGGTATATCATGCCCTGTCCCGCCGCAGCGACAGCGACCTCGTTAGTCTGCTTCCCCCTTGGATTTCTCACGGCTCTTGTAGACATTGTACTGGTTTTTGCACCGTGGGCTACAAAAGGCCGCATTGGACCGGCTGCCCAAAAACACCTTCTGGCAGTGCTTGCACAGGCGCAGGGGCTGGTCATTGTCCACCAGCATGAAGCTGAACATCATCTGGATACCCAGCAGCAGCGAATGAAAGTCCCAATAAATGGTTGGCTTATCCAGCAGCTCGATGTGGTAGCTGGGAGCGATTCCGCCGAACGCAGCCATGGACTTGCGGTACAGCCCCCGTGCGTCCTCATCAAGGGAGTCATAATCATTGTAGTACAGGATTGAGGTAGACAGGGTGAATGCCCAGTCCTTGAACTGCTGGGCAACCCAGTCATAGGGTTCCGCATATTCCCGCTGGAAGCTCATGTTCTTTGCCATCGGCTCGTCCATGAAGGTCATGGTCAGGGCAACCATCGTCCGGTCACCAGACACGTTCCATGTGGATGTAATGCCTTTCTTCACCAAGTCCAGTTGGTCAAAGGGGTAAAACAGGGACAGATATTTGTCTGTCGCCATGGATTCTTCTTTGATGAAGTGGTTTTTCGGCAGGTACACCGCCTCATAGTCCATAAAGGACGGTGTGGTAGGCAAGGCGGTCATTAGTCCCAACAGACCGTACCGGGTGACAAATTCCATTATCGCCTTTTCCACTTCTGCTTCCGGCTTGCGCCCCATCATCAGCATCCCCACATTCAGCGCATCCAGCACAATGTTAGGGACTTCTTTCAGCGGATTGTAGACATCCGGCTTTGCGTTTTTGCCGGGGGTGATGTACCGCTTGCCATCTTCCGCTGTTTTCAGCTCGTAATGATCGTACCGCACCCAATGGGAACGGGACTGTTCAAACAGATTTTTCATCATACACGCCCTTTCTCCTTAATCGTCCCAATTATCAGGGGCGGTTTTTCTTTTTTCTGCGCTTAGTCTTGTTCTCCCGTCGGATCACAGCATCCTTACCCTGTTTTCTTGCGATTTTCGAGTATTCCTCCAAAAACTGGCGTTCCCGCAAGGTAAAGCTGCCGCCATGCTCCTGCTTGCCGCCCAGATGGTCATACATCTGGCGCTGCAATTTCTTGTGGATGGTTTTCCGCAGCTTGCGGATGTTGCGGTCAGACTGCCCACGCACAGTGGCAAGCCGGGTGGTGCTGTACAGCCGCAAAGAGAGGAAATACAGAACTTCCTTATGTTCCTCGCTCAGTTCCTCCACCATGCGGGAAATAAAGGGATTAGCGGTCAGGTTGTGCATCTCATAGGGGCAGTCAAACAGGATGTCCAGAAAGTTTCCGGCCATCAGCTGCCGGTATGCAGGGTTGTTCATCCACCGTGGAATGAGTTTCGGTTCAGGCACCGTCTGATATTCCAGCGGTACATCTCCCCGAAGGTTTTCGTGGTCCCGCTCCCGGCGCTCCCGGTTTCGATCCAGCCTGTCCCATTCCCCTACTACGACTTGAAAATCCTTTTCAGTGCGGGCTGCTTCCTCCAGCCGCCGCATGGCTTCCGCCCGAATCTCCCGTTTCAGTCGCTTTTCGCTGACCGGGGCGGATTCTTCTTCCTCGTTTTCCAGCTCCGCTTCATAGTCGATAGGATGCTCGTCCTGCTCCAGCTCGCTTTCCAGCTCTGCCAGACGTTCTTCCGCAAGCGCCTGTTCCAGCGTTTCCTCCGCCACACCAGTGCCTGTCCCATCGTCCCATACGGTGAAGCCACCCTCGGTATCCAGAAGCTCGTCATCAGACAGATACGCCATGACCTCACCTCTTTCAAAAAATATTTTGTGCTTTTTCAAAAAATGGTTCCGTTTTACACCCCGGATTTCTCCTATTAGTGAAAGGGTAATCTAAAATCGGATTACTTTTTGGGGAACTACAACAACATTATATAGCGACTGCGCCGGAAGCGCAAGAAAGAGAGGTTCTATGGTAAAAAACGGCACCCAGGATTTTCTTTCGGAAGGGAGTGAGCAGTAATGACATGGTTTGAGCTGATAAAACAAGTTGTCCGGGTTCCGGAGGCTGCGGCCTATTATGGGCTGCAAGTCAGTCGAAATGGCATGGTCTGTTGTCCGTTCCATGATGACCGACACCCCAGCATGAAGCTGAACGAGCGGTACTTTTACTGTTTTGGCTGCGGAGCCACCGGCGACGTGATCGACCTTGTGGCGAAGTTGTTCGGTCTGAGCAACTATGAGGCAGCGCAGAAGCTGGCTCATGACTTTGGCATTGACCCAGATAAGCCACCAGCGGCAATCGCCCTGCCCAAGCCAAAAAGTCCTCTGCTGAAAGCATACCGGCAGGAGGAAGTGCGCTGCCTGCGGGTGCTGTGCGATTATCTGCATCTTCTGGAATGCTGGAAGGTGCGGCACGCACCTAAGGCGCCGGAAGGTACTCTGGATGACCGGTTTGTGGAAACCTGCCAGATGATGGACTATGTGGAGTATCTGGCGGATTTGCTCATTGCCGCCGAGCTGGAACAGCGGGTGAAAATCGTAGAAATACTGAACAAGGATGATCTGATTGCCAATTTGGAGGGACGGTTAAAAAGATTGAAAAAGGAGGAAGTCACCTATGAAGAAAAACAAGCAGCCTGACGGAATGCCCGTTTGGTTTGATGGAAAAAGTATCAACGAAGCCCTGTTTTGTGAGGAGTTCTTGCAGACACACAAGATCATCTTCACAAACGGGGCTTTTTTCACGCCCGAAGGCCGTGTAACCGATGAACTTCCCCTGCGAGGAGAGATTTTTGAGGGGATGAAATACTGTGCGGTTAGCAACATTCCCCGTAAAATCAGCAACATTGTGGAGCTGATGAAGCTGGCAGCACTGGTGGAGGATTTTCCCCCGCAGGCGGACCGGATTCATCTTTCCAACGGGACGCTTTTTCTGGATGGGAGGTTTGTGGAGGGAAAAACTGAAATCGTCCGCAACCGCTTCCCTATGGCCTATAACCCCAACGCCCCGAAACCTGTCCTCTGGCTGCAATTTCTGGATGACCTTCTCTACCCGGAGGACATTCCCACCTTGCAGGAATACATCGGCTACTGTCTGATTCCCAGCAATAAGGGCCAGCGAATGATGGTGATTAAAGGCAACGGCGGCGAGGGGAAGTCTCAGATCGGCGCTGTGCTGGGAGTTTTGTTCGGCTCCAACATGAAGGATGGCAGCATCGGGAAAATATCCGAGAACCGGTTTGCCCGTGCTGACCTGGAGCATATCCTCCTGTGCGTGGATGACGATATGCGGATGGAAGCCCTGCGCCAGACCAATTATGTGAAATCCATCGTCACCGCCCAGGGTAAGATGGATTTGGAGCGCAAGGGCAAGCAGAGTTATCAGGGATGGATGTGCGCCAGGCTGCTGGCTTTCTCCAACGGAGATTTGCAGGCGCTATTTGACCGGAGTGACGGATTTTACCGCCGCCAGCTGGTGCTGACCACAAAAGAAAAACCGGCTGGCCGTGCGGACGATCCTGACCTGGCCGAAAAGATGAAAGCCGAGGTGGAGGGCATCCTGCTGTGGGCTTTTGAGGGATTGCAGCGGCTGGCCGCCAACAATTTCAAGTTTACCGAGAGCCAGCGCACAAAAGACAATCGGGAGGCCGTCAAACGAGATAACAACAATATCTTTGATTTTCTGGATTCGGACGGGTATATTCGCCGGAAAGCCGATCTATCTGCCAGCTCCAAAGAGCTGTATGAGGCATACCAGATTTACTGCACCGAAAATAATCTGCCCGCCCTGAAACCCCGCAGCTTCAGCGAAGCCCTGATTGCCTGCCAGAGCCGCTACAATCTGGAATACTGCAACAATGTGACCAATGCAGCCGGACGGCGGGTACGTGGCTTTCTGGGAATTGAGGTTCTGGTAAGAAATAATATGTCGGTGTTTTCCGGTGATTCGATGCGTACGTACGTACCGGAAGATGTGCCGGAAGAATGGCGGCGCTAATATCGGGGAGCGGACGCTGTACGTACGTACACTTTGATTGACCGCTGTACGCTCTTTATAGCAATTCACACAGTAATTTGAGAAACGGAAAAAGGAGGACAACATATGAGTAAGACGCAGTATGCCATTCTCCGCTTTGCCAAGTACAAGGGACCGGAGATCGGGAATATTGAAGCCCACAACGAGCGCACCAAAGAGAAATACGCCAGCAATCCCGATGTGGACATCAGCAGGAGTAAGTATAATTTCCATCTGATCGAGCCGAAACGAAAATATCGTGCGGAGGCGGAGCGGCAGATCAAAGAAGCCGGTTGCCGTACCCGGTCAGACAGTGTTCGAGTCGTGGAAGCCCTAGTAACGGCCACACCGGACTTCTTTCGAGGAAAGAAGAAATCTGAGATCAGAGCCTATTTTCAAGAGGCGCTGACCTTTCTCCAGCAAAGCCAAGACCCCAAAACAATCATATCAGCTGTGGTGCATATGGACGAGAAAACGCCCCATATGCACCTTTCTTTTGTCCCGCTGACTGCGGATGGCAGGCTCAGCGCCAAGGAAATCGTGGGAAACAAGAAAAAGCTGACCCAGTGGCAGGACAAATTCTGGGAGCACATGGTGCGGAAATATCCCGACCTCGAGCGTGGAGAAAGCGCCAGCCAGACCGGACGTGAACACATTCCGCCCAGAGTGTTCAAGGAGATGACCCGCCTGCTCAAACAGAAGGCCAAGCTGGAGGAACTGCTGGCCGGTATTGGAGCCTTTAACGCAAAAAGCAGAGCTGCCGAGATTGCCGCTTTTATGGATCAGTATATCCCGGCTGTGGAGCGGATGTACAACCTCATGAAGAAATATCAGGTGGCATTTACGGAAACCACCATGGAGAACAAAAAGCTGAAACAGGAGAATGCTCAACTGGAGCAGTCTCTGGAAAAAGCGACTCAGGAAAGCACTTTAAAGCAGCTGGCCGATGCCAAGCTGCGGCGGGACTATGCTGACGCTGTGGCGGTTCTTGATCGTATCCCAAAGGAAGTTCTGGATGTGTATACCCGCGGCTCCGGGAGAAAGGAGCGGCCTATTGAGCAAAACTTGTGACCGCCATATGTGGCGGCTTTTTCTTTGTACGTATATGCAAATCTATTATGGAGGTACACCATTTGGCAAAAAAGAAAAAGGTAAATGATTACGGTACCGGGATTCCGCAGCACGAGATGGAGGCTTTGGCTCGCGTGCTGCTGCCGGAGATTGAAAAGTTTTACGCCAGCGAAGAAGGACAGCGTCAGTTTGCCCAGTGGAAGGAGGAACAACAGCTGAAACAGCATATGGCTAAAGCTGGATAAAACGAATCAATCTCCGATCAAGTGCTCACTTCGGGCACTTGATATACATACTGCCAAATCATCTTTATGCCAAAGGGGACTTTCAAACAATATTTACTATATGAGATGTTTACACACGAAAAGGCGGGCTTTCCTCAAATCAACGAGGAAGGCCCGCCTTTTTTCCGTTTATCGGATTAAATCCAGATTTTCTGTAAAAAGAAGAAATCCGAACCCATCTCCAACTTGGAAGATTAAGTTCGGATTTCTATCTTTTGGTCCGAGTGACAGGACTTGAACCTGCGGCCTCTTGACCCCCAGTCAAGCAAAAATTACGGGAATACCTGATTTTTTTGCGTATACATTAGCAATACATTAGCAATAAGAAAATACTTGGTTTTCGGGAGTGTATCAGGCGGTATGTTGGCGTAAAAAAACTTTAAAAATGAAATGAAAAAATGGTTGACTTTCGCCAGAAGAAGGAATATAATACAGTTACAGACGGCGCAATCCGCGCCAAACCGCACTAAGTACGTGTGTAATGTACTCGTAGTGTGATTTGGTGGGGATTGCGCCGTCTTTTTTCTGTATGGCGCAACCATACACGCTTGGGCTACATGGATACATGCTGCCATGTGGTTCAGGCAATTCCCCGTACCCCAAAAGCGGGGACAGAATTTCCTACCTCTTTTTCTTTCTCTTTTCCCTATCTTTCACCTCCCCAGCAGCCGGGGAGGAATATGCGCCAATGTATGGCAAACATGTAACGTATAGTTGCGATGTGGAGTTCGATTCTCTAATGGCGCAATCCATATTCAAGCCTGTCGCTAGTTTCTGCGACAAAATATCTCCTTTCCTTATCATACCCATACCCTCCCCGCAGACGCGGGGAGGAACACGCAGCGTTGGTCAAGCGGGCAAGACTCTTGGTTGATCGCCGGATTTTTTCGTGTGGAGACTGGGCATCGCGGGTTCGAATCCTGCACGCTGCAATAAGGAGTGGTACCCAAGTGGTAAGGGAGCAGTCTTGAAAACTGTGAGGCGTGATGAACGTGCGAGGGTTCGAATCCCTCCTGCTCCGCCAGGATAGCGGCTCGATACTTTGTGTCGGACACGATGAAAACCCGTGGTGACAGCTGGAAGAGACGGCAATATGCCAATGTAGTTTAATGGTAGAACATCAGATTTCCAATCTGAGTGCGCGAGTTCGATTCTCGTCATTGGCTCCATTTAGGTATTGAGGGTATAGAATACGCCAAGGAACGCGGATGGAGGGAAGCTTCCAAGCGATGGGAGCATCAGTAAATACCTAATTTAATACAGCTATCCTGGTATATGACGATGTATGTTTTCGCAACACCCTCTATATTGGGATAACGGTTCCAAGCCCGTGTAAATGTAGATGAAGCTGTAAATGTTCTGATGCCGAAGGCCAAGGCTATAAACAGAAAGGAACGTCCTTAACACAGCACAGCCCTTGTATGCCGTTTATATACGGTATGCAGATATACTGAGGATAACTGTAACGATGGAGTCTGTGTATTTGCAGCGAAAGAAGATGAAAAGACTGCCTTTGGTGAACCTGCTCCCCTGATCTGGCACCGAGTAAGAGAAGTTCGATGCCGACAGGAGTAGAAGATGGTTAGCAGGCTGGCAGAAGTGACCTATCCAAAAGCGAGGTTCGATTCATATAATGGTCATGCCATTTAAGGTTGCTCAGCCAAAAATGAGTGTATGATGGCACGGTAAAATTCCGTGGGACAAGTGTTAAAGGCATGGAAACATATCCAAATAGTGTACACAGCTTGTCTAACGCTTATAACCAAACGGTCAGGTATGCGTGGCTCCATTCTCGCTTGGGTTGATCGCCAACATGAGATATAAAAAAGCTGCTGATTGTTTGGCGTAGTAGTCACACGATATAGTGATAGATGGGTAAGTGCTGACCTGTCGGTGGTAGAGTATATAATGTGCACCCTTTGGAAGTTGGGGTCTACTCGATGTAGAGTAGATAGGAATGCTGGTGAGAGAAGCGTTCTGAGGTTAAACTTATCCGCCACTAAATATGTCGCTATGCGGTTGAGTTAGACGATAGCGGCTCTGTATAGAGGTGATAAAAAATCATCAGATGCCGGATGCGATTGTGTGCGCTATCGTCCCATTGGAACGGCTGAAAGACGGAATACACACAGAATTTGTGCGGTGGCGGAAATAGACGGCCTACGTACCGCGTGGGACGGTAAAACCAGACGGGCGACAGCCTGAACGGTAATAGTAGACGCTTGACCGGAGGATGTGTAACCTTTTAAGGACACAAGACGGCTTGGATAAGTAAAAACATCCATCCAGGGTGCAAATCCTTGGCCGCATAATATGCCCGTGTAGCTCAGATGGCAGAGCAGGTGATTTGTAATCATCAGGTCGTGGGTTCGAGTCCCACCATTGGCTCCAGATGTATGATACCACAGGCGAAAAACACCGCGAACGGGTCTTGCGTGTGCGCTGTGCGAAAGCGGCACGTTGAAAATTATATGGGTTAACCTCAACCGAATGGGATAACGGTTGCGACATATGCACATGCGCGAGGTTGAAAAGTACCGTGATGAAAAGGGTGATTCCTGATTGCAAAGTATGTGAGGTGTGGAAGCAGAGTTTGTGTGTGGCAACGCAGACCAACACGGGAAAGTTCAGCTAATAGCATATAAGCTGACAAAAATAATGTGCGTCTAGGCGTTAAGTAGCAAAAATGTGAACAGGTTGTAGATTGTAATATCATCCTTTTTATTGTATTAAAAATGTAAGAGGTGAGGAAATGAGAGAAGCGATACCAAGAAAAGATATTCATGGTATAACGTTACGAGAAGGCGATATCATTGCCGAAGGTGTAGTTGGAAAAGAAATTTGGGATGGACAAGCAATATTGTTAAAAAGACCAATTGGCTATGTTATTGTTTATAAACAGCAACATAGCACAGAATGTATTTCACCAGAAGAAACAGACTGCTACAACATTATCCAATTGCTTCCAGGAGAAATTTCTCTTACTAAAAAGGCTGATGAATGGATGAAACAAAGATTGAACAAATCAATTCATTTAAGTAGGTACGATGGCAGGTTTTACGCATGGGAAAACATTGAAATAGTAGGTAGCTTATACGATTTGCAAAAGTAATCATGTCAGCGTAGCACAATGTTCGATCAAATGATTTACAATCCAGTATTGATTGTAAAATGAAATGGAGATTGATATGAAATATCGCAAGAAACCTGTTGTAATTGATGCAGTTCAATGGAATGGGTCAAACCATGCAGAAATATGCGAATTTATTGACCCGGAATCGTTTGAAATCATACCGAAAGTAGGTTTAGTGATTCATACACTAGAAGGGAACCTTCATGCAAGTGTGGGAGACTATATCATTAAGGGTGTAAATCGAGAATTTTATCCATGCAAACCGGATATATTTCAAAAGACATACGAGCCTGCGTGAAATACGTGAATAAATATGATCGCTTAGTCTGCATGAGGACGCGGCGATAGGTTTTACGGATAAAAGTCCGGGAAAGAAAGGTGAGAAAAATGAAACGATGTAGTCAGTTTGTTTGTGACGCAAAAGATATGAAGATGTAAGTCGGCTGCGGCGGGCCAGCGCGTATTTGCCAGATACGACAAATTCGCATTTCGCCAGAAGATTCATTCTAAAGTTTTGTAAGGAGGTAATCCGTGAACAGGATTAGAGATCAGGGTTATTTGAACACCGTTTGATTTTTGCTGCATACAGTTTTTGTGAATGAATATGGAATGCCGTTCCCGAAAAACGGATGACAGCCGGGAAAGACCGGCACATGCACGAATCGTACAGCGGTAGTACACCGGCCTTCCAAGCCGGGAACGCGGGTTCGACTCCCGTTTCGTGCTCCAATATGCGGTGGCGGAATAGAGCGTTAGTGTGTGGCGATGTAAAGCAACCGAATGGCCTGAACACACACAAATGGCGTGGTTGCAAAAGTAGACGCTTAAACGGAAGGTTCGATGAAAGTACGCTCCCGTACCCTGATGGGGTCTAGCAAATCCACGGGCAGTATCAACCATGTGATGTGCAAATCATCACCCGCATATAACAGAGAGGTCCGGTGGATGCCGGACGGGGAGTCGAGTAATGTTGACTCCCCACACATGTCATTGTAGCTCAGTAGGTAGAGCAATCGGCGTAAATGACCGTATGTCACTGGTTCAAGTCCAGTCAATGGCACCATCCGCCAAAGTACACGGCGGAGCTAGTTGACGAACTACCCGTGAAAGCCGGGCGGATAAAAACCGATAGAGCCGTCAGAATTTCGAACGTGGCGAATGAGTGGGTAAACGGCGATTTTTGAGACCCACAAACCACGGAAGGTCAAAGTTAGGACACTAGGCGGAATGAGCAACCGCCTATCCACAACAAATTTACCGTTCTGCTACTCAATCTCCCGTAAGGGATTTAAGGCACGAATGCGAATGGATGATAACGTATTACGGCCTGCACGCGTCGCCTAGCATCCTGAGTGGCGACACCAAGTACCGACCAAAAAGGGTCGGAAACCGAAAACAGCATGACTGATAATCGACTGTTTTTCAATTTCGTGGAAGCTGAGAACCCCGTTAAGCCGGGGCGCTGGTGGGCGTAAATCACGCATACCCCGCAAGGGGTATATAGGAGCACATGTTCCAAGGCTGGCGATGCGGTCTCCAAAACCGCGTGGTGAGGTTCGATTCCTCATGCTCATGCCATATATTGCGCGATAGCCGAATTGGGAGAAGCTTGCGTGGTTAAACGTAGAAGAAGGTTTCTGCTCAACGCCAAGCCGGATAGACGTTGAAATGCAGTTTCCTGTGTTGGTTCGAATCCAACTCGCGCAACCATGGGAGATACGGCCAAAGATAAATCGCGTGTCTTGTCGGTTCGACTCCGACCACTCCCGAATAGATGCGCCAAATCCGTGACGGAACACGCGATCTGACACCGGATGGCGCATATCTGGTTCCATAGTTCACTAGGCGAGAACAGGTGGCTCATAACCGCCCGGGCACGGTTCGAATCCGTGGGGAACCACCAATTTAAGATCGACTGTTATAATTTGCGCTGATTTTAACTCGGTGAAGAAGGAATAATCACCCTGCCGAGAACATGGGGTAATTCATGGAGTGGAAGCCAGAGGGATACTTTTGGTGAAAACTTTGAACCGATAGCGATACCGATTCAGAAGGCGTGAGAGCGCCAACTATGTACTATGTGTGCGAATTATATCGACATCAAAAGCAGCAACGCTGTGGCATGGATAATAGACGCTTCCTGTGGGAGAATAACCCTAGTTAGGGACGGCGTGGAAAACCGTTCAAACCTAGGGAATCCAATAACCATGTTTGCCGTGAACCTTAGAAATAAGGGTATAACATGGCGTTGCGTACCCGGCACAAGGCAGAAATAAAACAAGAATTATGTTTCAATTTCTGAATGATGTGTAAGGGCTGCGGGTGACAATCCCGCACGAGATTAGGCGGCTTGCCGCTTGGGTAAGAAGTGTGTGATCGACGGGTTGCATGCTCAGACTTATTCACTCGCTGGCTGAATATGGTGGCAAATATGATTTGTAAGGCGAAGGTCTAAAATTAGTGCAAATTATAGCAGCCGATAATATGGGAATGAGGATTGATAGAGGAATGTTTGAAACGATTATTGATGTTACAGGTATGGTTATGATGATTTCGCTGGCATTGGTGATGGCATGTCTTGCAGCAGGTTGCATCTTTTCTATTTTTTATTGTTTATGGAAGTGCAGGTAGAAAACATGAAAGTATCCGGAATTACGGTTACATACTGCATAAACAATATTAGACTTAGAATCAAAAAGCGGTATAAACTTGAACCATTCTAAATTTATATGATGTGATTTAGACGGAGCGGGGGTAAAACAATGGCAGAACTTGCAACTCCAAAACTGCAAGAAAAGAAAAAAATAATGACAAGATATGCACAAGTCATTGCAACAGAAAACAAAATCGGTACATACTTTGAAATTCTTTGGTATAACGAAGGAAAAAACGATTTTGATATTGGGTTTGGTTCTTATGAACTTGATTTCGTTCTGGAATGGCTAAAAGAAGAATTTGAGTTTACAGAAGATAAAACAATATTTCCCGTTGTTTGTGCAGAATGGAAAGATTTTAGAGGAAAGCCGCAATGTTCTCATTGCAAAAAAGTTTTCCAAGAATATTATTTTTCTCATAAGTTTTGCCCTGAGTGTGGCGCAAAAATGGGAATGTAATACATGAACTGACTACTACCTGAACTGCATAAAATCTCGCACAACATTGAGGAATGAAAGACAATGGAAAAGCGTAAAACGATTGCGTTCCCCACATTCAATGTATCCGACGGAATGGCAATCGACATTGTAAAAGATAAACTGAACGATGAAACAATTCCGTTCCAAACAAGGATTTTAGCGATTGACAATGTTGCAAATATGGCAACGCACAACAGCGTGTCGAAAGATGAACTTGTTTCTGCGCTAAAATGGATTTTTGAGCATTACGATTTTGAATGAGCAGATTGATTTATGAGTGTGATCCAATATGAACAAAAAAGAACTATGTAAAAAGGTATCTGAGCAGACAGGTGCATCGGCCTATGCAATCGAGAATATTGTAGACAGTGTATGCAAGTGCATTGTTGAAACAATATTTAACGGTGAAAAAGTACATATTGCAGATTTTGGAGTTTTTGAAGTGGCACAAACTAAGGAAAGAATCAGACAAAATGTATATAAAAATGTTCCGATCATGGTTCCAGCCAAGAAAATTCCAAGATTTCGCTTCAATGCTCAAATTAAGAAAGCAGCGAACGAGCCGAAAGAACAATAAATATTGGGGTATAGCCAAGCGGTAAGGCACGGGACTTTGACTCCCGCATGCGCTGGTTCGAATCCAGCTATCCCAGCCATGAAGAAAGGTAAAAAAATGATTAAGAAGAATGTGGTAAAAAAATGCTTTGAAGTAAATCTGGAAAATGATATTGGTGAAACGTGCAAGTTACGAATAGATGCAGAAACAGAAACATCTGCGCGTCTGAGATGCCAGCGAGATGGATGGCATGTGCTTTCTATATCGGAGGTGAAAAGATGAAAGTTGAAATTTTATATGAATATATCGAAAACATGATAAAAGAGGCAACAAGAGAATGCGTAAGTATGCCGATTCCTGTAATTGCGCACGAGATTTTGGGATTCAAAATTTCAGATGCGCATATATATGATGAGCAAAAGCGAGAAGTGGAAAAAGAACTTGGATTTACTTTATATCCTTGGCAATTAAACTATATATGGGGAAATGGTACTTTGCAATTCCCCATTGAAAAAGATTTTTTTATCCAAATAAGAGGAGCCGGAAAAACCACTGCGCAAATTTTAAAGCAACTTCTGGATGAAAAGAAGGTGTATGACTTTAGCACCAAGTTATATGAAGTTGCGACAGGAAACAGTATTCAAGAAATGAAATATTATAAAGAACTTGCAAAAGCGATTTATGATAAACTAAAACAAAATAAAAATATACCTCTTGCAAAGTGTATTTTTTAATATAATACATCATCCAGAGTGGAGGATGACGATAGCCAATCGGGGCTGTAAATCACAGAAATGTGGTTTACAGCCCCTTTTTTGTGTTTTTAGGAGGAAAACGGAGGACAGGATGTTAAATCGGGAACAACAGGATGCCGTCCAGCGTGGGAAACCAATCATGTGGAATGGCCTAACCCTGTATCCAATATTGGTATCAGACTATCTACAATTCTCTGATGCAAAAATGGGGCTTATGGTAGCGCAGCAAACGCTCCCTGTCAAATATGTTTGCATGCGATTCCTTGAGGCCTTGTACGCCATGGACTATGACGCGCGTATGAACGGAGAGCAAGAACGCGGATTGTTTTTACGCCTATTGATTTTTTTGAGACTGGCAATGCGGCTGCCTATTAAAAAATCAGAGGACGGGAAAGAATACGTGGAAATGTACATTGCTACTAGCCGTGACGAACCGCGCAAATTGGCATCCATCAAAGTGAAGCAAGGGGATGTGAATGCAGAGATCACCCCAAAGAACTTCGGGCAACTGCGTACTATCCTTGCTGCGCAAAATGGAATTGATCTGCCGGATGAAACGGACAACCCCGAACTCATTCAAGCAGAAAAAGACATTGCGGCGCATAACGCGCCAAATTTAAAACCTGACTTTGAAGCCCTACTGTATTCTGTCGCTGTCAAAACCGGAGCGCAACCAGAGGATATTTATGACTGGACAGTGCGCCGGTTCGCGCTAACCGAAGAAGCGATAACACGCACAACAGGACATTTGATTGCAGCGCTTACAGAAGCAAACGGCGGCAAATATAAGGAAGGCAATCCATTCCCATCGTGGAAATATGACCGAAACGAGGGAAGCCATGCACTGATAAGCTTTGAGTCGTTACAGGGCAGGCTTTCGGGTTCGGTAGAAAAACGTTAATAAGGAGGACACAAATGAACGTTTCTGGTACTATTAACGGCTTGACCGTTTATGCAAAAGGTACAATGTACCTCAAGTGCTTTGATCCAACCACAAACGATCTTATCTTCTATTCGGACAAGATCGTTACAAACCAGCTCCAATCCACTGTGAACCTGGGTGCGATCAATGCAGGCATCGGCAACCCGGTTGTTATCCAAATCCCCGACACTCCGTCCCTGACGCAGACGATTACTGCCGGTGACTTCTCTCTGCAAGGCCGCGCGCTGTCTGTTGGTTCTACGGTTGCATATAACGGCGTTGTGCCGGTTGATGAAGCTGTCGCTGCGACTGGTACTACACTGACCGTTGGACAGACTCCGTGTGCACCGCTTGGCGGATGTGACATTGTATGTACCATCAACAATGACAGTACGGCATATCTCATTGATGTTGAGTCTATGCAAGTACAAGGCTTCACAGCAACCGAAGGCACAACCTATTGCGTGCACTACTACACTCAGTCTGCAAATGCGATGCAAATGAGCGTCGATACCCTCATGTCCCCGGCGGTTGTCCGTTCGCTGTATACCATTCCGCTGTATGCAACCGAAGCAGGGCAGGGCGCAAGCAACAAGGGTTCGCATGTCGGTAACTGCTACATCACTGTACCGCGTATGCAGTTCAATGGCGATGTTTCGACCGAAGGTTCGCAGACTACGGCAGCAACCACCAACCTGACCGGCACAGCACTTTCTTACAACGAAGCGTGTGATGCTGGTATTCAGTGTGGTTCGTCTGCTTCCCCGAAGCTGGCATACATGGTTGTTGAAATTTTTGGCAACCCCGATCAGTTTGTGGAAAGTCTTGCGGTTGTAGGCGGAAACGAACTGGATGTTGCCTATGATGAAGGAACTACAATCCCGGTCAAGTATGTTATGCCGGATGGGTCCCTGGTTACTCCGCTTATGAGCAACCTTACCTTTGCGGTTGCAGATGGCAGCACGCAGTATATCAGCGTTTCGCCGCTCGGCGTTGTGACCGGTCTGTCCAACGGAACGGGCACGGTGAACATCACTTCCAACTACAATGCCAATCTGACCACATCGGTTCAATGCACTGTAACCGGCGCACCGACTCCGCCGACTGAAAATGTAACCTTTGCGCTGACTACACCGTCTGCTGGTGGTTCCAACACGATTGAAGGCGGCGGAGCAAGCATGACGGTAACAGTAAATGTTGAAAACTCCACTTCCAGCGTCGTTCTGACCGCGACCAAGACCGCTGCACAGAGCGTTGAAATTGGAGGAACCGACTCCGGCGATGTTTCTGCGGGTGGCACAGAAACCAACCCGACCTATACCGTGAACACCACAAGCGTTTCTTCCGCTGGTGGCAGCAAGTCGTTCACACTCACCGTTTCGGAAAGCAACAAGACATCGATTACATACAATGTGACTGTTACTGTGGCGGGGAGCTAATTGAAAAAGAGGGAATATTTAAAAAATATTCCCTCTTTTCTATTGACTTATCCGAATAAAAGAGTATAATATAATTATATCGGCGGCGCAGCACGCGCCAAAAAACACAAGTGTTATTCAGTGATATGCTGAATAATATGCTTGGTTGCGTTTTTTGGCATGTGCTGCGCTTTTTTTGTTTTTTCAATCGAGGTGAAGCTATGCAAAAAGCCACTATGGAAGCAGTGGACAAAGTCCTTGACCAAGGAAATGATGCGCTCATAAAAAAAGACAAAAGAAACGGAAAGGAAAAGGTATATTCCATTAAACTAGAATACATCCACGAACCGAAAACGAAAGGTTAAATTTTTCATTTTCCTCTTGACTTTTTGAGCCACACAAACCACAATATTGCTGTGGCACAGAAAGTGGGTGATGATATGTCGCCACGTACAGGGCGTCCAAAATCAGAGAAGCCAAAGAGCATCGAAGTAAAAGCCCGAATCGATGAAGATACGGACAAACGGCTACAATCATATTGTAAGAAATATGGTAAAAGTCGAACAGATGTTGTCAGAGAAGGATTAGAACTGGTTTTGGGACAAAAAAAGTGAAGTAGCCCGCCACCGTCGAAAATCGCGGACTACTTCACAGCACCACACCCGGAGGAATGGTAAATCCATTCTATCATTCCTCCCGGTGAAAATCAAGGAGGAAAAGCAAAATGAAAAACAGACCCTTTCCAGAGATCATAAACGCGCACCATGCGGATGCACTAAGCCGGATGGAAGAAGATGCGGAACTGAATGCGTTGTATGAAGCAGAATGGTCATTGCCGTGCGAAGATGTTCGCAGCATGCTAGATAGCGGCGACGTAAACACGGCTTCCGACTTCATCGCAATGCACCAAGTCAAGACCGAGCGCATGGGGTTCCTGCTGGGCTACCGCTACGCCATGCAGCTTGCACGGGAAATTTTTGCGTAAAAGAATGGAGGTAACGTTTTGGAAAACAAAATTGAACTGTTCAGAAATGAGGAATTCGGAGAAATCCGAGTGGTTGAAATCGACGAACAGCCGTGGTTTGTCGGGAAAGATGTAGCAAGTATTTTGGGGTATGCAAAACCACTCAATGCACTAGCTACACATGTTGATGATGATGACTCCCTAAAATGGGGACTCACCGACAGTTTGGGAAGAATGCAAGAAACTATCATCATCAACGAAAGCGGGCTATATTCTCTGGTGCTTTCGAGCAAGCTTCCCACAGCAAAGAAGTTCAAGCGCTGGGTGACATCCGAAGTCCTCCCCTCTATCCGCAAGCACGGCGCATACATGACGGATGACACCATCGAACAGATTCTTTCCGACCCGGATACGATTATTCGGCTGGCAACCGATTTGAAAGAAGAACGCGCCAAGCGCAAGGCGCTGGAATCTGAGAATGAGCAGCAGCGCCAAGTCATCAAAGACTTTGAGCCGATCAAGCAGTACGTGGATACAATCTTGGAAAGCACAGGGACACTGGCAACATCCCAAGTCGCGGCAGACTATGATCTCAGCGCCCGGATGCTGAACAAGATTCTGCATGAGGAAGGTATTCAGCATAACGTCAACGGACAATGGATTCTGTATCGCAAGTATATGGGCATGGGATACACAAAATCCAAAACCATTAATATCACGCGGTCAGATGGTTCGCCGGATACCAAACTGCACACACAATGGACGCAGAAGGGTCGAATGATGATTCACGAAATTCTGACGCGGCGCGGCATCCAGGCTGTCATGGACAGAAACATTGCATAAAAACTGAACATTGCTTTCTTAATCGGTAGAAAGTAAAAGCCAATCGGGGCTGTAAATCACAGAAATGTGGTTTGCAGCCCTTTTTTGTTTTTTAGTCCAATGGTATGAAGTCAAGTAGGTGATGCAAGAAAATTTCAAATGGGAATGAGTAAAAAGGACCATGTAGGCAGGAAAAAGACAACACCAATCCAAGCCCTGTCCCTGAGTTTTTTGAAACAGGGCCTATGCGCCAGAGCGGCAAGCGGTACGCTCAGCCCTCCGGCAGGATATACAGGCGGTTGTCCTTCAGCAGCCGAAAGATCAACCGAACCAGTTTTCTGGCAGTGAGAGCGAGTGCGCGTTTATGCTGATACTTGTTGACCTCTTGATACTTGAGGTCATAGTAGCGCCGGAACTCGGAATCGCATCTTCTCACAGAGTTGGCGGCTTCCAGCAGGTAGTAGCGGAGATAGCGGTTGCCGGACTTGATCATCCGGGAGTGTTCAGCCTCAAATTCACCGGACTGGTGCTGTGTCCAGACAAGGCCGGCGAACTTGGCAACCGAGGCTTGAGAGCTGAAACGGTGAATGTCGCCGATCTCGGCGATGATCCCGGCGGAGTAGACCTTGCCAATCCCGGGGATAGAGGTCAGGGTGTTGGGAATGATTTCAAACTGCTGTTCAATGGCCTTGTCCAACACCTTGACCTGCTTTTCCAGAGCCCGCATAGAGGCAATAGAGACTGCCATCGCCTGATTTACAGAATTGTTCACAGTAACAGGCAGGCGGTAAGAGTCTCTGGCGGCAGTTCGAATAACCTTGGCTTTGGCAGCCGGGTCAGCGAAGTTTCTGCCCTTCTCATCCAGAAAGGCAGTCAGTTCGTCCAGGTCGGCGTTTGCCAGATCATCCACAGTTTCAAACCGCTCCATGAGCGCGATAGTGGTGGCGCTGGTGTTCTGGATGTCCTTGTCCTGGGCTATGCCGGAGCATTTGAGGAATAAGTAGTTAGCGAATCTCTGTTTCTCCCGGGTCAGGTTTTGGATCACGTCAAACCTGGCCCTGGTAAGGGTCCTGAGCGCCTGGTAGCGGTAGTCGTCCATATAGACCTCCTTGGCGATCCTGCCGAAACGGAGATGGTCGGCAATCACAAAGGCGTCCACAAAGTCATTCTTGGGCAGGTCGGGATAGGCTTCCTTGAACTTTTTGACCTGCTTTGGATTCAGGACATGGATCTTCCGCTGGAACCGGCCCAGGCTGCCATCCTCCCGGAGAGCGTAAACCAAGCTGTCTCCGTAGATGGAGGTGGCCTCCAGGCCGATCACCACATCGCTGAGCTGCATGGAACGCAGTGCCGACACGATCTTCTCTGATAACAGTTTAGCACCACCCAGGTTGTTCTGTATGGAAAAGCTGGAGTGCTTGCTGCCGTCGGGTTTCATCAGGTAGGCCACATTGTTTCTGCTGCTCACATCAATGCCAACGAATAGTGGGTTCATAATTTTCACCTCCCCACATGGAGATTTCAGGCCAGCAGGCTTTGAGATACCCATGATAACCGAAGCATCCGCAACCTCGCGTATCAGAATCATTCCGGGGCAGACCAATGCGAAAGCCCTCACTGCTGAAAGGGCGGCCTTGCCTCCGGCAAACAGCCAATGAGTTTGCAGCTGACTTCCGGCTCAGGGGAACAGACTAAAAATGAAGCAGCCTTGTGGCTCAACAAGGAGGTGGAGAGCTTGACCCTGCTGTCCTACAGCTATTGTATCACGGGCATCTCAATGCCTGCTGATGCCTGAAATTATTAACTTTGAATCTTATTATACGAGGAGGTGAACAAAATTGAACGCAGAAGAAATGGAGCTTGATGTTGCGGTGCATTGCGTGCGATGCGGTGAAGAATTAACCGATGAAACCGGACGTGTGGCGTCACCCGAATGGTACGGTGATACACGATTTGTTCATTACTGCAAAAAATGTCAGCGAGAACAGTTCTCAGAATTTGCGTTCCTTGTATCTCCATATATGGCATTCTTCCTGTGCTGTGCTGCATATAACATTCCTTTCATTCCTGAACTCGTACCAAATATGGAACAAGTGTTTGATGATTATTCGTGGGATGTATACCTAAAAAATATCGATGCTGCGGAAAAAGGAACGCGAATTGATGGCGAACCGTGCGCGTTCTCAGATGGGATTACCGATGTGGAAAAACTGTTCGGAATCACGCAAAAGGTAAAGCTGAATCGTGAAATTGTTTCAGACAACTTGCAATATGAGAAGGCCGGAACAAAACGGCAGCGACGCGACTGGGGCGAGCGCGATGACTGGACAAAGGCAGATTACAACGAACTGGATCGGCTTTATTCCATCCAATCGAAATCATACGAAGCAAACGGCATTGATGCCGAAATGGAATTCAATATCCGGGAAATCTGCAAACTGCTTTTGGACTATCAAAAGCAATGCGCTTCCAGAAATACAAAAGAAGCGAAAGAAATCTACGGCATGATTTCCAAGATGAAAGCTGATAACCTGATGCGCAAGCGCGATGAAGCACCGGTTGCAGCAGTAAAGATTGATACATTGATGGCGGCTCTTGAACGAAATGGCTATGCGAAGAACGGAAAGTTGTTGCCTTACGATCAACTTCTTCCGATTCTACGCGCAGATCATCCGGTATACCCAATGGGGAAGGACATTATCGATCAGATTTTACTTGCCATTTGGAACGCATACCGTCGAAATTCGGGTATGAGCGAGACAGACACTTTGCCGGTTGAAATGCAAATTGATCCTCAACAGGGCGAATTTCAGGAAGGAAGCACAGAAGCCGAAAAGAAACTGATTGAAAGCTTGGAGTTGCCGCCCATGAAATATGAAAGGCCTGATACGTAATGCCTGCGGGTAAATACTGGAATCCAACATTACATAAATGGGTAAAAAGAGGGCAAGCGCGAGCTGCTAATTATGATGAAATCAGTGGCGACAACTGGGCACTCTTACTCTCATATTGGCGATGGTATCCCGATAGAATGCTTGCCGTTCTGGAAGGGGAGGATAGCGATTATACACTGGCGCTGATTCAAGCGATCAATATTCGTGTTATGGCACGGTATCAGCAGGTTTTCATTACTGGTTCGCGTGGCACAACAAAGACTTATTCATCCTTCTTGTCAAAAATGAGTGAAGGCGTTTTGTGGCCGGGGGAATTGATGCGATATTTCGGACCATCGCTCAAACAAACAGCAGAAATTGCAGATGCTACATTCACTCAGATTCGAAAAAATTATCCGGCTCTCGCTGACCATTGGTTGAAAACACAGAATGCCAAAGAGACATTCGAGATGAAAACCGAAACCGGTTCGGAATTCACCATTACTACCATGCGTGGCGATAACTCGCACCAAGTTTTGTGTGAAGAAGTGGGGCAGGAAGAACAGCCAGTTTTCGATCACCGAAACTATCGAAATATTATCCTACCATCTATCCGCTTGCGCCATCAGGTGGACCGCCAACCGGACCCGATGCACATTGACTTTAAAAAGCAGTATATTACATCTGCGTGTCGGCAACAGAATGAAACATACCAATACAGATGTGATGTGTTAAAGGCAATGCAAAATGGAGAAAGCGCATTTATAATCGATTATCCGTGGGAAGTGGCGGTTTTATCAGGTATACGCGATTTGGCATGGGCAGAAGATTTGCGCCGAAAGCTTACCCCCGAAGAATGGATGCGCGAAATGGAGAGCAGATATACTGGCGTAAGCGAAAACTCTGTAATTCGTGATGAAGTTCTGACGGAATCAAAAAAGATCATGGTCATGGAACGCCATCATTGCCAAGACCCGAACGCCATATACATTATTGGATATGACGTATCCCACGAAGAAGGTGCGCGGCACGCAATGTGTGCAGCAGCAATCGTAAAACTGACGACCCAGCATCTTCGCGGAAAGCAAGACACGTATCTCAAGCAGCTTGTGTATGTGCAGGATATGCGTCCGAAAGAAGCTTCTCTACAAGCACAATATCTGAAAGAACTATGGCGTCGATACTCCATGGAGGGCGGCGCTGGTACGTTTATTGCAATCGATAACAAACAGTACGGAAAATCGGTTACAGAGCAGCTAATGAAGGACATGGGAGATGGGCAGCCAATATGCTGCTGGAACCATGATTATCCTGAATTGGAGCAGCCGGACGCGCTTCCGGTTATTTATCCTGTTGTCGCAAGTAATGGTTATCGTGAAACAGGACATGGCGACCCTGACGGCGAAATGCTGAAATATGCAGAAGTGCAGTTTGAACAAGGGAATGTCCAAATTTTAACTACGAACATCTATGAGGGCATAGAAGCCTATAAAACATATCACCATTTGCAAACTTCGGATGAAGATGCGACATTTGCTATCCCCTATGCTAAATGTCGAGAAATGTGTGGACAAATTTCGAATTTGAAGAAAAAGCAAAGCGCAATGAACTGGTCAGAAACGCGCATTTCAAAATCAATTCAACGCGATATGTGGTCAGCTTTCAAATATGCCTTGCGTTTCGCTCAACTTTTAGAGCGAAAAAAGCTTATTGAATCTGTGCGAAAAGAATCCGACTGGACGCCGATGATCGAAAAGCTTGCAAGGCAGAAGAAATTTGCTCCGCAATACCAGAACTATCACCCACGAGTGCTGCATAAACGAGGAAGGTTGTTTTAATGCCTACACAGTATAAGATTTTTCTTCTGCCGACAACGCAGAACAATATTATGTATGCAAAAAAGCAAATATACAGCTTAATATCCCCTGATTATATCCTAATCTATACACCAAACAAACGTGTGCGTGGAGGGAAAAGAATATCAGGAGAAATGTTGAACGCGCGAGATCAATCGTGGGTGCAGCAATGTAATGATGCAATCATCCAGAATGCCATAAAAAGCAATCCAAATATAGCGGATTCGATGATGCGATTTTTGGATTGCTTTGAATCGGAGTTAAGTCAAATACAAAAATCAAAGGGGGTGACACATGTTGCCGAATCAAAGTGATGCACCACAGACGGTATATGAAAAAGTGCTTGCACGATTTAATGAGATAACAAATCAATATTCCCAGCTTCCTATGGGATGGATTATGCAAGCATATGACCGAGCTTCAAACAATCCTTGGATACAAAATCGTCGTGTCAAGCAGATTTCGTCACTTCCCGCAGAGTACAGCAAAGATGATGTAGCAGACGCAATCAGATCACCCGGAGAACATGAATTGATGCTTCGGCAGACGCACCATGCGTTGGAAGCGACTGCATATCCTATGCTCAAGATTCGGAAAGTATATACAGATATTATGACATATCGATATTATACTTCTCCCCATTATATCACTGAAACCGATGCGAAAGACCCAATGTTTCAACGGGAAATGCAGCTTTTGGATAAATTCAATCAAGAGATGGACCCGAAAGCGACAGCGCACAAGATGGCAGGACAGGCATTGCAGGAAGGGAAAGCCTTCTATGCGATACGATACAGTGTAGACAAGGCACATAATAAGGTGAATTATGTTTTCCCGCAACAACTGCCTTCAAACTGGGTAAAAATCATAGGGTTTAACAATATTTCAGGGTATACAGTATCTTTCAATATGTTCTATTTCCTGCAACCGGGCACAGACTGGCGGCAATATGGAGATTTGTTAGAACCGTATATCGGAGATTTTAAGAATGTTGTAGAAAAAGTTCCGTCCAAAGTGGTTTATGCGTCTCATGGCTCATATAGGATCAATTTGGAAAGATTCAACAAACTCAAAAAGAATGCACAAGGTGGCCTTGCCGGAAACCCTGATCCATACATGCAAAATGGACGCTGGGCATACTGGGTGACGTTGCCGGTTGACCGTGTGTTTGTATTCGAGATCGATGATACAAACCCGTTCGCATGTTCTCCAATGACTGGATTGTATTTGTCTATGCAGGCTATTGCTCAGTATGAGCAAGTGCAGCTTGAATTAGTACAGAACCCCCTTGTATCGGTTATGACCGGTGAAATTCCATACTCCAATGATAATACAAGTCAGCAAAAGGACTTGTATAAACTGTCAAACGGCGGACGAGAACTGTTTGAGTATCTTTGGTATCAAATGCTTGCGCAGAACAATACGTCCGGAATTGGACTGTACTTGGCACCGGCGGCGAATTTGAAACTGCATCAGCTAACCGAAGCACCAAGCGCCACTGAGATTTCAACCAACGGATATGCATACACAGTGGAAAAATCTGGACTGGCCGGTCTTATTCCGATTAGCGATAATCCGCGTGCGGGCACGGTAAACATTTCAATTCAGATCGAAGCGCGTTACTGCCTGAGAATCTATCAGCAGTTTGAAAAAATGATGAACTATCTATATTCTCGACTGAACTTGAAATATGAATGGCGATTCCACATGTTTGGTGACATCTATAACGATGAAAAAATGCGGGCGGAAATGCAGAAATCTATGACACTAGGATTGCTTCCAGATTTGTATGTATACAATGCGTTGATGGATAGATCGCTATTGGATGATATGAGCATGAGCGCCGCAGTAAAGGCAAGTGGAATTTTGGATAAACGAATGCCGCTGATTTCTAGTTATACAGCAAAAAATGGCAATCCGAAACTTCCTCCATCGCCTACGGATGATAAGGGTGGTCGCGCCCAAGTTGATGTATCTGATATGACGAGCGAAGGAACCGAAGATTTCAAAGACGCAGAATAATGCGAAAGCAACAATTCAATATTGAACCCTCTCTTACATTGGATTGAGAGTAGAGCCAATCGGGGCTGTAAATCACAGAAATGTGGTTTGCAGCCCCTTTTTTCATGCACAAAAGGATGGTGAAAATGACAAAACGAGACTATTTCAACTATGAAAACCCAAAGTTTTACGCTTTGCGCGACCCGATGCGTGAAGTCATGAAAGCATTCTTGGACGCAGAGCGTTATTTCGCAGCAATCAAAGAAGTGGTTTGGGGACGTTATGCAATGCCATATCTGGCTGATGCAATCCACTCGCTGGAACACAAACAGCCGCCGCGCATTGACCAGTTTTCGGATGCAATGCGGCAGGAAGGATTGGAAATCGAGTATCCAGGGACCGCAGAACTAGCCGAACCGCTTGAGTCGTTGGATGAAGTTTTCCGTGTTTGTGTAGAACTTACGGATTCTATTGACCGCAGGCTGCAAATGTTTATCGACGTTGCAGATAAACGTCGAGGGGCGAATGGTACAGCGCCCAGCGAAATGCAAGGGAAATTCCCAGCGCTGGCACGGCAGGCAGAACAACTGCAAATCGACAACAGCACAGATCGCACCAAACTGCTTGAATCATGGGCCATGTGGGGGAATCAGCCGAGCGCATCCAGCTTTGATAAGTGGGTGAAATCTCGATACGACTTGCCGGATTCTGGGGAGGATGACGATTGATGGGCATAAAAACCAAAAAAACGCCAGATTCGGTTGGACAAATCCGTGTATTGAGCCAAGACAAAAATCTCAACTACGAGATTGAAATGGATGTAATGCGGTCTGGATTGAATGACAACAACTGGGATTATCGCAATCTGGATAAATTTGCAAAAACATTTCGTGGGACTCCGATTTTATGCGCCTATGTAGGTGAACAAATCGGGGACGGCCACAACATGAAGGAAAAGATTGATCCGTTAACCGGAGAAGCATCTTATTCCTTTTTAGCACCTACGGCTGAACGCATTGTAGGTGAAATTTACGATAGACCCGACGCAATCCGTTTGGAGGAACGCGATGGGGAAACGTGGATTATCGCTAAAGGAAAACTTTGGCGTTTCTATAATCCTGAATTGGTAGACAAGATTGCGCGACAGGGGCGCATGGATGTGTCTGCCGAAACCAACGTCACAAAGGCTGTCCGTGCCGCAGATCGTGAGATTTATGAGGAATGGGTTGGCCTTGGCGTAACCATCTTGGGCGATGGCGTCGCTCCCGCAGTTCCCGGCGCACATATTCGCGCCATGAAGGAAATCCAAGGAAAGTTCCATGAACTGCAACTAAGAGCCGCCGCGCTCCAAACAAAGCCGCAAACCAATAACGAAAAAGGAGTGAAGAACACTGTGAATGCAATGAGCAACAAAAAGCTGTTGAAAGCGGTACAGGCGCGTTTCCCGGACTATCGTGTTCTTAACATGAACGATGATGGAACGCATGTCCTGTTGCTTTCGGCAGACGGTTCGCCTTGCGCATATAAGGGAAACGCAGAGGAACATGGTGTGGTTATCCCCGACCGGATTACTCCCATTACCCTGTCTGCACAGCACCAGTTTGATGACGATGTAGCGCTTTCCGTGGACATTTTCTCGATGCTTTCCGAAGCCGTAACGGAAACAAACGAACAATGCGAAACGATGAAGGCACGCTGTGAAGCCGCAGAAGGCCGCGTAAAGGAACTGGAAACCCAAGTTGAAGAAATGAAGAAGCAGGAAACCGCGCGCCGCATGAAAGCATGCGAGGATGCTGTCAAGGATGCCGCAGAGAAGGCAGTCTGCATGGGAATGGATGAAACGATTGCCAACGAAGTCATGGAAGATATCAAATCTGGCAAGTATACATCCATTTGCAATGCGGACGGAGATTGGATTGGCGCTGAAAAAGCCGTGGAAGCTGTAATGGCAAAGATCGGCACAATGGCAGTAAACCAAGCGCAGAACCAAAAGCCGGTCATCAACTACTCATTTGACCCGGATTTCATTAAGACAAACAGTGCCCAAGGCATTGTAGATTCCATCGATTCTTTGGTGCAACGCACCTGCAATTAAATGAAAGGAGATGTAAAAGTACATGGCTTCTATTGCAAATACCTTCTTCGAGGTTAAAAACTCGAATCTTATCAATAACGCAATGCAGAATATTGCCGGTACGTTTGAAACGTCCAGCGAACCGGACATTTGCGCGGCTGGTTTTCTTTGCGTAAAGACTGAACTCATCCCGTGCAGCGGATATACAAACATCAACAACGGCAACCAATGGGTGATGAACGCAGCCACCAGCGGCGCACCGGCGAGCAATGGCACCGCGCCGGAAATTTATGCATTCAACAGCTATGACATCAATACCGTTACCGGTTCCAATGGAAATACATGGAGACTTGGTGCAGAAACCGCAGGTCTTGAACTCCCGGCAGGCGAGATTGGTACATTTACCAAGATTATTGCGGGCGAGATTTATCGATTTGGAACCGGCAACTTCTCTACTACGCCGACTTCGCTTCCAGCATACAAGTATGTAACGATTGCAAACGGTCTGCTGGTTGCATCCAACTCGAAACCGGCTGCGGGTACTGGATTCTACTTCGAAATCCTCAATGCTTCTGGTGCTGAAAACTATACGGTTGCAACCTGGAACGGCGGTCAGTGCTATCGCATGATTGCACAGTACGCTCCGCAAGTTGGTGCATAAGAAAGGGGTTGAATAAAGAATGTCTTTGAAACTTAACAGCATTTCCAATGAAATTTTTGTTTCTCACAAGGGAAATCAAACGGCGGGTATTTCCCGCGATGACCTGATTGCAGGCGGTCGCCTGGTGGCAATGGAATATGCAGGACGCATGAGCAATCAGGTGCGCAAGAACAATGAATATCAGCCGGTACTGAAAGATCAGCTTACATACGCGACTATGGCAAAGGGCCATAAAGAAAAGCTCATGATGTTCTGCGCAGCGTGCGCATATGCACAGCAAGGCAAGCAACCGCCGTCCTCCTACCAAGAGGTCGTTAATGATGTTTCTTTGCAACGCAACGGAACATTTCTCGCTACTATGGCGGGCGTTGTTCGTGAGGTCATCACCCCGCTTCTGCCGTACACCATTGCGAATGCGGGCGGTATGTTGCTGGAAATGACTACTGTTCCCATGGGACAGACCAAGGAAATCACAATTCACAGCAACGACATTTTCTTGTTTGAGGATTCTGCACCGGGCGCAAACCGTTCGGCATCCACCAACTATCTGTACGATGGCACGGTAACACTCAATCCGCATTGGTATACAGCGAATGCAACCATCAAGTGGTATCAGATGGTCGCAAACGATACGGATATCGGCTGGTACTACAACGCAATCATGGCTGGCATGTATTCCAAGATCATGGCACTGTACACCCAGGCTATCTACATTGTTCTTAATTGCCATCCGCTTCACCAAATCCAAATAAATCGGCATCAGTTTCGGGTCGTCTGCGATAATATCTAGGCGGTTCAGCTTTCCCCGTCTTGATTTGCATATACCCTCTTCCGCCATACGCCGCCTACGATTTTCCACTCTGCGCTTTAAGTCCACATGCGCTGTTTGCTCAAGCAGTCGGTAGAGTTCATTATGTATGTCCTGTATATGTGCAGCACCGCCCCATCTATCTGCAATCTGGACATTGACACTCCCCATGCCTAAAGGCAGGGGATTCTCAGTTCAGCGACCGTTGCCTGCACCTGCGAGGTCTTACATAGTCTCCCTGAGCGTATGGGTTTGGGCGTGTCCCGCCCTACCATGCAAAATTTATGCCAACATGCGAAGTCCTTCTGCAAGGATATTCTTCGCTGCATTGACATCCCTATCATGTACCGTGCCGCAATCTGGACACGTCCATTTTCGAACAGCCAAATCCTTTGTGCCAGACCACAATGTACCACAAGCAGAACACATCTGACTGGAAGGATAGAATCGGTCTATGACGACCAGCTTCCGACCATACCATTCTGCCTTATAGGTTAGCTGTCTGCGAAACTCGCCCCACGAAGCATCTGCAATAGATTTTGCTAGTTTATGATTCTTGACCATATTCTTGACAGCCAAATCTTCCATGCAAATGATATCATTTTCACGAATTAGCTTTGTGGATAGCTTGTGTAGCATGTCCTTTCTTTGGTCTGCAATCCGTTCGTGCAGCTGTGCAACCTTTTGTTTTGCCTTATCCCTGCGTTTACTGCCCTTTGTTTTTCTGGACAACTGACGTTGGAGCTTGGCAAGCTTCTTCTGGTTGCTGGTAAGATGCTTATGGTTCTGATATGTGAAACCATCAGAAGAAACGGCAAAAGCTTTTATGCCGAGATCAATTCCGACAGACTTACCTTTTGAAGGCAAAGCATCTATGGATACATCCGTACAGCATAAAGAAACAAAATACTTACCACTTGGGTTTCGACTTACAGTGGCAGACAAAATCCGTCCCTGCACCTGCTTGGAAATGCAGCATTTGACTTTACCTAACTTTGGCAGCTTCACCGCATGTTCAAGAACCTGAATGCTCTTGCCCACACATTTGCTGGTATAACTTTGTCTGGGGTCGTGTTTTCTTTTGAATCTGGGATATCCAGGTTTTTCGCCCGTCTTCAAGCGGCGAAAGAAGTTCTGATACGCCGTATCCAAAAACTTCAATGCAGATTGTAAAGCCGTAGAATCCACTTCTTTCAGCCAATCCAAAGATTTTTTGAGTTCTGTCATATCTTTAGAACAAGCATTGTAGTTCATAGATTCTTTTTTGTCCTTGTGGATTTGTGTTCTCATGGCAAGATAGTGATTGTAAACATATCTGCAGCAACCAAGCGTCTTAGCAATCTGTGCTTCTTGCTCCTTTGTCGGATAGATTCGAAACCGATACGAATATTCCATAGTGATTCACCTCCTTATGATCGCAATTCTTAATATACGGCTTATATCCCCATAGCTGAAGCAAGGGGTATTACGCCGCCTTCGATAAAAGCATCAGCTTTTTCCTGTTGACTCCATCGGCAGATTTCCATAACGCCTTTTCTGTTGTAGATATACACATCTTGTTTTCCACCGGAGGGGTACGCAATCTGCGTTACCCTTGAGAACTTGTCCAGTCTTTCCTTGTGTCTCTTGTGAATATCTGAAATGGCGCGTTTGGGGTTGGAATATCCTAAAGCAGTTCCGATTTGCTCTCGGGTCATGTATACTTGATTTCCGTCGCCATAGAAATCACATTTTACTGTTCCAAATGTTTCGGACTTCAAAATTTGCAACGTAGACGTTTGATTCATTTCTGTGCTCCTTTCATAGAAAATGCATATTGAGTAGCTATATTCAATGCTAAAATTCTATGATAGGTTACGCAGCAATAAACAGCAGCCGAAACGTTTCACGTCCCTTCGGCGTAATGAGTGTTTGTGTTCCTCCCCATCCGGTCTTTTCATTCAAACACTCTTTCAGGCTGAATAGTCCGCTTTCTACATACTGCTGGTAGGGTTGGAGCTTACCTTTCTTATCTCGATAGGCATATTTCTTTTCGATCAGGAAGCTTACAAACTTTCTCGGCGGCACATTAAGTTGCTTTGCCGTTTCGCGGAAATTTGTAAGCAGGTTCCTATCTACGATTTCATCGAAATAGTCCGCTTTGGGTTTCATAATCTGGTTGTCCACAGTTAGTGCGGAATTGGCGATTTCCAATGCCTTGCGCTTCTCTTGTTCATCCTTGAGCGCGGTTGCAATCTTGATAAGGGTGTCTGGATTCATGATTGCGGCTTCGAGTGTTTCCGGTGTCATGTATGCTCCATGCTTGCGAATGGATGGGAGAACTTCATCAAAAATCCAGCTTTCAAACTTATCTGCGCCAGGTAACTCAGACTTTGCCGCCAAGCGGTAAATATCGCCTTCTGGAATGAAATTCATTTCTTGCGTCCCGCTCTTAGTGGGGGTATAACGTTTCGTTATACCCTTACAATGGTCTGAAAGTGCTTTACTGGGATTCTTATATCCCAATGCCTTAGCCACATCCGACCCACAGAAAAGCACTTTGCCGTTTTCCTCGATTGTTCGAATCGTTCCAAACTCTGCATTCTGGAAAATTTGCAATTCATTCATGTTATTGCTCCTTTCTGAGAAAACGAAAAACGGCGCACCCCGACCACTAATACAGATTGACTGTATGAGTGGCGCGGAAGTGCGCCGTTTGTGTGGTCATAGTATATGCGATTTTTCAGCCGAAGTCAAGGGTGTATTCTTTGTGTGAATTACACAAAGATTTCCCGTGCCAACTGCATGGCGTAGCGGTAGCCCAGCAGGAATCCCATGCGCTCGGTCTTGACTTGGTGCATTGCGATGAAATCAGAAGCCGCGTTCACGTCGCCGCTATCTAGCATGCTGCGAACATCTTCGCACGGCAACGACCATTCCGCTTCGTACAACGCATTCAGTTCTGCATCTTCTTCCATTCGGCTTAGTGCATCCGCATGGTGCGCGTTTATGATCTCTGGAAAGGGTCTGTTTTTCATTTTTGCTTTTCCTCCTTGATTTTCCCCAAGGAGGATGATAGAATGGATTTATCATCCTCTTTAGGATTGATACACTAGGCGTTCGTCAAGCTTTGTCACGGCAACGAACGCCTAATTTATTTGGAACTTTGGGCTTTTTCAAACATAATTTCCAATCCGTTCCGCAACACTTCTGCTTTTGTAAGACCTAATACCCTACAACAAAAATTCAGTTTATTAACTTCATCTTCGGTTAAGCGCAAACGATACTGCAAATCTCTTGGATTATTTGATTTCGGTCGCCCAATATTTGGTGACATCTTGCACCTCCTTTCTGGATATCCAAATTATATATCGGATATCCTGAAAAGTCAAGGCGTTTTCCCAAAAATATTTCTTTGCATTTGTATTGGAAATGGATTCTTGATATGGTAAAATAAAAGTAGGGTATAGAGATTGATTAAAAGGGAGGATAGCTATGGAAAACAGAGATAAAGTGGTTGTAGCCTGCCCGAAATGCGGACAAAAACTGCGGTGCGAATTTGGCGGGGCTGGAACATGCCCGAAATGCGGAACTCGCGTAGAATTTCCAGAAAACATTTATCAGGCAGACCCGGCGTTAAATCGTGATGCCATGCAGCGAATAGTTGCCCAACAACGTACAAAAGAATCCGAAAGTATCCAGCCCGATAAGAAGCGCGTGAAAAAGAAGAAAAAATCCATTATGAAAAAAATCATAGTCACCATATTGGCTCTTGCGATTATTGGCGGTGGTGCTTTTGGCGCATTAAAATTAAAAGACTTTCTTTCAAACAAGAACGCCGCAAGCATGGATGAACCTGCGGTTAGTAGCCAAGAATCGGATGATTCTGATGTACAAACAGATGAATCGGGGAATACGGATTTTTTGAAAATATCATCAGATTTTGGACACATTGATTACAATGGGCCTGTCGTTGACCCAACCGAAGGAACAAACGGTTCGGGGTTAGAAGATTCAACACAAAGCTATGAATTTTCAGCGGGAGTTTACGAGATTGGTAAAGATATTGCACCTGGCGTGTATAATATCACATTGGTGTCCGGAAGCGGCAACTGCTTTGTACGAAAGCCAGATGGTAGAAGCGTCGTGAATGAGATATTTGGCGATACTTCACAGACCGGACATATCGCGGTATATCGCAATGCTAAGTTAATGACCGGCGGTGAGGTAGAGATCGGCGGTGGTTTGACCGTATCATTTGGCCCTCCTTCATAATTGCTCTTGCATTTTCCGTTTATGTGTGATATAATAATATAAAATAATATGATTGATGCGGCGCGGAACGCGCCAAAACGTACCAGAATACAAGTCTAGGTATGCTTTGGTGAGTTCTGCGCCTTTTCAGTTTCTTTCCGGTTGGGGATAGAAGAAAGTCGATTGGGGCTGTAATCTGCATTGGGCAGGTTGCGGCCTTTTTTTATTATAGAAAGGCGGTGATGTGATGCCACTATTCCAGCCGACCAACATATTTCCGTCCTCTTTCGCGGGTGTGGGTGGTGGCGTTATTGATGTCACGCAGGACTTAACAATATCATGGCAAGTCAATGGTTCGTCTGCGTTGACAGCATACCAGATTCAAATTTTCGAGAACACAGAAGAATCATCTAAAGTGTTCGACAGCGGAGAAACGCCAGTCAATCCACCATTTTACGGCACAAGCAGCACTGGAACAGTGCAGTTTTATAATGTTCCGGTCCAAGCATCAGCACTGAGCGGTCTTTCAAACGGATTCGAAAGCGGATATAAAATGCTTATCACGCAATGGTGGAGTGGAGGGTCGCTCGAACAGATTTCGCCATCCTTCTTCTGGACAAGATCAGAGCCGACCATTTCAATTCAAGCATTTACGTCACCGGTTACAAGCCGAATGGCAACATTTACAGCCGACTACTCTCAAGCGCAAGGCGATTCTCTGGATTGGTTCCGATGGCAGCTTGCAGTTAAAGGAAGCGAAGATTCTCCGATCCAAGATTCAGGAGAAATCTTTGGAACAGAGGATATCCAAGTCACTTATGACGGTTTGTTGGTTGGAACTACTTATGAAGTACGCTGCCAGATTCAGACCGAGTATGGAATGCAAGCAGATACGGGATGGCAAGAATTTACTGTTCAATATGCAGTAAGCGACTTCACCGGATATGTCGAAGCCTGTCCGGGAATTTATGACGGCATATTGGTTCGGTGGTCGCGTGTGTCGTACATCCCTGGGACAGCTAATGGGAACTATACGATTGAAAACGGCAATTTGAATCTTCCGCTAGGTTCGTCTGTGACTTGGGATGAAAAGAACGGCGCACCTATGGACTTCGAAACTCCGTGGTCGATTGCGTGGTCATCGTTCTATCCACCAAACGGAACATCTCCGGCTCTATCCATAAACGGAACGATCAATGTTAACGTAACGCCAGAGTCCATTTCAATCATGAATGGAGATGTCATAGTTGGTTCTGTAACAATCGATTCTATTCAATCGTCGCTGCCGCTCCGCATTGTAATTACACCAAGAGAACTTCATGTATACTATGCGACCTATAAAGGAGGGCTGTTCCCTAGCGAATCGCTATATCCGTCCAATATATTGTATCCTGATTCTGGAATGATTATATGGAATGCTGTCAAGTCCCCATTGACATGGGTGCAGCCGAACATATCAAGCATTACACTCTATGGACAACAAATATGCCAATGGATAACAGCCCTTGATGGAGAGGTTTCGGGTGATTCACTCCATGACCTACTCTATGATTTGCAATATGAACCCACATGGGGGCTTGATACGTTATTTCTTGCCACATTCAACGATACCGGCCTAAATGCTGGGAACATAACTCCAAATGAAAATTTGGTAGGCGTGGCATTATATCGGCAAGCGCAAGGTGACAGCGCTCTATCTCTGGTAGCAAACTTAGACATATCTACCACAGAAATTGTGGATGAAGGATATAGAAATCAGGTGAATTATACCTATTATGTGTTTGCGCTAGGAGAAACACAGTATGTATCAGATGCTTTGCCATCCAATATAGTATTCCCAATGCACTGGAACTGGACCGTATTAGACTGCATACAAAATTCAGATGGTGTGTATCATGTCAATGGTGTGCATATTTTCCGCAACAATGTGTCTACGGATGCACTTACAAACAACAATACACCGAATATGTTACAGAATTTCACTCCGTATCCGACTCGCCAACCTACCTCGTATAATTATATTTCGTCTACATTAACCGGATATATCGGGAAAGTAGATATGGTAAACAATCGTTATATTGATACAGTTGAGCAAGCCACTGCATTGTGGGAGTTATCTACCAGCACCGACCCTAAGTTCCTGCGAGACAGAAAAGGAAACTTTTGGAGAATAGAAACCCAAGCAGCGATCACCATGCAGACAGGAGATAATCAAGCGCCACAGCCGTATTTCGGGTCTATTCCATGGATGGAAAGTGGGCCGATAAATGGTGCATCTGTAATCTGTCAAAGTGGAGATAACGGATGGAATGATCTTGTGCCACCCGTACAGCCTCAAAGCGATACACAGATCATTGTTACTGCTCCCGTTGGAAGTGAAATCACAATATCGAATGGGACTTATTCGTTTGTTTCTATCTATACTGCTCCGATTCAATATGATCCGCCCACGGCCGGAGAATGGACGGTATCCGGTATGTTAGACGGGTCGGTTGAAACCAAAACAATTACCATAAGTCAAGGACAAACCTATTATGTAGGGCTTGAAATTCGACCTGTTTACGCATATCTTACTGTAACTGCTCCCAGCGGAACCACAATTACAGTCGCAATGGGAGAGTATACCGAAACGCAGCAAGTACCATGAAAGGAGGAAAAATATTTGGGACAAGTAACATTTGAAGTTCCGGGTCCTGGACAATATATCATAGCCGCTGACCCGAATTTGCCGCAACTTGAAAACGCAGGCGCGGATGCAGATGTTTTGCTTGGAAAACAATTCTATTTGGCCAACAACTCGCCTGTCACCGGAACTATGCCAAATTGCGGCGCAGTATCGGCAGAATTGAATGCCGGAGAATCGTTTGACATTCCATATGGATATCATGATGGAGAGGGGAAGATATCTTCCAAATCCCTTGAGAGCCAAACCCAAGGAACGGCAACAGAAAATAGTATTTTATCTGGCGAAACTGCTTGGGTCAATGGGCAACAAATTACAGGAAACGTGACCCCCGGTTCACTGGCATCTGATGCAACCGCCACAGCAAATACCATACTTTCGCCATATACAGCTTATGTTGGAAGCGGCAAAATTACTGGAACAATACCAACAAATAATGATGAAAGTGTAACAATTAGTGGCGCATCCATTTCCGTTCCTGCTGGATACTATGCGCAAGCCGTATCAAAAGCAATTGATACCGTTTCGCAAGCTATACCATCGATCACTGTTAATAGTAGCGGATTGATTACAGCAAGTGCAACACAAGATGCTGGGTATGTGGAGCAAGGCACAGAAAGTGCCACTCAACAACTCGCAGTCCAAGGCGCACAAACCATCACTCCATCCACGTCAAATCAAACCATCGCTGCTCAACAGTATCTTACTGGTGTGCAAACGATTGAGGGCGATACAAACTTGCTTCCCGCTAATATAAAAAGTGGAATTAGCATTTTTGGAGTCCAAGGAACCTATGAAGGAAATACCTTTGCAGTCCCACTAGTGGTAACGGTGGATTCAGGAGCAACCGTTACTGCTATAAATGGCGCAACAGAACTTACCGCAGTTTCGGATGGAACAGCAACTATTCTACTTACATCGCCAGGAGATTGGGAAGTCTCTGCGCAGCTTGCGGATGGAAGATCAACGAATGTTGTAAATATAAGTGTTCCCGCCTCCTATACCGCAACATTGGAGCCAGTTCCGACGGCACAATATTATGGACGGGCTACGTCTCTTACTGCTGGCAGAACTAATTCGGTAAGTACATTAGCAGGAGAATATATGATAATTACCGGAGGTCTCACATCTACGGCTAATTCAGGTTTAGGAATTGAAACTGTGGCATACGATTCGTCTCTCACACAAAATGTTGCATCCGATCTTTATGGATATTCCGTTGCAAATGGGGCAGCAACTTACAATTCGGATTATGGAATTATAGGCCAATCTGAGTATGTAACAGCTTATAATACAAATTTGACGCGAACACAACCAGAAAGTCTAAATGGAGGGGCATTTCAGTCGAGCGCAGAACCAGTAGGAATATATGCCCTATTTGTTTCAGCGCAATCTAACAATTATGCTGGAGCATCGACTGCATATGATGATAATTTAACAAAGACAACCCCCGCATCGGATTCAACATTACGGGTAAATAACTCTAGCGGTCATGTAGGGAATTATGCATTGTTTGTAGGAGGGTATTTTGGAAGCACCCCACTAGATAATGCAATATCCTATGATGAAAACCTTACACAAACTTCATGCATGCCCCTCAGTGAACCATTGAGTTATTTAACTGCTGCCACAAACGGAAACAATGTAATATTTGTGTCCGAACAAATTGTAAATGTATATGACTCGTCCTTGACTCGTACCATATTAAACGAATTGCCCAAAAACATAGGAACTAACGGAGCATCTAGCACTTGCGGATTTTACTCTATTTTCTGCTCAAAAGATATTGCTTATGCTTTCAATTCATCATTGACACGTTCTACTCCAACATCATTGCAAGTTCCAAGGGACCTACTTACATCCGTTTCTAATGGATACTACGCCTTGTTCGCCGGAGGACGAAAGAGTGGATCGAGTTCAGGAAATCCAAATGCTTATTGGTCAAATATCGTTGAAGTATATACAGGAAATTAAATATAACAAAAGGAGGACGCTATGAATAAGTACAAACTTTGGGATAAAAAATCTGACATTTACACACCGGGGCGGGATAAGGATACAGGTAAAAATCATTTTACTGCGGAAGAATGGCTTGAACGATATGCATGGGCGCAGAATCCAGATGCCAAAATGATAATTTCAAATAGCGTTATCAATGGTTCTGTTGCGATGGAATTCAATGCAACTGTTGAGCATTACAAGCGGATCGGATGCGATTTCAGCCAATGTCAATCTGACGATGACTATTTACAGGCAATCAGTGATTTTGAGGATAATCCTCCTTTTGCTAATGAACCTACTAACGAAGAACGTATTGCCGCAGCATTGGAAGCGCAAGTAATGATGGCATTGCCGGCCTCAGAAGCTACGCCTCAAGTTATGGCAATGACTATGACTTCGGAAACTATTTCCGCTGAAACAGAACTTTCCAGCGCTGCGATAAGAGTTCAGAAGAATTATACTCGTGGACTTTGGACAAAATCATTGGTTGATATAGCTGTTCAAAAAGGGGACATTACCTTGGCAGAACGCGATAAGATTTTGAACGGGTGATGAAGATTGGCAATCAATCAAACCACATGGGATATGTACTTAAATGCAATTAAAGGCGGTAGCTTTTACAAACTCGCCCGGCTGGATTTTTTACAGCCGGACGGGTCTATTGCATTTTCTGTTTCAAACAATCCTCAAAATCCTAGATCGGGAGCATTCATACAAGAAGGGGAACTGGCTGTAAATCTCCAAAATGGGCAGCGTAGACAAGCAACGGTCACACTTTCCAACATAAACCAAGAGTATGACTACAATGTCAATAACGTGTGGTTTGGAACACAAATACGCCTGATGGAAGGTCTTGTTATGCCAGACGGGTCAGACTTCTATCTTCCTCAAGGCGTGTTCTATGTCAAAAATCCAGAAGAAAGCTTTCTTCCAAACCAAAAAATAGTGCGTTATACATTGGTGGATAAGTGGGCAATGTTAGATGGAACATTGTTTGGTAATCTTGAGGGATGGGCGCTGATTGAGCGCGGAGAAAATATTTTAACGGGCATTTCGGGAATATTGAAACGAGATCGTGGCAATGGTCTACCGATAGACAGTTTACCCCCGATATACACCACATACTACAACAACAAAACAATTACATTAGCAGATGGCACCACACAACCGTGGGTAAATGCGCCCTATACTGCACGTTTCGATAGCAACAATGTTACATTTGCGGATATATTGCTTGAACTCAACAAAATGCTTGTGGGTTGGATTGGATACGATCAAAACGGTCAACTTCGTGTTGATGCAGCCTATGAAGATATTCTTGATAGTGACAAGCCTATTATATGGAACTTCTCCCCCATGACTGGCGAGTTTTTGGGAGCCACCTATGCCGTTCAAAACACAGAAGTATTCAATGACATTATTGTTATTGGACAGGCCATCAATGGAAATCATGTTCCGTCCGGACGTGCAGTAAATCAAGACCCTTCGAGCGATACCAACACTGGAATTTTAGGAATGCGTACCAAAATATTTGATGAAACAAGCTATTACGCAGACGAGCAATGTCAAGAACTCGCTGAATACTATTTGAAGCGAAATACCGTACTCAAAAAATCTGTTACTATCGAATCATCCCAGCTTTTCCATATCACCGAAAACAATTTGGCGACGGTTCGCAGGATGGACAAAAGCGGTAATCCAATAGAACGTCATTTGATTACAGGTTTTACGCGCTCCATCGCGCAAGGTGGTAAAATGCAGATCAACTGTACCAGCGTGAATGATTTTCCGTCTGCATCCCCATATCCACTCCCGTCCACACAGATTTATGCAACAGTCGTAGTTACTGTTACTGCCGGGGCAGTAGTAACACTTACATTAAGTGACACCACATTAACAGCGGTTTCAACCGGAACAGCTACATTCACAGTTCCTACCTATGGTGAGTGGAATGTATCTGCCAAGACACCCGATAAAAGCGGTGCTACCACAGTGAACGTTGGGAATCCGGGGCTTTATACCGTAGATGTGACTTTGATTGCAAACGAATAGAGGGATACCACAACATGCAAAATCAAGATCAGGTGGAAGCAGTACGAGCATGGAACGAATTGCGACCTAAGATTATTCAAGAAATTCAAAATCAAACAAAAAACTGCATTCGCATGAAAAAGGTGACTGTTGTTACTACCCCTAATGGTACAACACTTGGAGTTATGCAGCCAAATGATACCCAGATATTTAATATTCCATATGTAGCAGCGCTATCATCTGCTCAAATTGGCGATATGGTTTTGGTGCAATATTGGTATGGCATGAGTAATGCAATTGCAGTCAGCTTTGGAATAGGCGATCAGCTTTAAGAACAGAAAGGGATGAATTATACATGCCAATTTCAAACGGAAGATATATAAGCCCTACATGGATAAACAATCAATCGCCACCGATCAATGCATCAGAGTTACAAGCAATCACTGATACATTGCAAAATTTGGATGGAATCGGCGGATCTGGACGAGGATATATTATTGTCGGAACAACACAAAGCGGTGCCACGCTTTCTACTTGTGATTATATATGTGACGGGGCTTCGGACGAAGTGGAGATCAACCAAGCTATTCAAAAGGCGACAGAAATAGGAGCAAACATTTTACTTCTTGATGGCACGTATACTGTTTCCAATCCAATCTTACCACTATCGAATATTATGATTGAAGGACAACAATATGGTTCAAAAAATGATGGTGGAACATATTTCCCAAACACTGTGAAGATTACATCATCAGATCAAAATGTTTCTTCGCTTATATATATGGACAATTCATTTGACAATACTCTATATATGAGGGGGATTACTTTATCTAACCTTTCATTTCCGTCACAGTTTTTAATTAAATATGGAACTTCCACAGGAATTTTATATCTTTCGAATGTATATATGGAAGGAGAAAGTGTGAATGCCATCATTCCGCCTTCCGATGAATTTTCTCTCCATGCATATAATAGCGCACTAATATCTAGTACGCTTTCACTCAGCAATTCATATATTGAAAACTGCTCACTTAATGGAATTTCATTTGTTGAATGTGGTGCAATCGCTCAAAAAACGGATACATTTATGCATTTCAATAGTTTTTTTGGAAATGTAACTATGACTGACTGCCAAAAATGCACTTTGATCGGAAATATTTTTTATGGTTCGCTTTCTTTGCAATCAGGATCAGGCTCAACTACAAACCATGTGTGTGCTTGCAACAACATTATGGGGAATACTTTTGCAGCAGGAAACGGAATTACATTGGGAACAGGAACATCGTATAATAATGTTACATGCAATGGCGGTGTGGCATATCAAGGTGGTACATCATTCACACATTGGTCTGGCGTAACAGACAATGGCACAAACAACTATGTTTCAAACAATATGCCAACATCTTGACGCACAAAAAAATCCCCACGGAACTCAAACAGATGTTCCGTGGGGATATACTTTGTCAAACGCTGTTGATGCTGAATTGATCGGAGTGACATCGGGCGCGAGAAGCTTCGCATAATGTTCTGTGATTGCACTTGTAGAATGTCCAAGCAGTGCTTGAATCTCTGCCATTGGAACACCATTCGATAACATATATCTAGCAGCAGTATGACGAAGCGAGTGGGGAGAAATATCCGTCCGTCCTGTTGTGCTTCGAATGTATTCTTTTACATCCGTAATGATGCTGCGCCGGTCCAACTTATGTGCACCTCTCCAATCATTTGCCAAGAATACTGCATCTTGGTCTGTGGCAGATTCGGGACGAAACTTCATATATTCCTTTACGGCTTCCTGCGCAACACTATAAAATAGCACAGTACGATCTTTTCCGCCTTTACCATTAGCAATATATATTGTGCCTTTATCCCAGTTTAAATCAATGGGACGCAATTCGATCAACTCAGATTCGCGCATGGCAGATGTGACAAGCAGCAGAGTAATAGCACGTCTACGTAAGTATACAATACTCTTTTCTGCATCTTCGCGTCTCCTGACAATTCGCATCATATCGTTATCGTTCAGAACATTCTTGATTTCGTGCTGATGCTGAGGAACTTCCATGTTCTTTCTCACCGGATTTCCTCCATACCATATACCCATATCAAGCATCCAAGCGAAGATAGATTTTAGGATACGCATATATTTGTTTATCGTGCTGGGCTTAAATTCATCCATGCTGTTGCGGAAGTCAATCAATGTTTCGACGGTGATTTGCTCATTCTTTCTGTCGCTCATATATTCGATCAGTTTATCACATACAAGACGACGTTGGGTTACGGATGAATCAGCTAAAAAAGCGCACGACCGAAAATATTTTTGAATCCCTTTTTCGAAATCTTGAATTGTAGGCATAATAAAACCCTCTTTCTCAATACTCATTTCACTGTTCTTGCGCTTCCTTAGCCACACTTGACACTCCCCATGCCTAAAGGCAGGGGATTCTCAGTTCAGCGACCATTGCCTGCAAGCAGGTCTTACACGATCTCCCCGAGCGTATAGGTTTGGGCGTGTCCCGCCCTACCACATTGAGGCGGCTTATATCCCCATAGCTGAAGCAAGGGGTATTACGCCGCCTTCGATAAAAGCATCAGCTTTTTCCTGTTGACTCCATCGGCAGATTTCCATAACGCCTTTTCTGTTGTAGATATACACATCTTGTTTTCCACCGGAGGGGTACGCAATCTGCGTTACCCTTGAGAACTTGTCCAGTCTTTCCTTGTGTCTCTTGTGAATATCTGAAATGGCGCGTTTGGGGTTGGAATATCCTAAAGCAGTTCCGATTTGCTCTCGGGTCATGTATACTTGATTTCCGTCGCCATAGAAATCACATTTTACTGTTCCAAATGTTTCGGACTTCAAAATTTGCAACGTAGACGTTTGATTCATTTCTGTGCTCCTTTCATAGAAAATGCATATTGAGTGGCTATATTCAATGCTAAAATTCTATGATAGGTTACGCAGCAATAAACAGCAGCCGAAACGTTTCACGTCCCTTCGGCGTAATGAGTGTTTGTGTTCCTCCCCATCCGGTCTTTTCATTCAAGCACTCTTTCAGGCAGAACAGGCCGCTTTCCACATACTGCTGGTACGGTTGGAGCTTACCTTTCTTATCTCGATAGGCATATTTCTTTTCGATCAGGAAGCTTACAAACTTTCTCGGCGGCACATTAAGTTGCTTTGCCGTTTCGCGGAAATTGGTAAGTAGGTTCCTATCTACGATTTCATCGAAATAGTCCGCTTTGGGTTTCATGATCTGGTTGTCAACAGTTAGTTCGGAATTGGCGATTTCCAATGCCTTGCGCTTCTCTTGTTCATCCTTGAGCGCAGTTGCAATCTTGATAAGTGTATCAGGATTCATGATTGCAGCTTCCAGTGTTTCAGGTGTCATGTATGCGCCATGCTTGCGGATAGAGGGGAGGACTTCATCAAAAATCCAGCATTCAAACTTATCTGCACCCGGTAACTCAGACTTTGCCCCCAAGCGGTAAATATCGCCTTCGGTGATAAATTTCATATTCTGCTGACGACCTAACGAATCGTTAGCCCGTCTCTCCACAGTTCCTTTGCAGTGGTCTGCAATGGCTTTTGTAGGATTCTTATATCCCAATGCCTTAGCCACATCCGACCCGCAGAACAGCACTTTGCCGTTTTCCTCGATTGTTCGAATCGTTCCAAACTCTGCATTCTGGAAAATTTGCAATTCATTCATATAGCATGCTCCTTTCTGAGAAAACGAAAAACGGCGCACCCCGACCACCAATACAGTTTGACTGTATGAGTGGCGCGGAAGTGCGCCGTTTGTGTGGTCATAGTATATGCGATTTTTCAGCCGAAGTCAAGGGTATATTCTTTGTGTGAATTATACAAAGATTTCCCGTGCAAGCTGCATGGCGTAGCGGTAGCCCAGCAGGAATCCCATGCGCTCGGTCTTGACTTGGTGCATTGCGATGAAATCAGAAGCCGCGTTCACGTCGCCGCTATCTAGCATGCTGCGAACATCTTCGCACGGCAACGACCATTCCGCTTCGTACAACGCATTCAGTTCTGCATCTTCTTCCATTCGGCTTAGTGCATCCGCATGGTGCGCGTTTATGATCTCTGGAAAGGGTCTGTTTTTCATTTTGCTTTTCCTCCTGGTGTCTTGTAAACCCCGAAGGATATGGTATAATAGATTTACCATCCCTTCGGGATTGGTGTTCTAAGGTGTCGTATTCTTTGTCAGGGAGCCGACACCTTATTTTTCTTGTTCCAAAAGCAAATGTATCCCACGACGAATCGCTTCTGTGCGTGTAACCCCATGCTTTTCGCAATAATCCAACAATCGATTATTGGTTTCTTGGTCAAAACGCACCTTTAAATTTACATTTAATGGATTTTCTGCTTTTGGACGCCCTGTGCGAGGGCTCATTTTAATCACCTACTTTCTGCACTCTCTAAATACAGTATAATTGTTGGAGCACAAAAAGTCAAGGTGTTTTTAGAAAATATTTCTTTGTATTTGTATTGGAAATAGATTCTTGATATGGTAAAATAAAAATATGATATTGGAGGTATATCAAATACATGTAAATCATTACAAGGAAATTAGGGTTTGAAAGAGGTATTATTATGAAAAACTTTGACAGAAAAAGTTTTTTTGCGGGGATTTTTTGCTCATGTGCTATATCCGGACTAATAATCCCGGCATTTGCTGCCGTAACAGGCTCAATGACTCCAAACTTAGTGAATGTAATAGCTGATGGCAAGACAATTTCTAAAGAAGGAGAAAATTATACACTTCAAAATGGAACATCTGCTCCTGGAAGTATTACGTATGAGGATGAAAATGGAGGGTGGACGGTATATTTACCTGTACGTAAATTATCCGAAACATTGGGTGTCGAAATTGGGTGGAATGAGAGCCAGAATGCGGTTGTAGTAGGTGACGGAGCCAGCGATATCCCGCAAAATGAGACAAGTGATTTTTCTGGATACAAAGACTATCCCTCTGTTCCTGACTTTGCAACGCTTTATCCAGATGATACAACATTACAAGATATTAAGACATCCAATGATGGAAGTGCAACGGTGTATGTCTACAACGGTACTTCCGGAACCATTGGCACCATACCGTATCGAAGGTTGTTGGAATCTGCTGGATTCCAGTTTGTAAATAAATTCGATTTTGATACAAAATGGGGAGTCGTTCAAGTCGGAAAGGTCGATCAGTATAAAAAGGACGGATTGTATGTTTCGTTTGGGTATTCTCCAGAAGGCACGTTTTCTGTGATGATTTCCACCTATCAAACAGATGGCAATACGTTCTTTTATATGGGAGAGAGTGCAGGAACAGAGGATATAGCTTATTATAGTCGATATCCAAGTGTTCCTGATTTTGGAGCGTTTGCGGGTATTCCAGAGTCGGATATTGGTAAACTTGCCGGTCTGGATGGATATTATTATGATGTACTCGATCTGGATGACGCACTTTCACAGAATGAAAACCTTTTAATTGATTACCATTCCCTTTTACTGAAATGCGGATTTATTTATGTCGGCGACTTTGAGGGTGGTAATGGCCCGATAGAATGTTATACAGATGGGCAATATTCGATTGGGGTAGGGATTATAGATTCAAGATTCTTTGCTGTTGTTGCCCTGAATGACTAATACCACGACAATCCACAAAGAATTTGCATCACACGATATTTTATAAATTTTTCTTGCCCCGGATGCTCCACTTATGATATAATGGGTGTAATCCAATATGATTATTACGGCGCGGAACGCGCCAAACCATACTAGCTAAGTAGTAGTTGAGTATGATTTGGTGTGTTCCGCGCCTTTTTAATTTCCAAAAAAAATGAAACACTTGAAAGGAGAAAATAGTATGGAAGAAAATTACATCACCGAGATTATCAACATCAGTGGGGTCGAGTGCTTTGAAAAAGATGGCACGGCCTATCTCAAACTGGAAAGTGTGGCACGCGGATTAGGATTCACTAAGACGGAAACCAAAAATGGGGTTGAGTACAACACGATTCGTTGGGAGCGCGTCTTTGGATTTTTGGATGAATTTGGTTTCGACCACAAGTGGGCGAAAGATGGTTTCATCCCGGAAAACATTTTCTATCGCCTTGCGATGAAAGCGAAGAACGCCGCAGCCGAAGCTTTCCAAGCGAAGATCGCAGATGAAGTTATTCCTTCCATCCGCAAGCACGGTGGATATATCGCTGGTCAAGAGGAAATGAGCGCCGAAGAACTAATGGCAAAGGCGTTGATGGTTGCGCAAAAGACGCTGGCCGAGCGCGAAGCCCGTATCTCTGCACTGACAGTAGAAAATCAAATCATGGCTCCCAAAGCTGCATACTTTGATGAACTGGTTGATCGTAATTTGCTGACCGGTTTGCGTGAAACCGCAAAAGAACTTGGCATCCAGCAGAATAAGTTTGTTTCATTCCTGTTAGAGAAAAAGTATTTGTACCGAGACAGGAAAGGCAAGCTAATGCCGTATCAGACCCATGTGGATGATGAAATTTTTGAGTTGAAAGAATGCTACAATGAAAAAACACAATGGGGCGGTACGCAAACTATGGTCACGCCCAAAGGGCGTGAGACATTCCGACTCTTGATGGTAGGAGTCGCTTAAAATCTTCTGCAATCGCTTGCTTTTTGTATATGAATGCTGTATAATATAAATAAGCTACATATTCAAGCTACAGGATTCTTTGATTGTTCATAGTGTTATGAATAGAGTTCATTTTTCTGTATCAGCATGAGGGTCTTTCTGAGTATTCCACCATTCGGAAAGGTCCTTTTTATATTCAAAAATAAAAAGAGCAACATCCCACAAGTACCAGTCGTAGGATGTTGCTCTTTTCGTTTGTGCATAGATCAGTCAAAACTGATACAAGCGCCGTTTTCTCTACACGATTGATTATACCACACAATCGAATTACTTACAACCTATCCCCCGCTTTTGGTTATGATCGTGAGTGGAGGGAGTCGGTCTTATCCCCACTTTTGGTTATAGCAGTATGCGGAGCGAGTCAAGCTTTATAGGTACTTTTGTTTATGATCGTAGGCGGAGCGACTTTTGTTTTTAATTCACAGTATTATTATATGAATTAAATGTTTGCCCCATTCTTCTTATCATATCGAATGGAATCCTTCTATTCGGTCTATGCAACTCTTTATATATATGATGCCATGGCGAACCCTCCATGCGCGTCCATTCACTCAGATCATGAGTGGATATATGCGCATACTTTCCAACAATTCGGTCAAGGAAATCTATATCTTCGGTATCTAAGTGCAGCCTATCTTCATATAGTAAAGCTTCGCTCACAGATATATCCATCCCGCCCCATGCGCAGTATTTCCAATATACATCAAGGCACGCTGGCCCAAAATTCATCGCATAGAAATCTTCGTTGAACAAACTCCTATTATTATGGTATGAATACTCAATCCATGCTGCATACAATATGTACTGCAATCGCAGATTTTGAATCGCAATCCGATATTGATTGTGTCGTAATATAATGTAGCCCGCGATATGCTTTACTTTGTATGGAGCCGTACCACGTAGATAATCGGATGAACTCGCTTTGGAGTCTTGCACATTGATATTTATTGCATCGAATCCAACAAAGTGATCGTTATTATATGCACATCTGTCACGGGCTGCATCTCTATCCGCATTGTATTTTTCGCAAACATAGCTATGGAAACAGCGCGTACAAATGCAATTGGATGTTTTCTCAGACATTCATTCCATCTCCGTTCCACATTGCGCAGTCATCGGAACCCATACATACTCAAACACAAATGTGCAAAAGGCTTGCATTAACGATTTATCCGGGTCGTATCCGCATGCTTGATCTATCGCAATCTCGATTGGATTTCGGCGTTCTCCCAAATGATTTCCAGTAATGCGATTGAATTGCTTTACAAATTCCGCATTTGAAACACATACCTTGCAACATCCTACAAAATCCATATCATCAAACCTCCATAAAATCGGAAAGTGTACTTGCAAAATTCTTACGAAAAATGCTAAGTACACTTTTAATATTTCCTATCAAACTTTGATTTTTTTGATTTTGTGTTGGAAACACATTAAAGTCCCGTGGAATTTTTTATCGCGCCCTAACGATATATTCACCGGTTCGATCCCGAAAACAATATATCATATCCAGTGCCGGGGGGATTTTTGAACCGCGTGTTACCCCTACGCGCAAGCGCGAGAAATTCAAGGTTATTTCTAATTTATTCCATTGAATTATTTTCCATCAAACATGTAATTTTTTTCGTAAAATTCTATTTAATTACACATATACCATTATTTATCATCGGGCAACCATTCCAACAAATCGCCTGGTTGACATTGTAACATTCCACATAGTTTATTGATCGTCAATACACTAATATTGCAATCGTTTTCCCGCAGCTTTTGCACTATTGCTGGGGACATTTTATAGATTTTTGTTAGTGAATACGTCGTGATTCCGGTTTTCTTCAAACTTTCCAGCACGTCAAACTTATATCTAATCATTTACATCACCCTTACACTATATATAGCCATTAGCACCCATCATTTTTTCTGGTCATTATAGACAAAATTATAGCTATATATTTAGCAGAAATATAGTCATAAAAATATCTATTACCTATTGCGTGTAGTCATAAAATAGACTATAATATATTTGTAAGGCAGAGGCGCAAACCTCTTATGAAAGGAAGTGAGGTAATGACCGAAGGCATGACGAATGCAGAGTTCAACGCATTCTTGGAAACCTTGGCGAAGCTGATCGAAGCAACCGCCAAGACGCCAAGCGAAGCCGCTGAAATCATCCGGCAGGCTAAAACAAATTAAATAACGGCTTGCGGTAACGCCCGCAAAGCAACACCGCAAGCCAACGCACAAGGCAAGCCGGGAGCCTTACCCCGGCTACCTTGATTATAAACCAAGTAAGGCAACGAAATCAAGACGCCTTTATATAAAATGGAGCGATAACAATGCACAAAGGTAAATGGTATATTCTCCCGCTAGATGCTTTCGGCCAGCCTTCCGGCGATGTGCAAGAAATTCACTTGACCAAAGCAGAAGTCGAGCAGATGCGAAAAGCAGGACAATACATTTTTAAAAGCTATGCCGCCGCGCTTTCTCGCGCGCAGGACTAAAACAAAGCCCGGCGATCACTCGCCGGGCTGCTCTTATTCTTGCATGAAATCATCAAGCGCTTTTCTCAATATCGCATTCACTGTCGTTCCCTCTGCTTTCGCCTTTTCTCGTACCGTCTCGGCATAGTCTTTGCGAACCTTACAACCTAAAACGGTCATGTGTTTGGCAATATATTTATTGTTTGCGCGTCGCTGTGATTCTGTCAAAGCCACGGTATCACCTCCCGGCAACATTATACACGCTATTCATTAACTTAACAATACATAAATTATGCAAAATACATGGTTTAACTTTGTGCAAATTTACTACTTGATAATATGGTTAAACCATGTAATAATATAGACACAACGAAAGAACAGAACACAATACAGAAAGTGCGGTGCGAATAATGAAAACTATGATTTTTGAAAACTTCGATGCGTTTTGCGAATGCGAACATAAACAAGACTATGAATTGGTCGCCATCGTCAAGAATCCTAAATACGGAACAATTTGCGCAGACCTGATGACGGATTGCAAACGCTGGAAAACGGCAGTAAATCGCTTTTTTAACGCGATTGAGAAAACCGAATTTGCCGAGCATTTTGTCGGATGGAAAGACGGAATCATCGAAAGCATTGAAAACGGTTGTTGGAACGACCGGGAAGCGTATTGGAACGAAAGCACTGGGCGCTGCGAGTATTACCTTGGCGGGTACCATTGGTGCGTCGAAGATTGCGACGGCTCATTTTACATCGAACTGACGGCATAAGGGGGTATACAGTTGAAAAACATTTTAGTATTTTTACTTTTCACGTTTATTATTGCCGCGCCGCTGCTGTGCATGGCGTGGGGGATTTAAGAAAGGAGAAAACAACAATGAACGCAACATACACACTGAACGCCGAAAAGAATGGCGTAGAAATCCGCTTTGACAGAAAGCCCGCCGCCGATGTGCTGGAAGCAATCAAGGCCGCCGGTTATCGGTGGAGCCGCGCGCAGCGTTTATGGTGGGCGCGGCAGTCTGAAAAGACTCTGAAAATCGCAATGCAGATTGCAAACGCTGAGAGCGCGGAAACCGTTACAAGCGTAACCGCCGAAAGCATTCCCGATCTTTGGGAGCGCACGCGCTGGACCCCCGGCCCTGGTGGCGATGATTGCCACGCGCGTTTTGTTGGCAGCAACTACAAGCGCGGCATGTCTAACAAGGAAATTGCCGCAACGGTCAAAAAGCATCTGTCCCAGCGTTTTCCCGGTACAAAATGGAGCGTGACGACGGCGGGTTATAACTCCGTTAATGTCTATCTTGTTTCGGCCCCCTACGAAAACGCTAAAGGCTGTGAAAATATGCGGGAATGGGCTGAAAAGTCCCCGGAATTATCTGCTATTGAAGATTACGCGCGCCAACTGCTGAAATCTTATAACTACGATGATTCGGACAGCATGACAGACTATTTTGATGTTAACTTTTATGAGACTGTCGGAATCGCTTACAACTACAAACAGACCGAACCCACCGAAGCACAGACGCAGGAAATCGAAGCTTTCCGCGCCCGAATTGCAGAAGAACAGCGCAAGGAAGAAGAACGCCAGAAACGCGAATGGGAAGAAGAAAAAGCACGCCGCGCAGAAGCCGCAAAAGAATTTGAACGGCGGGAAGCCGAAGCCCATGCAGCTATTGAAGCATTGAAAGCAGCGGCGACCGTCCGCGCGCTGGAAGAATCAGAACAATATATCATCCCCAGCGCACCGCTTACGCGTAAAGCGTCCGATCTGAATGAAGCTCGCGAAGCCGCAGAAGAAAACGCGGTTGATATTTCTGATTGCATTATTTTGGAAGAAATCACCGCACCCGCCGAACTGCTCAACGCATGGGGCGAAAAAGCTTTGTTGCATGATGTACCCGAACTTTTCCGCGCCGTAGGCGGTAGCCGCACATTTGACGCCCGTATTGGCTCAATGATTGACTGCCATAACATGGACGCAGACGAGCGCGAAAGCGTGAAATGGTATACACTCGCAACCGCTATCTATACCACGACCGGCGAACTTTGGGCGGTTGTAGATGATGAAGGCTATAACTATGCCCGTTATATCGCCGTCGCGCCGTGGGATGGTTGCGCCGAACGTCTGCCCATCCCCGCCGAACCGGAACAAAACCCGGAGGTTCTCGACGCGGCGCGCTGCATTGAGGACATCAGCGCAGAAACCATTGAAAAATTAGACTTATGCGGCGGCGATTGGAAAACGTCAGAGGACTACAAAAACGCAATGGAGCCGCATATGGACACGATCACAAGGGAAATTGTCCAAGCGGTATCTATTGATGATCTTAAAATGTGGCTTTATCGCCGCATGTCTGAACGCAACTCAATCCGCGAACGGCTTACACGCGCAAACATTCCCACCGGCGAGCGGGTGACGATCATCAAAGAAAGTGAATTCGGTGGCGTATCGACTACGGCTGCAACGTGGTCGAGCTGGGAGCCTGTACGCTATGCGCAATATGATGACGCGGCTAAAATCATCGTCAAGCCCAAACACAAGCGCGGATTGCATTACATGACGCTGCACCGTGGGCCGTCCGTGCTAATTGTGTCCGGTAATATCAATTTACCTGATTCGCTCTTTTGGGAGGATTTGCCCGGCACTATGGAAGGCGTAACAATGCGGAAAAGCCGCTTTACATCATGCGACCCGGCAGCAATGGAAGCGGTACGCGAGTATTTGCGCGAGCATGGCGCGAAAATCTATATTGACTATAACGGGAAATAAGGGGGGAGTACCTAATGAAAAGATACAGAGACAAAAGCGGAAAGCTTACGAAAACAATAGAGGAACTAGCCGCAGAAACGCGCGCGGACGCGACTGCTTATTATATCGATGGGGCGCGTTATCTGTACGCCGGGCGCGAATATGTTTTACATCTGTGCGACAAAGAAACAGAGCTTGTATGTTTTGAAAGCGCGGACGGTTACAAAATTTATACAACTCCGGAAATGCTGGGGACATTTTTGCCCGATGTAGCAGACGAAGGATTAGAGATAGTCAGAGTGGAGATATAAAGCGATGAAAGACAACAAACAAAAAGAAACCGCGCAGCGGTTCGGCATCTTGAATCAGTGTGAAGCGCTCGAAAACGATCTTTTGAAAATTCTGGGCGTGGTTTCCGTAGATTTCGACCTTGACGGATTTTTTGATAACTTGCACCAAGTTATTTTGCTTGTCGAATACGATATTGACGCAAGGCGAGACGATTATTTCGCAGCACTGCGAGAACTGAAAAAGCATTGTATTATGGCAATGCTGTCGCACGGACTGAACCCGTCCGGCGATGCAATCGAAGATTATGGGCGACACCTTTATTTTGTGCGCCAGTGTGGCAAGCATTGGACCGCCACTAAAAATAACAATCACTAAAAAATTTTGTATGGAGGGCTAAAACCATGAAAAAGACCATCATTGCTATCATCATCACCGCCGCTATGGCATTCACCGCCGGACACCTTGCAACCATCAAAACGCTGGACATCCAGACCGACGGCGACGGGGACAGCGCATTTGTAAACACTATGGGCCAGGAATATTTTGTCGGCATCAATGGCTATGAGGTGGGATAAATGATTGACTACAACGCCGAGCGGGAGAGGCACGCCGCAGAGTTGCGGCAATATAACGCACTTGTGGAGGCCGTAAAAATTGCGGCCTCCAATTATGCACGACGCACGGGAAGCCAGCTAAACCGCACATACACAACTTACGCCGATCTAGCCGCGGACGCATACATTATTATGCAGGAGTCATCGAACCAGACAGACGATACACCAGATTCAAAAATCCGGCGGGCAGCATATGAAGCAGTGCGCCGCGCTATCAGGGCACAAAAAAAACATACCCATTATTTAGATCTCGATGACATCGACGCCCCCGAACCCGATACAATGGTCGATGCCATCGCAATACGCGACGCAATAGACAGGGGCGGCGAGCTGGTGCAAATGCTGTCCTATGGATACACGATCACAGAAATATCACAGCACATAGGCGCAGCACCATCCACCACTTGGCGCAGGATTGAGCAGGCAAGAGGACGCACAAAAAAATATTTGGAAAATGCAAAATAAACTTTGGATTTCCTATTGACTGCCACGTCTATACGTGGTATAATTTAACCATACTAAAGGAAAGGAGGTAGTCCGGTGGGCAAAAGGACAAAAAAGAAAAGGCCATCAACCATAGACATAATTGAACTGATAATCGAAGCAGTATTTGCACTAGCGGCTTTGATTACAGCATTAAAGTCTTAGTTGACAGCCAGGGCGGAGGGCGGAAGCCCTCCACTTCTTTATTCTATTCTATTCCACCGGATAAATCAATATGAATAAACGAAAATTCCTTGTCTTACTCCTGATAGCGAATCTTATCGCTGCTGTCGCGTGTCAATGGCAACCAGCTAATCGGACATTAGTTATCATAAACGCTCTAGCCGTTTTTGTGCTTGTAATACGAAAAGCGGCACGCGGAAAGGATTGATGCACATATGCTTATGCTCAAGCAATTACGCCAACAGGCTGGTCTATCACAATCCAGGCTTGCAGATTTATGTGGCCTGTCACGAAGAACCATAGAAGATATTGAGCGACGCGGAGATTGCCGCATATCTACGGCGCGCATAATATGCGATGCACTCAATATCAGTCTGGATGACTTTTATACTACGGATGAGGAATAATCTATGTATATGGTTTTTGTTGAGGACTCTATGCGCTATCGCCATTGTATTTTGCAGACCGATGATAGATTCAAAGCTATCGCTGAAATGGAATGGAACAACGAACACGACCCCGACAAGCGGAAATTTGGAGTCGTTGAAATATCATAACTGTACGCCGCCCCATCCGGGGCGGCTTTTCTTTTGTCTTGCATCCGTTCCAACATGCTATCACAATACGCGCAACATATACAGAGCCACTTGCAGAGCGTATAGGGAGAGAGCCAGCCAGGGCGCAGCACAAACCACGATCAGCAGCAACGGCACAAGCCCAGATCGAACCGGCCTTGCATTTCACCCCATGACCCGTATATGCCACTTTGTGCGGTCCTTGTGTACAGAGTGTATAGGGTATGAGTAGAGCAACCACGGGGCAGCTCAGAGGGATAGACAATAAGCATATCATTATGGTATCATCAGTACATACACACAAGCCAACCGCATACAGCCGCGCAGAACGCGCAGAAACAACGTAAGCCAAACAGGCATATAAACACATACCCGAAAAGCGAAAATCAAATACAGCGCAGGAAAACCGCTTTATATACAAGACATCCAGGCAAAGACCTTGTTTGTATGCGGAGCAGTACAGGCCTTGTCTTTGGGGTGCGGAGCAAATACAGATTGTCATACGCCCTGTATTTTATTTTTTGGGGAATGATGTGAAAAGTGAGAACGGGTGAGAATGAGAATGAGAATGAAGTGAGAATGGTTTGGAAAAGTATGTAAAATCATGACATCGGCTGTTACCCGGATTTCGGGATAATACTCGTCTGGAATTTATATCCATTTTACAGAATCAGGATATTTACAAATTTTCTCATTTCTCGGAGGGTCATCAATTCATACCTGATAAGTATGAAATAGGCTTTTGGTGATTTTGCTAGTTGCAACTAGTGAAATCATTCCAGAAATCGATAATTTTGTGGTCATTTTATACAAAAATCCGGCCTTTTAACTTCTCATTACACATTGGAATGAGAAGTCTCACCCTTGAATTTTCCAGAACAGGAGGACTTTTTCACATTTCGCCTGCTGTGGGAGGGGGTAGTTTTCAAGTAGCCTCCAGTTTTGGAAACACGAAACATGTGTGTGCTATACTCTCCACACACCCCTTGACCCACATTTCATTTTCCCCGCACTGCATATCAGGAAGCATGATACCAGCGTTCTAGGGCAATGCGGAGGGTAAATTCTTCGTGATGGCAGATTTCCCCGGTGAAGATCGGACAGGTTCCACGCATGGTTCACATGGTGTCCGGGCATGGGGCAGGGGCGTTGCAGATAGGTGGCAGCGTGGGAGCGGGTGAGGGGCGGAGGCACCAAAAACGAATTTATAACTTTGAACTTTTTCGGATGGTAAAGGTAGGCATAGATTATATAAGAGGAAGCGATTCGGAAAAACCTCAAAAAATCGGTTACAGTAAATGATTTTTTGAAAAACTGTATAGTAGTCTGGACTATGGTAGTATGGTAGTGTAGACTATGGTAGTATGGTAGTCTGGACTACAACACAAAATTTTCCATATGCGTTTAGAGCGCGAAAAAGTTCAGAAAATTGGATTTTGGAGGTGGACGAAAATCGGCATGCGAAAGAGGATACAGACGTATACGACGGTTGATAATTTGACGGGGGAGATAACGAATCAATACTCTGTCTTTACTTCGGGGAAGGAGCCGGAGCAGCCTTATGTGAAGGTGTACATTGGGAGCGGGGTAGATGTATTCTCACGTTCAAAGACTGAAAGCTTGATCTTGCAGTACATCATCCAGCAAAGCGCGCCCACGGGGAGGAAACCGGAGGTCATTGTAAATTCCCATATCAAGCGAGAGATTGCGGAAGCTGCCGAATGCACGGTTGGCAATGTCGAGTATGCTTTGAAGAAGCTGATTGCTGCTCACATCATCATCCGAGTGGCGAAGGGGACGTATATTTTAAATCCGTTTGTTCTTGGTAGGGGGAGTTGGGAACGTATTCATAGCATGAGGGTAGGAATTGAAGAATCACCGACCAAGCCAAAAGAGAAACCGGCCACTACCGATTGAATGGTAATGGCCGGTTCTTGTTTTACTGGTTCAGTTTCTTTTGTTCTCTTCCTTTGCGGAGCCGTTCTGCTGCCGCTGCGCGTTCTTCGTCCGTCATGGTGCGAGTGCGTTTGGGGTGAATCCGCATCCAGGACAGCGGCACTTTGGCATAGATGGAGCCGTCCTTGTTTTGGGTGATCTCCACTTCTTCTGGGTGCTTTTCGTGGAGTTTCTTAATCATACTGATACTCCATCTTTCGGCTGCTGTGATGGCGAAATACTCTCTGCCTGCTTCGTGTTCGTAAGTAGTTTCCTTCATTTGTTTTAACTCCTTTTAATATAGTATGTATTTGAAGCGCTTTTTGATTTTGCGCGGCTTCACGTACCCTTTCCTACCTACTTACGAATTTTCTCAAAATCCTACATTATTTATGTGAGTTTATTTTATGTGCATTATTCTCTTGATTGCAGCGAATTACACTAAACGCACTGATTGACCGGGTGCAAGTGAAGGGAATGCGTCTTTGTTCAGCTTTATCTTAGTGCATTCGTTATCTTGCAGGAATATAATTCTTTCATTGCATGCAAACAAGCACAGGATTTTATCAAATTTTACATCAAACAGACGCTTTAATACTTTGATATCCTCCACTTCTGATGGAGTCAATTTAGGTTTCCGAATAATCTTTTCAGGGTGCTTTGTAAGCTTTTCAGTGTTTGTAAATATTCCAATTTCATCTCTGATTTGATATTGTTCTTCCGCGATCATAACATACCCCTCTTTCGTTACAACTAATGGTCCCGCTTCTCCTGGATACCAAAATTTTTCGCCTACATCAACGCCAAGGATTTCACAAATTCTAGGCTTATCGCCTTCTTCCTTCTGCTTGTCCTCGATTACTTCATAGCCCATCAGGCGTGCGGCTTCTGCTGGGTGTTCAACACAGAACGCTCTGCAACTGTATGAATACCCAGTTGTCTTGTTTGGTAGTTTACATAATCGTTCTTTCGAAATTTCTCCATCATCTTTGCAGTATTTACATCTGCAATATCTGTCTTTTGCTTTCATAATATCGTCAAACACTTCACCGGTTTTCGGGTCTCTGAACTTCATGGTTATTTACCTCCATCCATCTTTGCGCCACAGTTCGGGCAACGCTTATAATATTTGAGTTGCGATTTTACGTCGTACTTGCAGTTCGTACATGCAACCCTTGGACGATGTGTACCATATACAGATTTCCATTTTGCATGCACCACTGGCTCAACGTCGGCAGTTGGAACATCACGCACTGCCTTGATTGCATCGGCACACATTTCCTGTGCTGCCAAAATCAAATCGTCGTTTTCACCTGAACCATCTGGTGTTGACATAGACGGGTATAGCGCACGAATCGCGTTCTCTACTTCCGATCTCTCAATGTACTCTTTCTTTTCAACATCGTTTTTCATATCATTCACCATTAATCAAATCATATCTCAACGGAAGCAACACTGTTGTTCTCTCTTGAAGATAAGGTTTATCTTTCGGAGCAAACAAATCCCTGTTCTCGTCAAACTCGTTAAGCACCACGAAGTTTCCAATGGTGTATTGAATGGTATCTCCGGGTTGGGGCTTTCCCTTCTTTGTGTAATAGGTTTCAGCTAAAATCACTCTTTTCGCGCAATTCTCCATGTTTTCAAACACGAATACCATCGTTCCATCATGTATGCTGCGCGAACTGGTAAAATAATCAAAATCTGCATCAGGGTCAAAGATCAAAGAAATGGTAAACTCCCTCGCTTCTCCATCTTCTTCACCCTTGATTTTATATTTCCTGTTTCCTTCAAGGATTCTTTCAAACAGAGCAAGCGACTCTACCTCTCCTGCATCGTCCCAATTTCTGTCAAACAAGCAGGATATCTCTTTGTTCTTCGCTCTTTCTTTACAAAATTCAAGCGATTTACTCATTTTTATTTATTCCTCCATCATTGCTGTACAAATCGGGCAGCAAATAAACTTCTCTGCCTGCGTCCCTGTTTCGTATCCGCACGCCGAACATTTATATTTCCTTTCTTTGTAGTTCTTTCCGATTGATTCGCAGAAACCGTAATCAGTTTCCGAAATAATCCAATGTGCGCGTTTGACAGGAATAACATTGACGGCTGGAATTGAGCTAATCTCAATATCCTCTGTACAATATCCGCAATTTTCTCCGTCTGAAATGATTTGTGCATCTTCAATCATTTCTTCTACCGCTTTTCGGCTAATATATTCATCCATTTGTTTCTCGCAACTCCTTCCAGTCAATCTTCTTCCCGCAAACAGGACAATAATTAAAATGCGATAGTCCAGTATTGAATCTGCGATCCGCATACTGATCGAACGTGTATTCTGTGACTATGAAGTAACTAGAATAATGTGTATTTTCTTTTTTTCAAAAAACGTTCATCCGTTTCCGTTCGTCAATTTCCTGTTTCAAACCAGACAACGTAATCAAATCTGCATAATCGTCATACTGATATAGTCCAATGATGCATTCATGGTCAGCCATCTTGTTCTCCTTCCCAATATAGTGCTTTCCCGGTCACAAGATCGGAGTATATCTTTTGGGCTCTTGGAGATAATTCTTTTATCTGGTCAGCGCATTCAACGGATTCTTTACCTTCGTGGTCAGGTAGTTGTGGTGACTTGAAATCTTCTGGCCCCAATTCATCCACAGAATAGATGCCGCTGTCAGTTTCGATCTCTACAACAATTTTCTCGACGATTTCGACCCCCATTGAATCTGCGTCGTCCATATACTGCATTTTGTCACCGACCTTACATGGCAGTATAATGCAACGGCCATCTTTTTCGGCATCGGCTATCTCATGGAGTCGTTTTGTTGGAATTTCCCGCATCAAAGAAAGTCTCTTACCAACTTCGGTTCTTAGCGTCATGCCGCGCCCATAGGCATCCATTACACGGTTGATCTCCGAAGGGGTTCCGATTCGTTCATACTGCATAAGCCGATTCTCTTTGTCGGCTAGTTTGTTTACCCATTTCCCGCTGAACTCTGTATCTCCAATTCTGATGTACCATTTTCCGTTTTCAAAATATGTTAAGCGCTCCACTGTTACGCCCTCATCTTTTCCAATTCAGTTTTTGCTGCTTTTTCAGCTTCTTCGCGAGAAGAATAGGAATATGCATCACGTTCAGCAGCTAAGCATTCTTGTAAGGAATCTAAACGACGTTTAACAATATATGCCTTAATTTCCTTGTTTTTAGACATTCTGAGATATATTCCATACGCGATAGAACCAATACCAAATTTGTGAATCACGCACCGATTTTCCTTATCGGCTTTCGCCAGCTCACACAGTTTTTCGTAATCGCAGAATCCGAGAAGTTCAGCCATTGCGTCGATTGCTTTCCTTTGGCTCCCGGTCAGTTGATCGGAAACCGGGCTGCACAAGATTTCTTCCAAATATTGTTTATATGTTTTCTCCACGCTTATTCCTCCTTACGTCCAAACGGGTAAAACATCACTCTTTCACTTTCTGCCAAAAAACTGTCAAGCTCCTTCTCAGCCTTTTCCGCTCTGGCTTCTGCTGCTTCGGCGCGTGCAAGCAGTTCTTCGATTGCTGCCTTCGCGTTGTGCATCCAATCAGCGATTTTTTGAGGGGAAGAAAAATCCTGATCTTTCAGCAGCTCTTTGTATTCCATGTTAATTACCCTCCCAAATCAAAGGTTTCCCATCTGCATCTGTCATAATAGACATCCCATCGTATCTTTTGAAATACATTACATTTGTTTCTGTATCTACGTAGATTTCGTTCCCGTTATGCATATATACTTGTTGGAATCTATTCAAGTCCTCTGATGTTGCCCTATCCCAAATCATTGCAACCCAGCACAAAATAAAAATCAAAAGCAACACTGCATAAAATATTTTTTCAGATTTTGGAAGTTTATCCATAGCTTATTCCTCCAACTCTATCCGTTCTTCAAATTCTCCACATGGGTTTTCATCCTCGCAACAGATACGACAGGAAACTAAATCCTCTCCAATCGCGCCGAACGCACCTTCATGTGTTGATTCAAAATACTTACAGTCCAAACAGCGTTCATCCATTGCGCTTCCTCCATTTAAAGAATATTGGCATATGCTTCTTGATTTTTTTGATTTGCTTTTCTGCTTTTGCTGCTTTTTTCTCAAAGTGTTTCATTTCCGAATAACATGCAGACGCTTCTATTTGCATCATCTTATATTGAGCGGACCAAAAGTTCACTGCTGCATTTTTCGTTTCTATTTGTGCCAACAATTCTTGAATCAGGCTTGCGGCTTCACGATTCACTCGTGCGAACTCTCCATATCCTTTGCCGGATGAACCAAGAACCCTTGCTTGATGTCTCAGATTGGACACGGTTGTTTGTGCTTGTTCTTTCAATAATTTTATTTCCACCTCAATCATCCTCCGTTTTTACATTCATATTCAGGGAACATATCATCCCCAAACACATCCCCATCCGGCACATATCCTGTCCATTTAGGGTTTTGACCCTTTTTAAACTTCACCACTCGCCGCGTTTGAGTCTTTCTCCCGTCCAGAATAGCCTTCACCATTTCGGTGTTGAACAAAATCGGCTTCACGCTCATATAAAATCATTTCTCCTTCTAGCGATACAGTTTTTCCTTTGCCTTGCGCATTTTTTCGATTTCATGTTTCAACGCAATCAACTGCATTTGCTCTCGAAATGTATCTTCTGGATACTCCAAGGTATATCCTTGCTTGAACATGTCGATGATCTGCGATAGGGAATAGCCGCTTACTGCTTCTAATTGAGCGATGCTTTGCTCAAATTCTCTGCACGTGCTTGAATATCCTTTCGAAATATCGAAGATCGACTGAATCGCTCCTTGGAAGTTAGAAACTTTACGTTTGAGTGAATCGTTTTCTTGCTCCAACGCACTAATGCAATTTGAAATTTCCAAAGCATCGCTCCGTTTCAAATCATGTCCCTCAAAATACTTGTCCAGTTTGTCTTTGCAAACGGTCGAATTCAATCCAATCACTCCATTCCGTCATCATCCACATATTCTCTGTCGCTATCATCATCAGGGATAAAGAGGGGACAGTCCAGCACACAATATCTTTGGCGCATATAATACATACCACCGATCTTTTCTCTGAACGATGTGTCTTGAGCAATCCATCCTGGCACCGGGGCAGGGGAGTGGTATCTTGACCATGAGCATAATCCAGTCGCACGTTTGCAATCCCAGCACAATGTTGATTTGTTTCGGTAGTTCACTTGTTTTTCCAAAACAACTCCCCCTGTATTATTCAATCTGGATGTTTCTGCGGATTGGCCTTTTTGCGGATCGTATTTCTGTTTGCTTTCCGCATTCAGTGCAAGTAAACATCGAATTGTTTGGATTTACCAGAATAGTTGTTCCGCACTTAGGGCACACTACTTTAGCTACTTTTCTTTTCATTATTTTGCTTCCTTTTGAATAGTCTTGGCTGTGTATGCGCCTGATCGACAAAGAAATACTTCGCAATATCTTTGCTTGAAAGATTTGTATATGAAATGAACTCGCATGTTGTCTGGCAAACATCGCGTAGTGTTTCTGCGGTAACAGGGTAACGATTTGCAAAATCCTCAATACTCCAATTGGCTGCATTCCCGATGGTGTTTTTCTGCCCGCACAATTCGCATACTATGATGCTTGGCCCGCGCATAATCACAGTTCTGCCACGATGTTTTGATACATAGTCCTCTCCAAATTTACGTGCCAATATCTTGTGGCATTTGGCACAACGCACTACCTTGCTCAACGTCCGTACCTCCACTTTAAATACCGCTCGATTTCAAGCGAATACTCAGCCATCCACGTCCCACCGAGTACACCAACGTAACATTCCGCAGCACTGGCATTTATCTTTCCGGCTATTCTCAGGATTTTTTGCTTCTAATTTCTTGGCGCATGTTGCGCAGAGTACCATTTTCATGTTTAATCCTCCGAAATAAATATCACGGAATCAGTTCATCGAAAATTTCGCAAACCAGTTCCAGCGCGTCAACTTGCGCTTCATCGTTTTGCATAATGTATTCGCTTCCGCACTCAAAAGCAAGAGGGTGCTTTCCCCATATTCTGCAATTAGCTCCATTATATTTCCCATTTTTCAGTTCTCATTTTCCTCCATATTCAAATATTTTTTTTGCCATGGCTGCAAACTGGATGACCTCGCAAGCGGCTTTTATTGATTGTTCATACGCAGAGTTCGCTTGTACTTTACACTCGATATTATCCCGGATATTTCGCCACATGATTTCAGTATCAAGCCGCATCATTCTCAACGCTTCCTCGGCTTCTTCGAGTTCTTCCATGATCACCGCCCAACCTTCATGCGGGCTGTGAAACTGCGGAAACTGGCGGTTTGCCGATTCCAATTCGACCGCGACCAGTTCGCGTACCTGATTTTCTACTGCGTTCATAGTTTATCCACTTCCATTTCATCGACCTCAATTCCAAGCCTGCGTATCAGTGCAGGCACCTCGATGTCGGTAATTATTTCATCCTTCAATGTGAGCAATCGCTGGTGTTTTTTTGGTGCGCCTCCAACCCACACATCGCTGTACACCTCAGTTTTTTGTTTTTTGTTGTCCATTGTGATGTAAATACCCCTGCCGTTAAGCAGCCCGTGACTGTCGATCATTGGCTTTTTGACCAAAAACGAAATATATTCCATTCCGTTCCCGTCCGGATTGGAATGACAGTAATTATAGTACGCTGGTCTTTTCATGCCTTACCTCCTGCAATCTCGCCGCCGCATGCAGCATAACCCGGCCAAATCTACAAAACTGTCCTGTGTCCCTGTACCGCTGCAAATCCGAGCGATTTTGAGCAACGCCATGAGCATAGCAACGTCCTCCGGCATGATGCATACATCTGCGCCATCACTCACGCACCGTGTACGGATGTATGGTTCCCACAGGCTGGCGATCAGACTGAAATTGTCCTCCGCTTTTCCATAGTCCTGTTCGCGCTGGCCGCACACACAGCGCTTCGCTTCGTCAAGGATGGATGCTCGAGTGGGCTTGTCCTTGTCTGTTTTCTGTTCTTCGTCCTCGATGACTTCATAGCCCATCAGGCGGGCGGCTTCGTGCGGATTTGCATTTACCCAATCAGAGCACAATCTTGTTGTTTTTGTTTCTATCGGGCAATTTTTGCACTCTATATCTGCGCAAAACCCAGATTCATTGCAGTTATTGCATTTCACGTCATAAACTTTTCCGGTTTTCGGGTTTCTGAATTTCATGGTTTTCCTCCTTAATCAATCCAAATTGCACAAACCAAAGCTAATGCAAAAATGCACATAATCTCTCCGTACTCGCATGCTGCTGTATAAGCCGCACATGCGCATAACGCCACGCTTGTAATTGCTTTTGCTATATTTTCGCTCACGGTGTACCTCCATCCATTTTTGCGCCGCAGTTCGGGCAACGCTTATAATATTTGAGTTGCGATTTTACGTCGTACTTGCAGTTCGTACATGCAACCCTTGGACGATGTGTACCATATACAGATTTCCATTTTGCATGCACCACCGGCGCAACTTCGGCGGCTGGAATGGAACTAATTGAAATATCCTCTGTGCAATATCCGCAATTTTCTCCGTCTGAAATGATTTGTGCATTTTCAAGCATTTCCATCACGGCTTTTCGGCTTATGTATTCATCTGGTGTTTTCCAGTCATCAATGAAACTCCCATACATGCTTATTCCTCCAATCTGTTTACAATCCTGCTGAACACTCCCATAACAGCGTAATAATCATCGGGCGAAAAGGCGTGAATCAAACTTGAATTCATGAGTTCTAATAGCTTACGCTTTTCCTCTCATGATTAAAACCACGCCTAACAGCAACGGGTACTTATCATCCATTCTTCATTTCCTCCAATCTCTCCATCACCATGTCCACGGCCTTGTCTGTAAGGGGAGATCCGCAGTTGGGGCAAAAATCAGAACTCCAAAATCTAATTCCTGTGGAATACCCGCACTTTGAACACGCAATGTCGTATACCCCCATGTTTGGTATGCCTATCCACTCACCCCTCCACTCCTTCTCCACCTGCTCCCGGCTAATCATTCCGCATTTCCTCCATTCTTTTCATAATGGTTTCCACGGCCTCGTCTGTAAGTGGTCGGCCACACTCTGGACAATAGCTGATTCTAAATGCCGAATTCATCGAAATACCTTTCATGCAACAATCTGCATATGGCGGACAACCATTGCACTCAGTAACAAGCGTTGTTGCTTTTCCAAATGTGTTCATAAACAGTTTTGTGGTATTTGTGTGTTGATATAACGTTGTTTTTCCATTGCAAACTTTGCATGGCTTCCACACCTCTGCCACCTGCTCCCTGGTGATTGGGCGGAGGGCGGAAAGTCCGGCTTTTAACATCTCGTAAACTTCCTTTTCGTCCTCACCCATAAAAGGAGCAACAAGCTCTCCTCCTTCAACCACCATCTCATATTTTTTTATAATTTCTTCCTTCGTCATGCTCAATCGTCCTCCTTTACAAACGCCGTATAATCCGCCCATTTAACAATGTCCATTTTTGTCTGTGGGTACGCATCCAGTACCCATATGCCGTCCCGGTACAAACAGGGATACATAGAGTTGGTATCGTTCTTTTTCCCATAGTACAGCCCCGGCGTCTTGGGTGGGTCTGTCTTAGCGTCGTGCCATAGTTTCTCTTCCCATATCTGGTGGCGGAGGGCGGAGAGGGCAACATCCAAAGCATCCAAAAAACCATCCAGCCTGCCCGGCTTTATTGCAAAATCACATCCAAGATTTATGTGCCAATCGTGCAGCAGGTGCTTAATTGCTTCATCCCTCGTCATGCTCATGGCTAAGCCTCCATTCCCTTAATTCCTGTTTGAATTTTTCTCCTGTTTTTTCGTTGCCATTTAGCCATTTTAGCAGATCTTTCCGGCATTCTGAGCACAAATCAGCTTCGATACCAATCCCCAAGTATACAACCGGAAATGACACATTCTGAAGCGGCGAATATTCCCACGTTTTCCCGCAGCGTTCGCATTTACACATCTTCATGGCTTAGCCTCCTTCGCTTTTTTTAAATCTGGTATGCGGAATCCCCCAAAAATATCGGTGACATACTGCTCCATCACCGGAGATACATATCCGTTCCGCACCCGCTTAATCACCATTGGGTACCACTCTGAGAACGGGTTTCGCCTTGCAAGGCAGACTGCGTACTCACCTGGCTTTAGGTTTAGTTCTTCGATGGATAACAGCTCACGATTCACGCTTGATTCCCTCCCAGTCGATTTTTTGCCCACACCTATCGCAAAAGTTCTTCTTCTCCTGTGTGTGCTTTCTGCCGAAAACGTCAACCGTTCTACCCACAAACCAGCCACACGCCGGGCAACAGTATTCCCCCCAGTGATGTGTTTCTGTCCTTGCCGTACCGTCTGCATAGTCCGAGTGTACAATGCTCTTTCCCTCTTTCCATACGGGCTTTTCCGCTTTTTCCCCGTCAGAGCGGGAACATGTGTTCATGTTGTACACTGATTCGCAAATATTGTTAATGACATCAATCTTCCCTGCCGCTATGTTCCATTCCGGCGTAGCCACGGGGGCTTCCACACCCTCCCAGGCTTTCTCACGCTCCCGCTCGAAAACATCCCACAGCTTATCCACACTGACTACATCGCCACGATTAGCCATGATATTCCCAATCCTCCATTTCGTTGCTGAACTTGAAGGGACGGGTTTTCGGGTCTGATACCTTCCATCCCCCTGTGCATTCATACTGTTCTTCCAGCGGTTTGTTATAGTGTTCGTCCCTCACCCGGATTAACAACGATTTATCTTTTGCGACCGTGATGCTGTCCACATCGCACATCAGGTAATCAAAGAGTTCATCGTTCTGCTCCTCGTCAAGGAGTTCCCTGCGTGTTCCAAATCCTATAGGGACGTTCTGGTCATAGGCGTTTGTTACGTAACAACAGAACCTCTGCCAGTATCTTGTAGCACGCAAAATGTCGTATAAGGTCATTCCATCCCCTCCAGCATCTCCATCTTAGGCCGAAACACAGCCACCATCGGATTCCAGTTTGCGGAATGTTTCGCGGATATGGTACACGGTTTCCGGCGCGTCTGCTGTTGTGTGATTGTGCTGTACCTCACAATTGATACCAGCGATTTTTGCAATCGCAAGGCAAACATCACTGTCTTTCCCGCCGCTCGTGGTTACGATCAACGGTTTTTGGTAATATGTTTCGCTCATTTGCGCGGCCAATTTCAAGCGCTCAATGGCCTTGTCGAGCTTGTCCACTGTGCCAAACCTCCCCGGATTTTATGCGCAACCATTCCATCTAAAAATCACTACCATTGACGGAAAAGGTGCGCTGTTTTTGCTTCCTCCAAACTTCAATCGCCCACGGATAAAACGGATTTCTGCTTTCCCAAGTATGTAATCATGGAACCATCTTGTATCAGTGCGGGCAGGAAGCAGCATTACCACCGTCGTTCTCTGTGCCACGGATGCAATCGAACCAGCCAGCACCCATCTTCCGATTTCCCTGCCATATGGAGGATTGCACCACACAACACCATTCCATGGTTGCGACAGCCCATCATCATCCGGCGTATAGTACCGTTCGCACTTCGCATTCTCTGGCGTTGCGCATACATCAAGCGTGAAGTGGAATTCCTGATCTAGCGCATCGAAAAAGTCTTGTGGTGTTTCCCACATATCGGTTTTGCTTGAAAACATAACTTCACTATTCATGCTTAAATCCACACATCCTCTCCATCCATTTCAAATGCTGCCGGTATGCAGCCTTTTTTCTGTCCAATACATGTGTACTTGCATATTCCTTAAACGCTGGACATGATTGCGCAATGCCCACATTGCACCGTTCTTTTCTCGTACACGATGCACATGGCGATTTGATTTCGCAGCGTTCTTCAATCAGCGTCAACGCACGTCACCTCCCCATTGTTCTGCCATAGCACGGGCGATTCCCGGAAATGTTTTAGAGCGGTTTTTTGCTCGGTCTTTTGTAAACATTCCACGATGTTTTTCGTTGTGATTTCTTGAATAACTTCCAGACGGGCACCATGTCCTTTCTGGCTCTACAATGTCAGTTGGTTCTAACGGATTTACTCCTTTTTCCCAAAGCAAAGTCTTCTTAGTATATGGGTGCCCAAACATGTACGGCTGAACAGCCTGTGTCGGTTTCGGATATTGGAAAATTTTGCTCGGCGTTGGGTTTTCAATCACGATTTTTTCGCAGTCAGCCATCCACACCGCCATGAAAAGAGCCTTGCCGCAAAGCCCTTCATAATATCTCTGAATGTTCAAGACTCCGCCTTTGTATAAATGTCTTGCTCCTGCGTTTGACGTCTTTGTGCATGGAACGAAAGCAATTATCATATCCCACCGTCCCATAATTTTATGACATTTGCCATCCATCGTATTAAATTCACATCTTCCGTTTAGAATCGGCAGCACATCTCCCTGTATATGCCATTCTGGATGCCCGCCTGAACACTCCTGAATATCGCATGAATACGCCTCGTGCCCTAACGCTCGAAACGCCTTGCAAACCGCCTGTGATTCTTCACAAGCAACGAGCACTTTCATTGCATCATCCTCCAATCATCAAGAGTTCTGGCGCTGTGATATAAAATGCTGCACCTTGTACTATGTCCTCATAAGATTGTTTTCCTTCGAACGATTTAACGATTTCCTGTTCTTCGGCAGACATTTCACCATAGCTTTTTTGCCCGTAGGAATCAGGCAACCAGTTCTTTTTCCGACCGGCGAATAGATTGAACTTTTTGAGCAGGCGTTCATCCGTAAAATAGATATGTACCGTGCCTTTTTTCTTAAACTCCACATCAAAGAACTTGCAATGCAGTTTTCGACCGTCATATTTCTCGGAGGATGATACAAATGCTTCCCGGATTACACTTTCACAGTTCTCGCCATCTGTACGCCCATTGTCCAGATAGCCAAGGATTTTTTCGAGTTCAAGCAGGTAATCACGGGCTTTGTATGTACTCCATGAGCCGCCCCAGCGAGCATCATACAATCCCCAGAATGGTACAATCACTTTCTTGTTCACGCGGCACGCCTTGTTCGTTTTCCATCCGTTGTAATAGTGAATGTTGTTGTTCTTTCCCATGCTGTGCTCATAGGTAAGATCATCGAACATACTGATAATCGCGTCCTCGATATTTCCGATCAGAGTCTTGGAAAGCTCAATCTTGACTTGCAGAATATTGTCCATCGTGAAATCAAGGCCACGAAATGTATTGAGCTTTGCAAGATATGCGTCCCGAACCTCGCGTGTCATAAGGCTTTGCATTTCCTTTGCTTCAAACAAGGTTTTCCAATACCGCGCTCTCAGTTCTCGAACATAGGTGTTCTGCATGCTCATTGACATATCGTCCGCCGGTCCATTTATGTGCATTGTTATGATTTCTCTTTCTCCGACAAACCGGTTAAGGCGCTGGAAACCATCAATCATTTTCAGTCCAATGCGCGCTTCCATCTGGTATCTCTGGACAATGGCCTTGAAAAAGTCAGCATCCACCAATTCGTTGCATTCTGTTTCGCTCTCTGGTACGTCTGCCGCTTCACGCATATCATCAAGTCCGATTTCTTTTTCAGCTTCCTTCGGGATGTCCACATACACCAAAGCAACATCAACATCTGTTTTTCGCTCGGCATCCATAAATGCCCCTGAGACGCTCTCTATCGTCGTTTGATATTCGGCGAGTAATTTTACCATTGACCTGCGTAGCGGCGATTCTGCGTTCCGAATCGTTGATTCATTAAGTAAGCAAACGATTTGCCCGCCATGCTTCATCAGTTCGAGCGCGTGCATCAGGTGCTTATCGCCATCCCGGAACGGTGGATTCATCACAATCACGTCGTACCGCGTTTGTGCGTCCCATTTCAGGAAATCATTTTCCACGACCGCAAAACCGCGCTCCCGCAGCACCGCACGCAAGTCCGGGTCGATCTCTACGCAATCCAGTTGAAACGGCTTCTTTTCCTGCTTCATCCGATTTCTTATGCCCATTGCGAGATCGCCTTTACCAGCAGACGGTTCAAGTGCGAACTGCACCTTGCTCCAATCTACCTTGTCCAGCATTCGGGCTGCCAATTGCGACGGGGTAGGGTAAAACTGAACTCCAAACATTCAATCCACCACATTTCCGCGATTATCGATTCGAATTGTTGTGTTAAATCCGGCATCTGTTTTGACGATTGCCATGCGTTTATTTTTTCCGACAGGAGTAGCAATCACAGTGCCAGATATGCGTCCAAACTCTCCTTTGACAGATACTTTTGTTCCGACTTTGATACTCAATCTTCATCGCTCCTTCACTGTTGGTCTGGAATGATTGACACTCCCCATGCCTAAAGGCAGGGGATTCTCAGTTCAGCGACCATTGCCTGCAAGCAGGTCTTACACGATCTCCCCGAGCGTATAGGTTTGGGCGTGTCCCGCCCTACCACATTGAGGCGGCTTATATCCCCATACCTGAAGGAAGGGGTTTTACGCCGCTATTTGATAGATCATGTAGACCGGCTTCTCAGCCCTCCACTTGCCAAACCGACGCGCTGCGTGCATGACTACGGTTTCCGACCGGCGTTTTAGCCGTGTTCCTTCGCACGCGCCATGCTTGTACGCTTCGATCATTTCGTTTAACCCCGGCAGCGTACCGCGGATGATAATTTTAACCATCGCCAAGAACCTCACGTGCGTATTCGTCCCGTTCTGCCTGTAACAACGCAATCGCCTTGCGCTTCTGTTCCTCCGGGTCTTTCGGTTCCGGCAGGCTCACGGTTACATCCGTTGCTTTCAGCAATTCTTGAATTTCGGCAGGCAGCGCCATTCGCTCTACAACGTCCGCAGCGCGTACACGGTAAGCCCGCTGGAAGTTTGACGCAACAACGGTTAAAACTTCGTCCGGCGTAAGCATCGCCCAGCTTTTCAGCATTTCAGGCCTGCCGACTACACGTTGCACGACAGGATGCAGTTTTTCAAATTCTTCCTTGGCGTGGTATGCCGAATTTCTCACAGCGTCCCACACCTGTCTCCACGCTTCGGCTTCATCCGGCATATCCGGTGCTTTGAGCCGTACAAGACGCTGTTTGATTTGCCCGATTGACGGAGGGAAACCCTTCGTGTCTGTTGCCACAAAAGCTTTCACAGCTGCGAGAACAAGCGTTCCTTCATCGTCCTTGAACATGTCAGTCCATAGGTTTACGGCAACCTGCAAGTCATCTCGTGTTTGATTGGCATAATATCGCGGGTAAACCTGCTTAATAATTGCCATAATTCGCATCGTATCTGCTCTGTTCACGCGCTTCCTCCTCTCGCAGCATTTCCCAGAACGGGTTGTTGCTTTGTGGCTGATCGACAGGCTGAGACTTTATCCTGTCCCAGATAATTCCCTTCCAGCCGTTTGACATCGAAAGCCGTATCACATCAACAACGGCTTGTTCTCCATGTTGCGCTGCCTGATTTTTAATTTGCGTCAGCAAGGCTTTCAAACCGGTCGGCTCGTAAGTATCGCGCTTTTCCGTCTTGTAGGAAAGCCAATCTGCGACAGCATCAGCAAGATTTTCTCCAAAGCGGGAAACGAGTTCTTCGCGCGCGGGCGCGCTAGGCGGCGTAGCCGCCTTACTACTCTTCTTGCTTTCTTGCTTTCTTGCTTTCTTGCTTTCTTCCATTGTTGTTACTTGACTGTTATCGGTCTGTTGGCTGTCTGTTATCGGTGTGTTATCGGTGTGTTGATTGTCTGTTGATGGTCTGTTATCGGTCTGTTGATATTCAGGGTATTTAGGAACCGTTATCAACGTATAATGCCGGTTCGTTTGCACTATGATTTCTCCGGTTTTCTTGAGTTTTGCAAGTGCGGTTCTTACCTGTTGTACAGACAATCCGGAGCCTTCCGCAAGCGATACATATGACGTTACCATTTGGCCGACTTGTATTTCATTTCCCATAAACATGCAAGGCTCATAATTTGCGCTGAGAAGGATGTGTAACCACAGTTTGCAGGTAGGCACATCCTTGTACCATCCCCAGCGTTTTAATGCCCTAAATGTCTTTATGTATCCATTTTCAAGCATTTTATCACCGTTTCAATGCTGTGCTGTAAACTTTCAAAATTCCATCAGAACGGGACATCATCGTCCGATTCGCTTAGTTCGGTGAAGTCGTTGGATTCGACATTATATGATCTAGTAGCAGCTTTGTTTTCGTTTTTGCTTCCACAGAAATCAATGGTTTCCACCTGTACTTCCCAAGATCGGCGTTTGTTACCATTTTTGTCCTCCCAGTCACGGGATTCAAGACGACCACGGACAACGGCCATATCGCCTTTGTTAAACCAGCGGGAAGCGTGCTCCGCGGTTTTACCCCAGAATACCAACTCAATCCAGTCTGTTGGATATTCGCCATTCGGGTTTTTGCGATTGCGGCTGACTGCCAGCGTGGATGTTGCTACCGGTGTGCCTGTTTGAGTGTGACGCAGTTCTGGTGTGTCGCCCAGACGGCCTTGCAATATGATGCAGTTGAGCATATCAAATGTCCTCCTTAAAAGCCTTTATTTCTAACCGGCATAATAATGCCAACCATATTCCCGAATCCATCAGAACAAATTAAAGGCTCTAGTGGACTTGTGGCATAATACGAACATCCCGAAAACCTTGATAAAAACGATCTGTCAACATATACAGATAGTTCACCATCTGCGCTTGAAAGCTTAACGATTGTTTTTTTGTTTTCGATTTTTCGAATCATAGTATCGGAAACTTCGACTTTTTTGCTTGAGTCAAATTTAATGGTTGTTGTTACAGCAACATTTGAAACATCAACCAAAAGGTCTTTCTCGTCAAAAATATATGCACTGAATCCGTCGAGAGTAAGAGCCATGCGCCCATCAATATTTATTTTTCGGACATGTTTATTTTTGTCTAGCATGGCTTTTAGGATTTCTATTTGCATTTTGTTTTTATCAAACATTTATTCCATTCCTTTCTTGCACATCAGTTCATGTGCCTTGCAAAATGATGCGATTAAGAAGGTTAAACTCCATCCTTTGTTTTACGCATCTTGCGTTTATCGAGTTCGATAAAGTACCGACCGGATCGCTGGTGAATTGTGACCGGAAGCTTATGCCTTTTCGCAAACGATTTAATTCTTGGATAAAAATTTTTGGGATCTGGAATATCTTCGATTTCAGCGATCTTTTTGCCGCTGTTGATGAAATCGGTAATGATACCGAAGTATTTGCTTCTAGGGCCAGGAAGCTTTTTTGCAGGCATTTCAAAATCAAAATTCAGTTTCATTTTTCATTTCCTTTCTTATTTCCTATGCAATTTATGATTCCGTAAGGTAGAATTTTACTTCAAGAAATCGGGCAAATCATCTTCGGACACTTGCTCTACATCCGGCGTAGTTGTAGCCGAAGTATCTTCATTGGGTGTGTTGGAAGCGGGATTTTCGGACACATCGGAAAATTCACCTGGGATAATATTGGACTGGGAATCAGATTCGGGAATGCTTTCCATTGCATCATCCGTCAGGGCAGAAGCGGCAGCGAGAGCTTCCGGTGTGGCAGTGCGATAGTCAATAGACATGACACCATATTTGCCAATCAGCTTACGAAACACGGTTTTTGCTGCCATATCATCAAATGACTCACGCCAGCCCTTGCCCATATACTGGCCTTTACGGTTTTTCTTTTCATGTGTAACAACCTGTTCGCGGCTCATATAGATCGTCTTTTCCATGCCGTTAATCAGACGGTAGTAGCCGACCCATCCGGTGATAGGAAGTTTTTCGCGTTCTTCTTCATTTTCAATCCATTCGATTTCAATATCTTCGGTAAGGCGGTTATAGTTTTTCAGTTCACCATCGCGGACATCGGTTACATTGATCTTTTGATATACGCCGGTACGGATTGCAAGCTGGTTCATGCCTTTCCATCCAAGAATAAAGGATGCTTCCATGCGCTTTTTATAGCTGCCATTCTCTTGCTTGATGCTGTTGTTGAACGGAACAATGTAGGCATATCCGAGAGCAGGGTCAATCGGAAGATCATAGGTGGCTGCTTTAAGGGCAGATTGAATAATTGTAATAGGCGCTTGCTGGAAAGCCGCCTGCAAGTTCTTATCAGCATTAACAAGAGAAATGATGCTTGCGACAAACTGCGGCGCACGCTTGCCAAGCAGTTCATCAAATCGTCTGCGATAACCTTCGCTGTCAAGCAAAGAGTTCATCATTGTTGTGATCGTGGCTTTGGGCTTGTGTTCTGCAACCGCTGTGTTTTGCTGTGCGGCTTTTGCGACGATACCATTTTGTTTCACTGCCATGTTTTATACATTCTCCTTTTTGGATAAATTTGTATGAAAGAATCTTTATTCTTCACAATCGAAGATTTTGTACTTGAAAGGTCTGCTGACCGAAGATTTATAATATGGGTCTAAGTCAAGTTCTGGATGTTCGGCCTTGAACCGTTTTGTATCAAATGTTCGGCGCACCTGTTCTTTAGCAGAAACCTCATATCCATCGTTCCAACCGATTCCAGATGCACCAAGTTCCAAAAGGAACTTTTGCTTGATTGCATCAGCTGCTTGCTTCAATGTATCAATCTGCTCATTGATTTCTTGCAGATGTTTGATTTCATCGACAGCGGAATCCAGCCTAACAGTTGCTTCATTATCTACGCCTTGAATCAGGTGAGAGATCGCTTTCTGTGCTGATTCCGTCCCATCCGGCGGTGGCATTTTACGCGAGAGCACATTTACGACCCAGAAATCTTGTGCCGCTTTACGCAAGACTGTAATATCTTCATCGTTGCGGTCAATCTCAAAGGTATAAAACGCTCGACCGAGAACGAGAATTGCCAAATGCCACTTATTCAAGCCGGTAATCATCATGTACCACTGGCATTGAATGTAGTATTGTGGCGGGACACTATCGTCCTCCAAACCTTTCACAGCCTTGCTGTTTGGCGACATGGTTTTGCATTCCAATCCGATTCCATCTTTTTTGCTCCAACGGTCAATATCTGCAATCATGTAATCGCATTCATCATCCATTAGGATGCTGGAATTTTTGCGGACTCGAATGCCAGTTTTTTCGGTGAATCGCTGCGCGACATATTCTTCAAGATCGCGCCCGATTCGCATTGCTTCGTTATCATCCTGCGGTTCCAGTTCTCCAATCTTATCCATATAAATTGAGAATGGAGATAAGTAGGGGTGCATACCAACCAGGGCAGCAACCTCACTTCCGCCGATGCCTTTCTTGCGCCACCGGAGCCATTCTTCACGGCTCATATTTGTGGTTGAAACTAGCTTTCGCAATCGTTATCATCCTCCAATGAATCCAAAAATTTATATCCGCAATGCTTGTAAAAGTATCGATTGATTTCATCTTGATCTGGACGCTCAGGTGGTGACGTGGGTAACTCTGGCATTGTTGCTGGCGTAATGGATTTTGCCGAATACAACGACACAGTTAATCACGCTCCTTAAATGCAACGTCATAGGACAAACCAGTCAAGGATAAAATCTTATCAATCATCCATTTTGGCGTTGTGTTTTTGCTCAGATAATATTGCAATGTTTCCGTATCCGTATCTATATCATCTGCCATTAGACGCAACGAACATTGATTGAATCGCATCCATGTATTCAAATTGGGATAAATCGTGCGATTTTTCCCATCGAATAGAAGCCTAGCGATATATTGTTTGGATACATCAAAGTCATCTGCGATACTCTGCAAGGATTCACCTCGCGCATGTCTGCGCATTACATCATCTTGGATGCCTATTTTTATGCACCTCCTTGAGCCATTTAAGATAGCGTTGTTTTCGCCTATCACGTTCTCGAATCATGATTTGATCTGCGGACGATAACGCTATATTCTGGTTTATTTTCCGTTGCCGGTTCCAAGATATTTTCATCGGCGCACCCGCCGGGGACGATTGATCGTCCATGCAATATAACGGAATGCCAACCAACCCACACTTACAGCCGCAAATGCACGAGTCATCCAGACTGGCATGCACGAAAGCGAGATAAGGCCAACGGTAAAGCCGAAAACCATCGCATACAGCAGAAGGTATCTGCCAGCCAATCGAACACGTTTTTTCAATTTAAATCCCCCTCCATGAATTTGATAAACGCAACACGCGGGATTTTCACGCGGTTGCCGAGAAGAATAACCGGAAAACCAAGCAAGGACTTATCTTGGTGGGCAGCCACCCGAATATAGTGCGGATTGCACCCTAACAATTCAGCGGCGACAGCCGGAGTGATTGTTTCAGCATCCATGGTTTTCAAATCTGAAAGTGTCATGTCACATCACCTCAATCAGCCGGGACAACTTTTCCGTCTACTAACATGTAAAAGGTGTCAGGCAGAATATCTTTGCCATCAACACAAACGGCACGAACTTCTTTGATATGCAACTTATCATCACGTTCGGTGAGAACAAGCCAGCATCCAACAGAACCTTTCGCTTTACTATCACGTCCTGTGACAATAGCAATACTGTCTGTTCCGTTGACTACCGCAGCGGAGCAGTCACCCGTGTTGGTTGCAGCGGATTGGTCACCCGTGTTGGTTGCAGCGGAGCAGTCACCCGTGTTGGTTGCAGCGGAGCGGTAACCCGTGTTGGTTGCAGCGGAGCAGTCACCCGTGTTGGTTGCAGCGGAGCAGTAACCCGTGTTGGTTGCAGCGGATTGGTCACCCGTGTTGGTTGCAGCGGAGCAGTCACCCGTGTTGGTTGCAGCGGAGCGGTAACCCGTGTTGGTTGCAGCGGAGCAGTCACCCGTGTTGGTTGCAGCGGAGCAGTCACCCGTGTTGGTTGCAGCGGAGCGGTAACCCGTGTTGGTTGCAGCGGAGCGGTAACCCGTGTTGGTTGCAGCGGAGCAGTCACCCGTGTTGGTTGCAGCGGAGCCGTAACCCGTGTTGGTTGCAGCGGATTGGTCACCCGTGTTGGTTGCAGCGGAGCAGTCACCCGTGTTGGTTGCAGCGGAGCAGTCACCCGTGTTGGTTGCAGCGGAGCCGTAACCCGTGTTGGTTGCAGCGGAGCGGTAACCCGTGTTGGTTGCAGCGGAGCAGTCACCCGTGTTGGTTGCAGCGGAGCAGTCACCCGTGTTGGTTGCAGCGGATTGGTCACCCGTGTTGGTTGCAGCGGAGCAGTCACCCGTGTTGGTTGCAGCGGAGCCGTAACCCGTGTTGGTTGCAGCGGAGCAGTCACCCGTGTTGGTTGCAGCGGAGCCGTAACCCGTGTTGGTTGCAGCGGATTGGTCACCCGTGTTGGTTGAATTCGAATTCACATTAGAAAAATCAACTTTATCAAGGATGAATTTCACTCCTGCGGAGATAATTCCTTGCAACCCGATTTCTGTTTCGATATGGATGCGTTTTCCAACACGCTTGCTATCATTTTCGGTTTGACTGTTTTCATCAAGATCGACCATGCAAAACCGAGAATCAGCAGGGGGATAATACCCAAATACATCCAAAGGATTTTCGCATGCGTGGAATCCAGTGCGGCAAATATCCGCATTATCGGTTTCATAGGTTTTCCCGACTTCGTATTGGAATCCACGGCATTTCAAATCCTTGTCAAAACCTTTATAACATTGCATTCTTGCTACCTCCTGTCTGAGCGTTCCACTGTTCCAAGATTCCGCGATATTCCGGCCACCGATGGGGACGAATGGGGCGGAAAATTGGATTTGTGCAAAAAATAAGCACCAAACATTCGCCAATACGGGGGTAGTCATCGACGAAGCGATAATCAACCAACTCGTCGTTATTGATGCGTTGCTTGATGCGATTATGGTACCGGTACATTCTCAGTCACCTATCTTTCTCTTAGTCTTGTCCTATCGCGTTCCATCGTGATATACTGGGTACGGAAAGGAGGGAGTACAAATGGATGTAAACAATGTAAAAGAAATTGCTGATGTTACAGACTATCAAATTGCAAATCAGTATATTTCTTTAGGGTGGGTTTATGCGGATAAGTATGTGAATTTAACTGATAGCGCATATCCGCCCTTTTATCAACAACAAATCCATTATGTTCTTTTGTGGAGCAAGGATGGAGTGCCTATCCATCCACCTTCCGATCAGTCAACACGGAACAGCGAATAATTCCACTGGCCGTTTTTAAAGTAGACACTACTTATCAGCCATCCGTTTTCTGTGAGCATTTGCGCTTCTTGGATGGATGATGTTTCCTTGAGTTCTTTCGCATGCCGGAAGGTTTTTGATTGATTCGGGAATCTCAATAGGGAATTCGCGTTTTCAACCTTATTCTGTTGAACACCCACCGGAACCGAAATCAAATCTTCCACGACTGCAACCCTCTGATCTGTAATGACAATAGCAGCATGGGGGTGGTAGTTTAATTTCAGGTATTCGACCAAAGGCATAGCCAAAGATTCAAGGCCTTTGGGTAAAGACTGGTTTGTCATGTCAGGCTCCGTCCTCTCATGATTTCAAATTGCGATTTTATAGCGGAAATCAAATCGATATAGGTTTTTCCATGATTTTCGCTCGAATATCTTGTTTTACAATATGTTACAAATTCCTTTAACGTTCCGCCAAACAATCCCTGTCTGACACAGATCGAATCGTTAGCCAAAAGAAAAACGTCTGTGGAATTCAATTCTTCAAATATTCCACAAAATGAAACCATATAGCGGAACTCTCCAAACTCACATCTACATTTTTCCCCAAATTTACATTGCTTTCCAAAACTAGAAATGGCTCCAAAGTTGCATTTATCTTCAAATTTGCAGCATAAAGCAAAAATACAACGGATACCAAATGAACATGAATCTAAAAATTCGCACCCAATTTGGAATATGCACATATCATCGAAAGTACATCGTTTACCAAATAATGAAAATGCGCCAAAAGAGCACTTTCTTCCGAAAACGCATTCATTTCCGAAACATGAATAATCTCCAAAGTAAGAATATTCTTCAAATTTACATCGATTATGAAATGATTTAATTTGTGAATAATCTCCGGTCGGACATATTTTATATCCGTTACTATCGATGTGGAAAAGATCGAACTCAGCTTGCGTGAATTTCCTCAAACTTCAACCTCCTTTCAGCCCGCGCAATTAAAGCGCAGGATTGTCTTTAATTGTTGCTTTATGATTGGAAAAGTGGTAAAATCTTGTCAGGTGAGATTTATGCGAGAAAAATTTTGGGCTATGCTGGTGGATATGAAATACAAAGAGCGGTATTATTGGAACTACCAAATTCGCTCTAAACGTATAGACGGAATTGTAAGCACTGTTTGCATGATAGCTTCTGCTTCGTCCATTGCTGCTTGGAGCATATGGGATCAGTATCCGCTTGTATGGGCCATCATCATCTCGTTCGCGCAAGTCCTAATTGTCACAAAGCCTCTACACCCTCAAGCTAATCAGCTTATTGCATTCAAGTTCATAATTCCAGCACTTTCTAATATGCTCGTACGAATTGAACATGATTGGGAGCAGATAGATTGCACCGCATATGACGATCAAACAATCATCTCTCTCATCGCAAAATACCGGAACGAGTACAACAAACTGGAAAGCACTTATATCGGTGCTCTATATTTACCCCTCGTGCAAAATTGCGCCCAAAAAGCAGAAATCGAGTGTAAGAATTACATGAGCCTTTATTACGACACCAGTGAGGTAGACTTAAATGAATGACAAGCATGTCCCAAATCAAATCAACCTTAATAAAAAAGTCAATATCCGTGGAAACGCTGTACCACCGCCCACATTCAAAATCCCGGCTCCGAAGAAAAAACCAACTTCGCAACAACAGCCAAGAGCAAATGGGAAATAATCATCTGCCGTCACAATTTGTGGCGGTTTTGTTGTTCATATCTGTATTTACAATAGGTACATTTCGTGTCAGGCCATTCCCTCATATAAAGAGCAATGGCCAGTCTGTATGTAGCCAATCCTACGGCGAAACCTAGAATAAATGCCGCTGCTACGAATTGCATTCTGTTTCTCACCTTCCTTTCAGCCCGCGCCGCTCAGGACGCGGGCTTGTCCATGCCAAGCAGATAATCAGTAGACACATTAAACAGCTTGGACATTTCTACAATCTTGGAACATGGAATTTCGGTTTTTCCAGCCATCCAAGATTTTAAAGTGCTATACGAAATTCCTAGCTGTCTTGCAAGGCATGCTCGGCTCATGCCAAGTCGTGCACGTTCAGCGTCGATGTTTGGAAACATAATACAATCACATCCTTTCTTTTAACCCAAATTGGGTTAAATCGCGTTATTATGATACACCCGTATCGGGTAAATGTCAAGGCGTAAAAGATAATTTTTAACCCGAAATGGGTGAAATTTTATTGACACAAATTGAACGTGTGTGTATAATGTGTTTAAGGAAAGGAGGTGCGGGAATGGGACTACCAGAAAGGCTTGTTGAAATACGAGAAAAGAACGGATATACCAGGAAACGATTGTGTGAAGAACTGGGAAGACCGTATGCTACAGTAACAAAATATGAAACTGGAGAACGTGAGCCAGGACATGGCTATATCATTGATATAGCTAAAAAATTTGGTGTTACAACCGACTATATCCTTGGAATAGACACAAAAAAATCCCCCGAACCCGTAGTAATAGATTCGGAGGAAGTTCAAGAATGTGAAAAATGGCTCACAGATTTACTTGTAAGTAAGGGATATATTAAGCCCGGAGAGGACATCAGTGACCGTGACGCTGATTTCTTGATTCATTGGATTGGGTTGCTTGACGCTTGGATTGCTGGGAATGGATGACAGTATAGCCTTGATAGGCTCTTTGTGTTTACATGTGCTGATTTGTACCGCAACTCGTCTTATGTTTTTCATAACGTTTGCTTCCTTTCAAAAATAAACAGTTTTGTAAAAATAGTGCAGTCACCACTATAAACTAATAGCGTGATCTACCGAAGGAAAACGAACGTTCGTTCTTGAATTATAATAACATTTAAAGGATATATTTACAAGCAATATCCAAACAAAATCCCGGCCATGCAAAATTGGTCGGGATTTTATATCAAAGTTTGATTTGGTTTTTGTCATCAGGTGTTTTAACAGAAAGAACCTTTATAATCGAATATTTTACTTTGGACTCATTCGGTGAGCCATCGGGTTTTAACGGGATGGTAACTTTCACATCAGCGATCAGATAGGTTTTGGAGCTTATTGAGATTTCACCGGAATGCACCCGGTTTAAAAAATCTTCGTCTTGAATGTCGGCATTTATGGTTTTGTCTAGGCTAAATTTCCATTGCGCACTCCCTTGGAATTCTGCGCTTTTGACATACAGAATTTCGTTGCGCCGAATATGTTCAATGCAGGGAGATTCAATCTTTGCAGGGGTAGCGCAGATTGAAAAATCGGAACGATGCTTCATGAGCCGAAAATTTCTCGAAAGCGTTCGACGGCATTGTTGTTGTATCGGAAGGTTTCAACTTCCTTTGCCGAAAACGGGGACTTATCATGATACCAGGAGCCATACACTTCGGTTTTCAAGTGGTTCGCTTTGGCAATCGCTCCGATCTTGTGCGCGGATACACCAAACATATTTCCGATTTCGGATGCCGTGTAGTGACGCTGTGCAGATTTGGGAAGCGGAATGACTTCATTTCCTGCCAATGCCTTGCTTGCATAGCTGGCGCAGATATGCTTGTATGTCTCTGTTCCGACGGTTTCACCGATTTTAAGCCACAGGGCAGCTTCGCGGGAACGGCTGTTGCGCTCTGCGATTTCCCAATTTTCGTGTCGTTCGGTATCGACCGTGTATTGTCCGTGCTTGCGGATGGAGGGAAGGACTTCGGATGTCACCCAGCGTTTAAATGCTTTTAACTGCTTTTGCCGGGATTCAATATATTCATCATCCACTCCACGCGCCTTTTCCGGTTGCATAGCGAATAGCGCAGAGTACAGGCCTGATTCGTTGATAATGGTCATGTTTTGCTTCCCGCCGGGGGTAGCGATTTGCGACACACCCTTTTCGTCATCATCCAATCGACCCGAAACACGGCGATAGTTTGATTCTCCAAATGCTTCACACACATCTTTGAGCACAAACCACGGTTCGCCGTCTTTATCCAACATGCGAATCTGGCCAAATTGTTCGTTTCGGAAAATTTGAATTTCGTTCGTCATGATATTGTCCTTTCTACTGAAATGTGAAAAGGAGTGGCGGGAGCATACCCCGCCATGCGTTCTCCAATACCATCCCCATTTCGGGGAGAGCGCTCTTTGCAACCGGTGTAGTGCTTATTCTATACAGTTTTTGGGGCGTACGCAAGCACTAAAATTTAAAATCGGCAAAGCGTATATAGTGTAGATTCAATATTTGTAAAAGTTCAATACAATTGGATATTGCGTAAGGTTTACAAGCACCTTAATTATTAACAAAAAAAGGAATGAAAAGGTATGAAGTGTAGGAAATGCAAAGCTGAAATTCCTGATGAAAGCAAGTATTGTCTGAAATGCGGCGCAAAACAAAGTGTGCAGCAGCGGACAAAGAGCCGTGGGAACGGACAGGGAAGTGTGTATAAGCTTCCAAACGGGACGTGGATTGCGATTAAGACACTTGGATACCGAATTGAACCGGATGGCAAGTCACACAGGATAACCCGGTCTAAGTCTGGATTCAAGACAAAAAAAGATGCAGTAGAGTATCTACCGCAGTTATCGACTGCAAAGAAAGAAATATCCATTACATTCCAAAAGCTGTATGATACATGGATGCCGACCCACAAAGCCAGCAAGTCAACGATGGATTGTTATTCGGCGGCAATGAAGCATTTTCAGCCGGTATGGTTTTTGAAGGTCGCTGATATTACCGTTGATGATCTGCAAGAGTGTATCGATGATTGCCCGAAAGGAAAACGCACGCGGGAGAACATGAAAACCCTTTGCGGTTTGCTGTATAAATACGCCATACCAAGAAACATAGCGACCCTTAATATGGGCGAATATGTAAAGGCTCGTGGTGGTGAACAAGGGAAGAAAGATGGAATACCGATTGAAGATGTTGAAACCATTTCTAAGAATGTTGGGAAAGTCAAGGGAGCAGATTATGTACTATGCCAATGCTATCTGGGGTTCAGACCATCCGAGTTTCTAGCGCTGGATGCGAAAAACTATAACCGCAAAGAAAGAGCATTTGTGGGAGGCGCAAAGACCGATGCAGGACGTGATCGTATTGTTACAGTATCGCCCAAGATTCAACCAATCATCGACCGGCTGGTTGAGGGTAAAATAGCCGGATCGGTATTCTGTGCTGATGATGGAAGCGCGATGGGTATTGCTGCTTACCGAAACCTGTTCTATAACGTATTAGAAGAATGTGGAATAGGAAATCCGACCGTTGAGAAAGACGGAGTGAAGCGAAAGAAATACACCCCGCATAGCTGCCGCCATACATTCGCCACAATGATGAAGCGAGTAGAAGGTGCAGATGCAGATAAGCTAGAGTTGATCGGACACACCAGCACAAAGATGCTCCGGCATTATCAGGACATTTCTTTTGATGACCTGAGAACCGTGACAGATGCTTTATAATCATTAGCAATAGATTTGCAATAAGCACATATTTACAAGTACAACCAATTAAAAAATGAAATGAAAAAACGTCGTAAGTGCTAAATAATAAGCATTTACGACGTTTTCTGGTCCGAGTGACAGGACTTGAACCTGCGGCCTCTTGACCCCCAGTCAAGCACGCTACCAGCTGCGCTACACCCGGATTTGTTCCGCCTAAATAGAATACCATTTTACATAGTATTTGTCAACACTTTTTGTCGGAAGAATCAAAAATAATTTAAAAAGCCCAGGGAGATAATCCCTGGGCTTTGAAGCATGAAGTTTTTTGAATTAATAGTGACGAGCTTCCCACAGATGGTCTTCGATCGCCTTGCGAGCGGCCTGTACTTCCGGCTTGGTGGAAACTTCAGCAACACCAACACGCCACCAGTTTTCATAGCCCTTGGACATGGTCTTCGGCATAACCTTCATGTCGATCAGGGTAGAAACGGTCTGCTTCTTGGAGTCTTCAATCGCAGCCTCGAGTTCTTCGATGGTCTTGACCGTGTAGGTCTTGCAGCCATAAGCTGCACCGATTGCGGCATAGTCTACCTGGATAACCTTACCCTTATGGATGCCGTTGGTGACGCCTTCTTCCAGCATGTTCTTCTCGGTGCAGATGCAAGCATTGCCCTGGCCAACTTCCAGGTTGTTGATGCAGCCAAAGGAAGCGTTGTCGAACAGCATAACGTTGATCTTCTTGCCGATCTGAACCGAAGTGATTAGTTCGGAGTGCAGCATGTCGAACGAACCGTCGCCGCACATTGCATAAACTTCCTGATCCGGGCAAGCGATCTTTGCGCCCAGTGCAGAAGCTACTTCGTAACCCATGCAAGAGTAACCATACTCCATGTGATAGGTGTTGATCTTGCGAGCACGCCACAGACCCTGCATATCGCCCGGCAGGGAACCAGCCGCAGCACAAACGATTGCGTCGTCGTCGATCATCTTGTTGATGGTACCCAGAACGGTGGTCTGGCACAGCTTGCAGCCAGTATCTTCAATGTACTTTTCAACACACTCGCGGTTTGCATCGTTGCATTCCGGGGTGAACGAATCCTTGTCGGTGTAAACACAGTGGTCCAGACGGTCCACTTCGTCATACCACTCCTTGCGGTATGCAGCAATTGCCTTTGCATAAGCTTCATCGGTGTGATAGCCGATCTTCTTGAGCTCTTCGCCGATAGCAGTCAGTGCTTCGTTTGCGTCCGCAACGACCGGAGTAGCGTCCATCTTATATGCCTGGAACTCGGACGGGTTGATGTTGACAAACTTTGCATCCGTGCGGTACAGCCACTTGGAAGCCGTGGTGAAGTCGGTGTAACGGGTACCAACGCCGATGACAACGTCGGCCTCATGTGCCAGCTTGTTGGCAGCAATGCCGCCGGTGGTGCCCAGACCGCCCAGGTTCAGCTCATGATCCCAAACAACAGCAGACTTGCCGGCCTGGGTTTCGCCGAAGGCAATGCCGAAGTCCTCTGCGAACTTCTGGAATACCTTGTGTGCTTCTGCGTAACGTACGCCACCACCGCAGATGAGGAGCGGCTTCTTGGCATCCTTGATGACCTCAACAGCCTTTTCCAGAGCATACTTGGTGATCGGACGGCGGTCGATGCGCCATACGCGCTTCTTAAAGAAATCAACCGGATAGTCGTAAGCTTCGGCCTGTACGTCCTGCGGCAGGGAGATCGCAACGGCACCAGTGTTTGCGGTATCGGTCAGTACACGCATAGCCGAAATCATGTCAGTCATAACCTGCTCGGGACGGTTGATGCGGCCCCAGTACTTAGTAACAGCCTGGAAAGCGTCATGTGCCGAGATGGTCAGGTTGTGCGGCTGCTCCATCTGCTGGAGAACCGGGTCCGGCTGACGGGAAGCGTAGATGTCGCCCGGCAGAATCAGAACCGGGATATTGTTTGCGGTTGCGGTTGCAGCAGCGGTTACCATGTTGCAGGCGCCGGGGCCAACCGAAGAGGTTGCAGCAAAGATCTGCTTGCGGCGGTTCTGCTTAGCAAAGCCCATAGCAGCCAGTGCCATACCCTGTTCGTTCTTGCCCTGATAGACGGCCATGTCCTTCAGTTCCTGCTCAACGCCGTTGGCAAAGCCGACAACGTTGCCATGGCCGGGCAGCATGAAGATGCCCTTGACAAACTTCTGCTCCACTTCGTTGCCATCCATGTCAACAAAGCTGACAAACTGGTTTTCCAGGAAGCGTACGAGAGCCTGCGATGCGGTCAGGCGAACGGTTTCCATATGCTTCATAAGGTGTTGTCCTCCTTAAAAATCAATCAAACAATCGTTTTGAGGTTGCAGATTACTTGTTCTTGGTGTACTCGCTCATCGGTACGCCATCTTCGCCGTTCCAGAACTTTGCGTTCGGATCGACCAGCCATTCGTGTACCGGATCGTCGATACGGGTCTTGGTCCACGGGTCGCCCGGCAGATGACGAATGCCCCACAGGTAGCAGCACGGATAACCCGGTGCCATAACAACCGGATGGTTGCCCTTGGTAATGATGGACAGGCCATGATGATGCAGTTCTTCGATCTTGCCGTCTACCCAGCCAGCACCAAAGCCGCGCTCGTCTTCGAAGTGATAGAAGTATACTTCGGGCTGCGGATGGAAGTGCGGGGGATAGGACGACCACTTGCCCGGCAGGTTGATAATCTCGCCGAGAACCATGTTGGACAGCGGGTTGATCTCGTAGTCGAAGCTGGTGCGGACGTCGCGCTTGATGCAGCCGCCGCATTCGCCGTTTGCACCGCGGTGCCAGGTGTCGGTTTCTTCCGGCAGATAGAGGTGCGCTTCGAAATGCTTGTCGTTATAGGTCTTCTGCACGTAGAATTCGCAGTGGCCGTGTGCTGTGATCTTGCACGACTGGCCAGCAGCCAGATGCAGGCAGTAGGTGGATACGTCGAACGGATTCGGACGGTCCATGTCTGCGGTCTTGCCTTCGTATTCGACCGTAGCCTTGCCCTTGATCATGATCCAGGCCATTTCCTTTTCTTTTTCGTGGAATTCATAGGTGTCGCCGTCTTCCATGATGAGCACAGCAACGTCCATCATGGAGCCTTCGCCGTTGTTATCTTCACAGCGGCAGTACTCGGTGTAGCCACGTTTGCAGTCTTTTTCGATGTACATACAAAAAACCTCCTCGTATAATAAGATTCAAAGTTAATAATTTCAGGCATCAGCAGGCATTGAGATGCCCGTGATACAATAGCTGTAGGACAGCAGGGTCAAGCTCTCCACCTCCTTGTTGAGCCACAAGGCTGCTTCATTTTTAGTCTGTTCCCCTGAGCCGGAAGTCAGCTGCAAACTCATTGGCTGTTTGCCGGAGGCAAGGCCGCCCTTTCAGCAGTGAGGGCTTTCGCATTGGTCTGCCCCGGAATGATTCTGATACGCGAGGTTGCGGATGCTTCGGTTATCATGGGTATCTCAAAGCCTGCTGGCCTGAAATCTCCATGTGGGGAGGTGAAAATTATGAACCCACTATTCGTTGGCATTGATGTGAGCAGCAGAAACAATGTGGCCTACCTGATGAAACCCGACGGCAGCAAGCACTCCAGCTTTTCCATACAGAACAACCTGGGTGGTGCTAAACTGTTATCAGAGAAGATCGTGTCGGCACTGCGTTCCATGCAGCTCAGCGATGTGGTGATCGGCCTGGAGGCCACCTCCATCTACGGAGACAGCTTGGTTTACGCTCTCCGGGAGGATGGCAGCCTGGGCCGGTTCCAGCGGAAGATCCATGTCCTGAATCCAAAGCAGGTCAAAAAGTTCAAGGAAGCCTATCCCGACCTGCCCAAGAATGACTTTGTGGACGCCTTTGTGATTGCCGACCATCTCCGTTTCGGCAGGATCGCCAAGGAGGTCTATATGGACGACTACCGCTACCAGGCGCTCAGGACCCTTACCAGGGCCAGGTTTGACGTGATCCAAAACCTGACCCGGGAGAAACAGAGATTCGCTAACTACTTATTCCTCAAATGCTCCGGCATAGCCCAGGACAAGGACATCCAGAACACCAGCGCCACCACTATCGCGCTCATGGAGCGGTTTGAAACTGTGGATGATCTGGCAAACGCCGACCTGGACGAACTGACTGCCTTTCTGGATGAGAAGGGCAGAAACTTCGCTGACCCGGCTGCCAAAGCCAAGGTTATTCGAACTGCCGCCAGAGACTCTTACCGCCTGCCTGTTACTGTGAACAATTCTGTAAATCAGGCGATGGCAGTCTCTATTGCCTCTATGCGGGCTCTGGAAAAGCAGGTCAAGGTGTTGGACAAGGCCATTGAACAGCAGTTTGAAATCATTCCCAACACCCTGACCTCTATCCCCGGGATTGGCAAGGTCTACTCCGCCGGGATCATCGCCGAGATCGGCGACATTCACCGTTTCAGCTCTCAAGCCTCGGTTGCCAAGTTCGCCGGCCTTGTCTGGACACAGCACCAGTCCGGTGAATTTGAGGCTGAACACTCCCGGATGATCAAGTCCGGCAACCGCTATCTCCGCTACTACCTGCTGGAAGCCGCCAACTCTGTGAGAAGATGCGATTCCGAGTTCCGGCGCTACTATGACCTCAAGTATCAAGAGGTCAACAAGTATCAGCATAAACGCGCACTCGCTCTCACTGCCAGAAAACTGGTTCGGTTGATCTTTCGGCTGCTGAAGGACAACCGCCTGTATATCCTGCCGGAGGGCTGAGCGTACCGCTTGCCGCTCTGGCGCATAGGCCCTGTTTCAAAAAACTCAGGGACAGGGCTTGGATTGGTGTTGTCTTTTTCCTGCCTACATGGTCCTTTTTACTCATTCCCATTTGAAATTTTCTTGCATCACCTACTTGACTTCATACCATTGGACTAAAATATTTTTCATATTCGCGGATTCGTGTAGGGAAATCCAGGGTCTGTTTTGTGGACAGAAAGGCCGGATAAAACAAAATTCCGGACGGTTTTCGTTGCATCCTTTCCGTCGTTCCAGTATAATTATAATAACATGCAGGAAAAACGTCTTGCAATATCTTCACAAATAATAACACGATTTTCACAAAATGCAGGAGGAATTGCAGATGGATGCATCCCGGCGGGAAAAGCGGCTGCATGGTACAGCAGCTTTTCCGTTTCAAATCTACCCCAGAGGCCCAAAAGACAGCCTTTTTATCCCGTATCACTGGCATCCCGAGTTGGAAATCATCACCGTGACCGAAGGGGAAGTGGGGCTGACAATCGCAGAGAATCAGTATGTTGGACAAAAAGGTGATGTATTCTTTGTGGACGTTGAACAACTCCATGAGATTCGCGGCGGACAGTGCGGCATGTTCCGCGCCTATGTGTTCCCGCTGGACTCGCTGGAATTCCAGCGAGTGGACCTTGCCCAAAGCGAATTGCTCGGGCCGCTGGCAGCGCGGCAGCTGGTCTTTCAAACCGAACTGCGCCGAGGACAGCCGGGCAATGCAGGCATCGCCGATACGCTGGCCATGATCGAGCGGGCGTATCAGGCCAAAAACCCCGGCTATCAGCTGATGGTCAAAGCCGGACTGCTGCAAATCGTCGCCATGGCGGCCGGCTGCGGTGTGCTGCAAAAGCGCGCGGCGCGGCCCCAAGGGGATTACCGTGCGCAGACCCTCAAAAGCATCGTCGAGTATCTCAACGAACACTTTACCGAACCGCTGCGCTTGAATGACGTTGCGGCACGGTTTGGCTTATCCCCCCAGTATTTCTGTACATACTTTAAAGAAAACCTGGGAAAGACGCTGGTGCAGCATATCAACTTCCTGCGCATTGAGCAGGCTTCCCGGCTATTGCGCGAAACCGACCGGGCGGTCATGGACATTGCGCTCTCGGTCGGCTTCGAAAATTTCAGCTATTTCATTAAACGGTTTCGGGAGGTGTTCGGGTGTACGCCTTCCCAGTATCGCAAAGAGCTCAGCCGCATGAAATAAATTTACTGGCACAGAACCCGGATGCTGTGCGCACGGAAGAACTCTATGTAACGGTCCGGGGGACGGCGGTCGGTGACAAAGGCGGTCAGGTCACGAAGCTGGCAGAAGGAAATGACAGCTTCCTTGTCCAATTTCGAACTATCGGCCATCAAATAGACCGAGGAAGCGCGGTGGGCAACGCCGCGCTTGATTTCTGCCTCCAGGAACGTGGTGTTGGTCATACCGCTTTCCAGCGAAACGCCGGTGGCAGCCATAAAGGCTTTGTTGATGGTCATGCCGCTAAGCGCTTCAAAGGTCGAAAGCCCGACAAAGGAATCGGTCGGGGGGCTGTAAATACCGCCCGGACAGATCAGGCTGAGATTTTCATACTTGGACGCTTCGGACAGAGCGGCCAGCGAGTGGGTGACAATGGTCAGCTTTTTGCGGCCGGTCAGATACCGCAGCATGCACAGAGTTGTGGTACCCGAATCGATAAAGATGGTGTCGCCGTCACTGACTTCTCCTGCCGCTAGGCGGCCGATGAGGTTTTTGTCAGCCGAGTTCATGCCCGAACGCACAGGCGGGGGAAGGATGGCGCCCGTTGACGAGATTGCGGTCACGCCGCCATAAACTTTGGCGATATGGCCGCGGGCTTCCAGATCATTTAAGTCGCGGCGGATGGTATTTTTGGATACGCCAAACACTTCGCAGAGTTCATCGATCGAAACGGTCTCTTTGGCGATGACATATTGTTCTATGGAATTCAATCGACTGATTTTCATATGTTATTTCCTGCCTCCTCAAATATTCACGCCGCATGCGCCTGCTAGGGCAAACGGCCTGTCAGCAAAAAGGGGACCTTCTTTCCCAATCCTCTCAAACCACGGTTTGCAGCCGGCAAGGCTAGATCCGGTGCCCGAAATGCCCCAAGCGCAGAGGCGGGGGACACGGGCAAGGGAGCGAACAAACGGCCTTGCGGACCCTTGCAAATAGGCTCTCCTTTAATTTTATCAGAACTTGATGAAAAATCAACCAAGAAACATAGATTTCTTGACTGAAGAAGCAAAAATACGAAAAAGATTTTGAAGCAAATTGGCAAAGTTGCGCAAAATGATGAAAAAATTTTGATGGAAAATGGATGCTTGCCATTGAAATTCTGGGAAAAAAATGATAAGATGATTGTGGAGTGGACGGGGTTCCCGGCCATCCATCGATTTTTGCTGTTCTATTATGAATTAGGAATAGGTAGGTGTATTCAATGCAGAAAGCAGAAAAAATGCAGGCTCTCCGCGTATTCGCCGCAGAGATCAGACTGGAAGCACTGAAGACCATCGGCTCGTTGGGCTTTGGTCATGTCGGCGGTTCGATGTCTGTTGTAGAGGCGCTGGCAGTCCTGTACGGCGAGGTCATGAAGGTCGATCCGAAGAACCCGCAGTGGGAAGATCGTGACTGGTGCGTTATGTCCAAGGGCCATGCAGGTCCGGCCATGTACGCAACCCTAGGCCTCAAGGGCTTCTATCCGGTAGAGCAGGCATATACCCTCAATCAGCCGCATACCAATTTCCCGTCCCATACCGACCGCACCAAGACCCCCGGCATCGATCTGACCACCGGTTCGCTGGGTCAGGGCATGTCGTCCGCTGTTGGCGCAGCTTTGGGCAATAAGATGGACGACCGCTCCAGCCATGTATTCGTATTCGTTGGCGATGGCGAAGCGGATGAAGGCCAGGTTTGGGAAGGTGCACAGTTCGCTGCTCATTACAAGCTGGACAACCTGGTTTGCTTTATCGACTACAACAAGCGTCAGCTCGACGGCGCAGTTGACGACGTTATGAGCCATGGCAAGGGCATCGGCGCGAAGTTCGACGCTTTTGGCTGGAACGTGATTGACGTCAAGGACGGCAACGACGTTGAACAGGTTTATGACGCCGTTATGGCAGCTTACGAGTGCAAGGGCAAGCCGACCTGCATCGTGCTCAACACCGTTAAGGGCAAGGGCGCGACTTTTGCAGAACCTTCCGGTGCACATTCCTCGCAGCCGACCAAGGAGCAGTGGGATGAAGCCATTGCAGCAGCCGAGGCAGAACTGGCTAAGGTTAAGGCACAGTAAGGAGGGTATGGAATAATGAAGTTTACTTTGATTGGGAAGCACGAGAACGATTCCCGTGCAAATCGCGACGCATATGTAACCGCGATGCAGGAACTGATGGCAGCAGACAGCAAGGTTTGCCATGTTGACTGCGACCTGTACAGCTGCATCAATACCAAGAAGCTGGAAACTGAATTCCCGAAGCAGACCTTTAATGCTGGTATTGCAGAAGCCAATGCAATGGGCGTTGCAGCAGGTCTGGCTGCAACCGGCCGCACCGTATTCATGCACTCCTTTGGCTGCTTCTCGTCCCGTCGTGCATATGACCAGGCGTTCATGTCCTGTGCATACGCTAAGCTGCCGGTTCATGTTCTGGGTTCTGACCCGGGCGTATGTGCAGCTTACAACGGCGGTACCCATATGCCGTTTGAAGATATGGCGCTGTATATGGCAATTCCGGACGCAGTCGTTATCGACCCGACCGACTATGCTATGCTCAACGACCTGACCAAGAAGATCGCCGCTTCCGGCAAGTTCTCTTACACCCGTATGGTTCGTAAGGGCATCGTAAAGGTTTACGACGATGGCGCTGATTTCGAGATCGGCAAGGGCGTAACCCTGAAGGAAGGCAAGGACGTGACCATCATCGCTTCTGGTATCATGGTTGACGAGGCTCTGAAGGCTGAGGAAACCCTGGCTGCAGAAGGCATCTCGGCGAAGGTCATCGATATGTTCACCTGGAAGCCGATCGACGAAGAGCTCATCATCGCTTCGGCGAAGGAAACCGGCTGCATCGTAACCGCTGAGAACCATCAGGTTAAGTGTGGCCTGGGTTCGGCTGTTGCACAGGTTGTTACCAAGAACTGCCCGGTTCCGATGGAAATGGTTGGCGTAGAAGACCGTTTCGGCCAGGTAGGCGCACAGAAGTTCCTGCAGGAAGAGTACGGCCTGACCGCAGCTCACATCGTAGAAGCTGTCAAGAAGGCAATCTCCCGCAAGTAATGCCAATATGAAAGAGCCCTCCAAAAGGTGCCTCCCGATAAGAAAACATCGTGGGGCAAGAGAGAAACGGTATAGCTTCGGCTATGCCGTTTTTCTCATTCTTGCCTTGATGAAGTGACTTTGGATACTTCCAGAGCTCCAATGCCCTTATAGTAGATGTCAATTTCCTGGGTGCGGTTCTTGCCCTTCGGATCGCTGGCAGCATGGACAACAATCTTCTCGACAAACTCATGCAAGATACATGGGGTCAATTCAGGAATTTCCGTATACCGTTCTACAACGGAGAGAAACCTTTCCACATTGGCACTTTTGCGTTCCTCTGCTTCGATTTCACCACGGAGGACAGCCGCTAACTCTTGAAGCTCATGCTGTTCTTTCTCGTAGTCAGCGGAGAGCTTTTGGAAACGCTCGTCAGAAAGTTTTCCTGAAATAGTATCCTCGTAGAGCCGTTTGAAAATGGTGTCCAGCTCTGCAATCCGCTTTTCGGCATCGGCCAATGTTTTCTGCCGTTTTGCCAAACCTCGGTTACGCTGGCGCATATCCGCATCCATGACCATCTTCACAAAATCGTCTTTGCGCTGTGATGCGAAGGAAACAATCTCGCGCAGATTTTGCAGAACTAATTCTTCCAGGATAACAGTTCGGATAGAATGTGTCTGCCCACATACATCACGGCTTTTCCGATAGCCGGAACACAGGTAATATTCCTGATCGCGCCGGAAATTGGTTGCCCTGCATTGGTACATGATGGAGCCGCAGTCGGCACAGAACATCATGCCGGAGAACATCCCCATTTCTCACATCTTTGTAGGGCGGCGCCGCGATTGCCTTGCGAGCCTTGCTGCATCGGCAATCGCCTCCGTCCAGATAGCTTCGTGGGTATTCTCAAAAATCTTCCATTCGCTTTCTGGATTGTGCAAGGTCTTTTTACTCTTGTAGGATTTTTTACGGGTTTTGAAATTAACTGTTTGCCCCAGGCATTCACGCCAACGGTCCATGATGTCGGCAATCGTAGAAGAATCCCAAGCGTAAGGAGAACCTTTCTTTGTGACATTGGTTGTTCTGCCCTTGCTCGCATAGTAAGCAGCCGGAGTAAGAATTTTTCTTTCCGTCAGTTTTCTTGCAATCTGCGAGGGTCCCAATCCGTCCATGATATAGAGACCAATTTCATAAACTACCTGGGCGGCTTCTTCATCCTTCACCCATTGCTTTTTGTCATCAGACGATTTCATGTATCCATACGGAGGCAAAACAGTCAAATGTTCTCCTGCATTGCCTTTCACTTTCATAACGGCACGGATTTTTTTGCTGGTGTCTTTGGCGTACCATTCATTGATGATATTGCGGAAGGGCGTAAACTCGTTGTCACCCTGAGTGCTGTCCACACCATCATTCACCGCAATAAAGTGAATATCATGTTCGGGAAACATGATTTCCGTATACATGCCGACTTGCAGATAATCACGTCCGAAACGTGACATATCCTTGATGATGACCCTCTTGACAAGGCCAGCCTCAATGTCTGCAATCATCTGCTGAAAACCTGGGCGGTTGAATAATGAGGTGTGATAGCGATAGCGGCAAAAAGCTAATAAAATCAATGGTTTTGCGGACAGCGGATAGACAGGGAATGTGTTAAAAACTGAATACGCACACAAGCGGCGTTACCTTAACCCCTTTTGGGGAGAAAGTAACGCCGTTTTTTTATGCCCGCAGGAAAGGAGGTACAGCCGGAATGTATTTCATAAAAGGCAAGCAGCGGGCATTTGAACTGCTCATGCAGCAGAAGCCGGGATTTGACCGCTATCAATCCGGTTGTGCCGGAGATGATGAAGATTGCGGCACTTGCCGTTTCTACCGCCCCGGGTGGAAATATGAGTTTTGCGTTTTCAAAGAGTGTCCCTATTGCCCCGGCAAAAGGACGCGGAAAACGCCCGCCAGCATGGACAAATAGACGGGCAAAAGCCCTTGTGTCATGCGGCTTTGCAGACGCGAAAACGGCAAAGGGCATATTGCAATACCAAAACAGCCGAAAACGGCTTTCTAATTGTCCACGCAGACCAAGAGAGGAAGTGAGGAAAAATGGCAGTTTTCAGAGTGGAGCGAAATACGGGATATACCGTTATGAGCAACCACCACTTGCGAAACAAGGAATTGTCCTTAAAAGCAAAAGGCTTGCTTTCGCAAATGCTGTCCTTGCCGGAGGATTGGGATTATACCCTTGCGGGCTTATCCCATATCAACCGGGAGAAGATCGACGCAATCCGCGAAGCGGTAAAGGAACTCGAAAAAGCCGGATATATCGTGCGCAGCCGGGAACGCGACGAAAAGGGACGCTTGCGGGGCGCGGATTACGTCATATACGAGCAGCCGCAGCCGCGAGAGCCGGAAGCAGCTACCAGCGTCGGACAGCCGCCTATATTGGATTTACCTGCGTTGGAAAATCCAACATTGGAAAATCCAACGTTGGAAAAACCTACGCAGGAAAAACCTACGTTGGAAAATCCAACGCAATTAAATAAAGATATATCAAGTAAAGAAAAATCAATTACTGATTTATCAAGTACCCATTCCTTTCCATTCCATTCCCTAAATCCCTTGCCCTTTGAGCAGGGCGAAGCGGCTTCGCCGCCGGAAAGGAAAAGAACGGAAGCGAAAAGCAATAGCGCAGTAGAGATTTACAGGGAGATTATCAAGGACAATATCGAGTATGACATTCTCATTCAAGACCCCAAAATGGACAAAGACCGCCTAAATGAGATTGTTGACCTCATGCTGGAAACCGTCTGCACAGCGCGAAAGACAATCCGTATTGCCGGGGACGACTACCCCGCCGAACTGGTGAAATCCAAATTTTTGAAGCTGAACAGCAGCCATATTGAGTTTGTTTTGGATTGCATGAGGGAGAACACAACCAAAGTGCGCAACATCAAGCAGTATCTAAAAGCGGTGCTGTTCAACGCGCCGAGTACCATTGACAGCTACTATACCGCCCTTGTCAATCACGACTTATACGGCGGCGAATGAGCATAGCCGCATTTTACCGGGAAAGGAGTTGATACCTTGCAGGAGGAAGTAACCCAAAAAACGATTGCCCTATACGTCAAAGTGGGAAAAGGCGCGGCGCGGCTTACCGAACAGGCGTTGCAGAAAGCAATCCAAAAGTTTTTGGAGCAGAAAAGCAAGCCCGCGCATGGGAAACAGACCATGCGGCAGCTTATGAAGCAGAACGCGGGTGTTTCCAACATCGAGATCACCGACAGCAATATTAAAGCCTTTGAGAGTACGGCGAAGAAATACAACATAGATTTTTCGCTGAAAAAGGTTAAGGGCGAGCAGACCCGCTACCTTGTGTTTTTCAAAGGCCGGGACGCAGACGTTATGACCGCAGCGTTTCAAGAGTTTTCCGCAAAGAAGCTGAACAGGGAGAAAAAGCCCTCTATCCGCAAAGCCCTTGCCGCTGCAAAGGACAAGGCAAAGCAGCTTAACGCCGCCCGCGACAAGGTAAAGAAAATGGACAGGGGGCGCGAGATATGAAGCAGATTAACTACAAAAAGCTAATACTTCCGAATATCCCCTATGTGTTCTTTGTCTATCTCTTTGATAAAGTCGGACAGGCGGTGCGGCTTGCCCCCGGCGCGGATATTTCCGCAAAGATACTGAATATCACGCAGGGATTTTCCGCAGCCTTTGAAAGTGCCTTGCCGAGCATTTACCCGCTGGATTTGCTTGTCGGCATTGTCGGCGCGGTGATTATCCGCTTGATTGTCTATGTCAAAGGGAAAAACGCGAAGAAATACCGCAAGGGCGCGGAGTACGGCTCTGCCCGATGGGGAAACGCCGAAGATATTAAGCCCTACATAGACCCGGAGTTTCAAAACAACATCATTTTGACACAGACGGAACGCCTTACCATGAACAGCCGCCCGAAGCAGCCGAAGTACGCAAGAAATAAGAACGTCGTCGTGATCGGCGGCAGCGGCAGCGGAAAAACAAGGTTTTTCGTCAAGCCGAGTGCGCCCGTAAGGGCGGTATAAATCCTACCTTGAGCAAGTAGTAGGTAAAAGTATCAAGCGGCATTGTGCCGCAACCTATCATTCCCCGTCTTACCCCAAAAGGGAAACCGGAGGGCGACCATAGCATGACGGAGGACACGGGGCGCTGAAGCCTCAGAAGCGCCGGCGTGACGGAATGAAAATCCACGTATGAGGATGGAAGCTAGACTGCTTGAATGACAGCCTGAAATCGGGACCAAGAGCGTACCCCTGACGTAGAGAGGTTGTACTCGTCAGTGTTCCTGACAGTCGCATTGTTTGGCTATGCGGCTGCTGATACTCGGAGCAGGTTCAGCCACGGGAAAGTGGAAAAAGGCGAACGTCACATACCGACAACGTGGAACGCTTGTTTATACCGTACTAAACGGGGATTGCCTAAAGTGAAATGCCGAAAGGCTATGAAAACGCTGAAATGCGGGGTTCTGAATATTCACCATGGCAACAGAGTTCCCATAGTAGTCTGCGGACGGGAAAGCCGTCTACATGGCAAAGGGGAACAGTGAATCATTTTCAAAACAGAAAGGATGGTGTGTGAGACACTATGAGAAATCCGATTCATGTCTTGAAAGTCCTTGAAGTAAAGGCAAGTGTAGGTAACCGCAAATGTGAAAGATTATATCGCAACCTATACAATCCAGAGTTCTATCTCCTTGCATATGCGAACATTGCGAAATCGCAGGGGAGCATGACGCAGGGGGTAGACGGGCAGACGCTGGACAACATGAGCCTGCCGAGAATTAACCGGATTATTGAATCCATACGCAACAGGACATATCAGCCAAAGCCTGCAAAAAGAAAGTACATTCCTAAAAAGAACGGGAAACTTCGCCCGTTGGGAATCACTTCTACTGATGATAAGTTAGTGCAGGAAGTGGTCAGAATGATTCTTGAAGCAATCTATGAGCCGACATTCAGCAACAATTCACACGGTTTCAGACCAAAAAGAAGCTGTCACACGGCACTTACGCAAGTGAAGAAAAACTTCACAGGTGTTACATGGATTGTCGAGGGAGACATTAAGGCGTGCTTTGATAACTTCGACCATCATGTGTTGGTTGAATTACTGCGGAAAAGGATTTCAGACGAGGCTTTTATCGGTCTAATCTGGAAGTTCCTGAAAGCCGGATATATGGAACAATGGCAGTACAACTGCACCTACTCCGGTGTTCCGCAGGGCAGCGGTATCAGTCCGATATGTGCAAACATCTACCTCAGCGAACTGGACAACTATATGCAGGAATACAAAGAAAAGTATGATTGCGAGCCAGAACGCAGAAGGACGACCAGAGAATACGAGCGGGCGTCCCGGAGATACAGAAAGGCACGTAAAGCGTTAATGGGCGCAGAAAAATCAACTCCTGAACTGGTAAAAGAATTTAAGGATTCCAGAAGGAAGAAGATGAATCAGCACTATTACAATCCGTTTGAGGAAGGCTTCAAGAAAATCCAGTACAACCGTTACGCCGATGATTTTGTAATCGGCGTTATCGGCTCCAAAAAGGACGCAGAAAAAATCAAGGAAGATGTAAAAATCTTTCTCCAAGAAAAACTGCATTTGGAAATGTCCGAGGAAAAGACGAAAGTCACCCATTCCAGTAAGCCGGTACGCTATCTGGGGTACGATTTCAAAGTAATCCATTCCAAGAACATGAAGCGTTGTAAAAACGGCGACATGAAACGGGTGTGGTATGGAAAAGTATTCCTGTATATGCCGAAAGAAAAATGGATTAAAAAAGCGATGGAACGGGGAGCGATACAGGTGAAACGCAACAATGACACAGGCAAAGAAATGTGGCGGCCTATGCCAAGGAAAGACCTGATGAACCGCAGCGACGCAGAGATTGTGTCTACTTTCAATTCCGAAATTCGAGGGTTATATAACTTCTATCGGATAGCAGAAAACGTAGGCGCATTGCACAAGTATTACTACATGGTGCGGTACAGCATGTTAAAAACTCTGGCAGGAAAGCACAGAACGAATGTCAGTGTTATTAAGAAGCGGCACATGGTAAACGGAGTACTGAGAATCCCATACGATACAACTAAGGGACGTAAATACTGCGAATTTTACCATGATGGATTCAGAAAGCACAGCGACGGCTATGACAATGTGGCAGACGTTATGCCGAGTTATAGGAAATATGACAGCAGGCACACGATAGTAAACCGCATAAAAGCCGGAGTATGCGAGATTTGCGGGGAACATGCAGACTATTTATGTATGCACCACGTAAGAACGCTGAAATCGCTGAAAGGCAGGGATATATTTGAGCAGAAAATGCTGAAAATGAGAAGAAAATCTCTGGCTCTCTGCCCTGACTGCTTTGAACTCTTACACGAAACCAAAGAATCAAGGTGATTCATGGAAAGCCGGATACGCTGAGAGGTGTACGTCCGGTTTGGGAGGCGGCTCCCTGAAACCTACTGATGAAAGTCAGCAAGGCGCAGGGTGCCTACCTCATATTTAATGCAGCTTCATTCCTCTTACGTCTTGACAGACCCGAAAGGTACGGTTTTGATTGAGTGCGGGAAGCTGCTGCAACGGGCGGGCTACCGCATTAAGGTACTGAATACGATTAACTTCAAAAAATCTATGCACTACAACCCCTTTGTGTATATCCGCAGCGAGAAAGATATTTTGAAGCTGGTAAACACGTTGATAGCGAATACCAAAGGCGAGGGAGAAAAAAGTGCGGAGGATTTTTGGGTAAAAGCGGAAAGGTTATTGTATTGCGCATTGGTTGGCTACATCTGGTATGAAGCCCCCGCCGAGGAAATGAACTTTATTACCCTGTTGGAACTTATCAACGCCAGCGAAGCCCGCGAGGACGACGAGGAATATCAAAGCCCCGTCGATCTGCTGTTTGCCGACTTGGAAGAACGCGACCCCGACCATTTCGCGGTGAAGCAGTACCGAAAATATAAATTGGCGGCGGGTGTTGTATGCTTTAAGAGACTTATTCATCACGATATGAGTAAGTCTCTTAAAACATATAAGGCTACAAAGCAGAAAGGAGACCCCCATGAGCAAACAGAAAATAACCGCCCTGTATGAGCGTTTGAGCCGTGACGATGAACTGCAAGGCGAGAGTAATTCCATATCCAATCAGAAAAAATTATTGGAGGAATACGCCGCACAGCAAGGCTTTACAAACTGTGTCCACTTTACGGACGATGGAATAAGCGGGACTTGTTTCGATAGACCCGGCTTTCTTGATATGATGCGGCAAGTCGAAGCCGGAAATGTGGACTATCTGTGCATTAAGGACATGAGCCGTCTGGGGCGTGATTATCTCAAAGTCGGTCAGATTATGGAGATTTTACGCCAGAGAGGTGTCCGTCTCATTGCCATCAATGACGGTGTGGACAGTGCCAGAGGAGACGATGATTTTACCCCTTTTCGCAATATCATGAACGAATACTACGCCAGAGACACAAGCCGCAAAATCAAGTCCACTTTCAAGACCAAAGGCATGACAGGCAAGCATCTGACAGGGACGGTCATTTATGGTTATCTCTGGAATGAGACGAGAGACCAATGGATTGTTGATGAATACGCCGCCGAGGTTGTCAAGCGTATTTTTGCTATGACGATTGACGGCTACGGACCGTATCAGATTGCAAAGAAGCTGTCCGAGGACAAGATACTCATTCCCTCTGCCTACCTTGCACAGCATAACGAGGGCGTGAACAAAAACAAGACTTTCAAGGATGTGTACGGTTGGGGTTCTTCCACTATCGTCAATCTGTTGGACAAGCGTGAATATCTCGGTCATACCGTCAATTTCAAGACCCGAAAGCACTTTAAGGACAAGAAAAGCCATTATGTCCCGGAGGACGAATGGACGATTTTCGAGAATACCCACGAAGCCATTATCAGCCAAGAGACTTTCGACCTTGCACAGAAAATCCGAAGCAAGGTCAGACGATACCCCGATGGATGGGGCGAAGCTGCTCCCCTCACAGGCTTGCTCTACTGTGCCGATTGCGGCGGCAAGATGTATGTCCACCGCACTAACAACGGCAAGCGTATCTCTCAATACACTTGCTCACAGTACACAAAAGTCCCTTGTGGAACGCTCTGCAAGACACAGCACCGTATCAATGAAGATGTGGTACTTTCCCTTGTCTCCGATATGCTCCGAGCCATAGCCGAGTATGCAAAGCATGAGCGAGCCGAGTTTGTCCGAGTGGTACAAGAAGCACAGTCCAGTCAGCAGACAAGCGAGGTCAAGAAGCAACGCACAAGGCTTGCTACGGCAAAACAGCGTGTTTCAGAACTGGAAGTTTTGCTCTGTAAAATTTATGAGGACAATGTATTGGGCAAGCTCCCCGATGCCAGATATGCCGTTCTGGATGCACAGTACGCAAAGGAACAGGCGGCACTTACCGCCGAGATTGCAACACTTGAAAAGGCTGTCGGAGATTATGAGAAGCATGAGAAATCCGCAGACCGCTTTATCGCTCTGATTGACAAGTATCAGAACTTCGACAAGCTGACAAATACCATGCTCAATGAGTTTGTCGATAAAATCCTTGTCCATGAGCGAGCCAGAAAAGGCAGTCGAGAGACTACGCAAGAGGTTGAAATCTTCTTTAACTTTGTCGGGCGTTTCGTCCCTCCGGCATTTGCCGAAGTGGAGCTTACACCGGAAGAATTAGAGGAAATCCGCAAGCGTGAGGAACGCAAGGACAAACTTCATCAGAACTACTTGAAGCGTAAAGCCAGCGGTGCCCAGAAGCGTTATGAGGACAAAATCAAGGCGGCAAAGAAAGCCGAGATGGACGAAAAGAAAAATGCCATTCGAGCCGAGGATATTGCAAGGGGCGTATTTATCCCTGTCAGCAATCTTCCGAAGCGAGAACCACAGAAAGGAGCTATCACAGCATGAACGAACTGAAAGCGAGAATCCATGAAAACGGCATTGACTATGTCCTTGTGGGAGATTACTATGTGCCGGATTTGAAGCTGCCGGAGGAAAAGCGACCTATCGGGCATTGGGGCAGACTTCACAAAGCCTATTTGCAGAACTACCGCCCCACCGTTTACAACGAGCTTGTTTTGTCCTGTCGGCTTCATTCCGTCCTTGCGGATCTGAACGAACAGGCAAATGACCGCTTCTCTCTGATTATGGAGCAGATGGCAAGAGCCGAGGGCGTGACAGAGCAAATGAAAGCGGAAAATCAGATGTTGTGGGTGCAGTCTATGAACTCTATCCGCAACCGAGCCGAGGAAATTGTCAAGCATGAAATGATTTACTGCCATTATAGCGGAGGGGGTGATTAAATGATTATGGAAGCGATTTTCGGCGGCGATATGTACCCATTGGAGAACATTGTACCGCAACAGGACGGCTACAAGGCAGAGGTCAAAGCCATTGCCGACCTTATGGACGAACTGGCGAACAGGTTTTCAAAAGCTGACTTTTCCAAAGTGGAGGAGCTTCATCAGCGAATGACGATTATTCAGCAGTACGAAAGCACCGAGCATTTTAAGTGCGGACTGTCCACAGGATTGCTACTTATGAAAGAAGCCTATGAATATCCACTCAATCCCAAAGAGGATTAAAAAAACAAGGTCTGAACCCGACAATTTAATACCGTAATTCAAGCGGCAAGTGTTTCGTTCTTCGTGAAATGCTTGTTGCTTTTATTAACCTTAAATCTTAATCTTTCAAGGAGGAACCCACTATGAATATGAACATCAATGAAAAGAAAGCTCTTTATGCTTTTGGCTGTCCGAATCGAGAAGCGACCGTTCAACGCTTGCGTCTTGTGGCTGCACTTGCTCCCGACCCTGCGGCTAAGAAGCTGTTTTTCGCTCTGGCAGTCAAGTTGAATGACAAGGACTGTGACCGTTGGTATCGCTGTTTCTTCTACAACATGAGGGTGGAAATGGAACGCTTTGCTCACCACAAGTATGTGCCGGACAGCTATCCTGTTCCGATTATGGAGGGGCTTTATGAGTAAGCTGACGAAGTATGAGAAAGAAACAATCGTCCTGTTTAATGAAGCAGACGAAGAAGCTCATATCCAGACTTACAATGCCGGACTTCGGAAACGCCTTGAAGCGTTCAGCAAGAAGTACCCCGACCTCTGCCGTTTGGATATGAGTATGGGGCAAGGCGGTGTGTCCTATTGGATTGACAAGTCCAGATTGTCTATCCGCTTTCAGCCGCCCATGAGCGAGGAACGCAGACGAAAAGCAAGCGAATTGGCGAAGCAAAACGGTTTTAACGGTCAGAACGGATAATGTAGCTTTTCGGGTCTGTTTGCGGTCAAAATGTCGGGTCTGTACCCGATGTTTTGACTGTTACATATCGTCAAGGTATAAAGTCCTTACCTACCCAAAAAAGGAAAAGTATGCGTTATGGAGCTAATATGAACTACGAATTTACCGCAAGAGTGTTGATTTATTCACACTTGCGTGATATAATAATAGAATATGTAAGCACAAGGAGGGTAAGCTATGGCGGTAACATATAAAAAGTTGTTTCATTTAATGATTGACAAGGGTATGAGCAATGCGGAATTGATGGAACAGGCAGGTTTTAGTGCCAACATCATAACCCGATTGAAACGAGATAATTACCTTTCCCTTGACACCATCGAAAAGATATGCAACACACTCCATTGCGGAGTTGATGATATTCTTGAATTTATACCTAACGAAAAAGGCAATGATGCCAGAAATCCTTTCAGCAAGGAGAATACATGATGAGTAAATTATTATTAGTGGAGGATGACCAAAGTATCGTATCCTCATTATCGGACTATTTAGGAAATGAAGGGTTCAAAATCGAAAGTGCTTCCGGGCAAAAAGAAGCAATAGAAAAATTGGATAACGACCAATACGATATAGCCTTGGTGGATATTCAATTATCAAATGGAAATGGCTTTTCTGTTTGTTCTGCAATTAAAGAAAGAGGAACTATGCCGGTTATTTTCTTAACGGCGTCTGATGATGAATATAGTGTTGTGGCAGGACTGGACATGGGAGCTGACGATTATATCAGTAAACCATTTAGACCAAGGGAGCTTCTTTCAAGGATCAACAGCGTATTAAGGAGAACTAAGAACACGCAAAACATTATCAGCTACCATGACTTAGTTGTGGACACAAATCAAGCAACCGTGGTAAAAAACGGAACAGAGATTTTATTGTCTGCTATGGAATATAAGTTGCTGTTAGTCTTTTTGCGTAACAAAGGTATTGTCCTTTCTCGCAGAAGATTGTTGGAGCTTTTATGGGACACTACCGGAGAGTTTATCAATGATAATACGCTGACTGTTTACATGAAAAGGCTGCGTGACAAAATTGAAACAAATCCACAGGAGCCGGAAATCATAATTACCGTTCGTGGGCTTGGCTATAAGGTGGGTTGATATGGACTTTATCAGAAATAAAGAAGTTAAAAGGCAGATTGTTGTCAGCAGTATTCTTATTCTATTTTGGGGCGGCATTGGCATTATCGTTGATAGCAAAGCTGTGTGGATTGTTCTGTCGGCTATCATTTCATCAAGTGCAGTTTCCCTCTTTTTTACATATCAGAGATACAAGAAAATTGCTGATTTTAGTTTGCATATTGATAGGCTGCTGCATGGAGATGAAACGATTTCTTTTGGGCAGTTTCAAGAAGGCGAATTATCTGTTTTACATGATGAAATATCTAAGATGACAAGACGACTTATTGAACAGGCAGAAGCTCTGAAAATGGAGAAAGGTAATTTGGCGAATGCTTTAGCCGATATTTCACATCAATTAAAAACACCTTTGACATCGCTGAATATCCTAAATGCTTCTCTGTGTAATGAGGAACTGACTGACGAAGAAAGGTATGAGCTGATCCGCAAACAGACTATGCTCTTATCAAGAATGGAGTGGCTGATAGCCACACTTCTGAAAATATCCAAGCTGGATGCAGGAACGATTACTCTAAAGCCACAGGAGATATACTTAAAAGATGTGGTAGAAAAAGCAATTCGTCCTCTGGAGATTGCGGCAGAATTAAAAATGCAGACAATAACGCAAGTGATTCCGGCAGAACTGAAACTTGCTCTTGATGCTGATTGGACTGCTGAAGCCTTGGGGAATGTAATTAAAAACTGTATCGAACATTCACCAGAGAGCAGCAGTATTGAAATCAAGGCAATAGAAAGACCTCTTTTGACACAGATCATTATAGCGGATAATGGAGCAGGTTTTCGGAAAAAGGATATACCGCATCTATTTGACCGATTTTATCAAGGAAGTGGCTCTACAATCGGTAATGCCGGTTTGGGGTTGGCTCTGGCAAAAACAATCATCGTCAATCAGGGCGGCGTCATCCAGGCGAAAAACCGGAAGTCAGGCGGTGCAGAATTTGAAATCTGCTTTTATCGGGGGACTGCTTAATGCAGCCCCTTTTTAAGTGACATTTTTGTAATGAAAAAGTAATGAAGCAGTCACTTGGCTTTGCTATACTGAATTGCAAAAATATATGGAGGAACTTTTTATGGAAATATTAAGAGTAGAGAATATCTGCAAAACCTATGAAATGGACAATGCTCCTGTCCATGCTTTGTCAGATGTTTCTTTTTCCGTCGATAAAGGAGAGTTTGTTGCAATCATTGGAGCATCTGGGTCTGGCAAGTCTACCCTGTTGCACATTTTAGGTGGTGTTGACAGACCAACTTCGGGAAAAGTATTTGTGGATGGACAGGATGTTTATGAGCAAAACGAAGATGAATTGGCTGTATTCAGAAGAAGGCAGGTTGGGCTTGTCTATCAGTTTTATAATCTGATCCCGGTTTTGACTGTCGAGGAAAATATCACGCTGCCGATTCGATTGGATGGGCGTAAAATCAATAAGGAGCGTTTGAAAGAACTGCTATCCACGCTCAAACTGGTAAAGCGTAGAAAGCACCTGCCAAGTCAGTTATCCGGCGGTCAACAACAAAGAGTGGCAATCGGACGAGCGTTGATTAACGCACCTGCGATTATCCTTGCGGACGAGCCGACGGGAAATCTGGACACGGAGAACACAAGGGATATTATGAAACTTCTGCGTGAATCCAATGAAGTCTATCGCCAGACAATGATCCTGATTACCCATGACCGTGAAATCGCAATGCAGGCAGACCGTATTCTGGAAATTCAGGATGGCAGACTTGTGAGGGATGAGGTGATACGCTGATGAATATGATTTTCACGCTTACACTCAGGAATCTGCTGTCGAATAAAAAGCGTACCCTACTCACACTTTTAACCATTCTTTTGTCAATCAGTATGATAACCGCTATTCTCTGTGGGGGATGGTCGTTGGTTGATTTTTTGAAAGAGAAAGAAAAAGTGTATGGTGGCGATTATGACTACTACATGGAGGATTTGACTTGGGAGCAGGTTCAAGAGCTATATAGTCAAAACAATGTAGGCGAGGTTTCGCTTCTCCGCTTTGCCGGAAACAGTTTTTACGGGGAGAAATCCAACAGTACAATGCTCTCCGTTGGCGAGATTGACGAGAACTTTACCCAAAGATTTTCGTTAAATCAGTATTTGCTTGCGGGGCGTTTCCCGCAAGATGAAAATGAGCTTGTTATTTCAGAATCTTTTTTGAAGAAAAACAATATGAACACAGAGATTGGAGATACGATTTCTTTAACCCTTGGTTCAAGAATTTGGGATGAATATAATGCCCAGCTTTCCGGGCTGACAAATTATAGGGGCGAAGAAGAAAGTTTCGTTCCAACGAAAGAGAAAGCGTATGTAGTTGTTGGTATTCTGTCAGATGTGAATGACTCAAAAATCGCAGCAAACTATAATGCCTTTGCAGGCGTTGACAAAACGGCATCCGATTTTGCTGCGTATGTCAAGGCAAAGAATTTATCCAATTCGATCTATACAGAAGCCGAAGAAGTGGCTGCGGCAGTAGACAGTCATGTAGCAAAGTTTCATTCTGAACTGTTAGTCTATCATGGAATTACCGGCGGCAAAGGAGCTGCCAAACTGATTGCTTTGGTAGTCATGGTCATTTGCCTTTTGATGGCTGCATCCGCTTCAATGATCAGCAACGCCCTCTCCATTTCCTTGCAGGAACGAATTAAGCAGATGGGAATGTTATCCAGTATTGGAGCCACAAAAGGGCAAAAACGCCTTAGTGTATATTTAGAAGCCTTTCTTTTGGGTGTGGTAAGCATACCTTTGGGATTGGTTGTCGGCATACTGCTGTCTGCTCTGTTGTTAAGTGTGGTCAGGGCAGCTTTTGGAGAAACATTCACTTTTGGCATTGTAGAACTGTCCTTAAAGGTAAACGGACTTATCCTACTCGTCAGCGGATTATCCGGCATTGCTTCTTTGTACTTCGGAAGCAGAAAGCCTGTGAAGCAAGCTGCTAAAATTACAGTTATTGAAGCTATCCGCCAGTCTAACAATGCGGTATCAAAAAAGAAATTCCGTGATGGAAAAATCGTTTCTTTGGTTTTTGGCATTTATGGTTCGCTGGCAGCTAAAAATATTAAGCGTAATCCAAAACGCTTCCGAGCAATTACTGGCTCTATTTTCTTGTCGGTGGTAATTGCCCTTTCCTTATACAGTTTGTCTGATTTTATGCTTTATCAGACATCCTTGGACATGAAGGAGGACGGTTCCTGTTATACTGATGTGATTTCGACGATTCAATACAAAGATATTCCTACCGCAATCGGGGCATTATCGGATGAAAATATCACTGCGGATGTTTCCTATTCTTTTCAGCGATATATGACTGCTGAATTTTCGCAGGAACAAATCAATCCTGATATGCAGGGATATTTTATCAATGGTACGAAAGCAGAGGTATATGTCGTAGGACTGGACGAAGAACATTTTACTTCCTTTTGTGAGGAAAATGGCTTTCATATTATGACTGGCAGCTCCAATCGTGGAATCCTGCTCAATCAGACAATGGGATATTATAATGCGGGTCAAAATCGAGTGATTGCAGGCTCCCCGTTTCTTATTGAACCGGGAACTGAAATCATTCCGTTGGGGGCATCCGAGGATGCCTTGCCGATTATCGTGGAAGAAATCGTTTCAGAAGAAAATGCAAATATCCAATCCATGTTTGTGAGAGATCGAGCTGTCCTCATTGTGCCTTTAAGTTATTTTAACTGGCTGATAGATGATAACGCCTATGTGGAAATGAGAATACAGACAGCACAGCATAAAGAAGCAATGGACTGTCTGGCTGACAGAGGATTTCCGCAAACTGTGGACATTGCAGCCGCAACGAATAATTCCAGACAGGTATATACGATTGCAAAACTGGTAATCTGCCTGTTCTCGATCCTGATGACGGTTATTATCAGTTTGAATGTTTGCAACACTATCTCAAATACAATTCATTTGAGAAGAAGCGAATTTGCTGTTCTGCGTTCTGTTGGTATGACTGCCAAAGGATTGAAATGTACGCTATTGCTTGAAGCTGTTTTGTACGGCGTAAAAGCATTGGTTCTTGCGTTGCCTGTGAGCTTTTTGATTCATTGTGCCATCTACTACTTCATATCGTCGGGTATGACACCATTTGCTTTTTATATCAACGGTGGTATTTATGCTCTTGCAGTTCTGGCGGTCGGTGCTATGGTATGTATCGCTATGCTGTTTGCTGTCAGAAGCGTATCAAAGGTGGAAATTGTAGAGGAACTGAAATTGAGCAATATGTAATCATTCAATCTAACAAAGCAACTGAAACGGAGGTAATAGAAATTGCGTAAAAAGAAACTGGTAAAGAGAGTTGCAGGCATTGCTTTGACTGTTGGTGTAGTTATACTTGCCATTGTATGTGTCGGTAAAGTAAATCGCATTCAGAACGAAAAAGATATTATTGGCACATGGAAGGATACAAATGCGGAGGAGGTATTTACCTTTCAAGAGAACGGGGAACTTGCTGTGAGTAAAGATATGCCCGATTCGGGTCTGTCCTGCGGTAACGCATCTTATGGTTTTTCTTACTCGGATATAATCTGCGTGACACAGGGAGATAGTAGTGTAGAATTTGAGATAGAAGTAGATCATGACGAATTGACAATCTTCTTTATGGGGCAAGAATACTTAGCGTTAGAAAGGTAATGGTAGAAACTCTCTTGTTTCGTAAAAACTGAATAGAATGAACAAACCAAAGGCGACTAACCGTAAAAAGTTGGTCGCTTTTGCTTTGCTCATTTGCAAAGCGGATGTGTCGGAAACGGCATATCCGAAAAGTGGAGAAATCCGATTTGACGAAATTGGACTTCTCCATTTTTTTGTGAAAGTCTCCGATGGAGAGTTTCGCAAAAACCGATGGACTGCAAATGTCGGCAGCTGACGATGTGAAGCAGTTTATCGGGCAGGAGTACAGAGGGCGGCAAGCCCTTTGTGCATGGGTACAGGGAATGCAATATCCCTGTGCAGGTCAAGGGCGGCAGCCTTGCCCAGTTAAGTGGCGTTTCGCCACTTAGTACTGGGTATTACTTGTCGCAAAATTGCAGCAAGGATGGCAGCTTCGCTGCCCCTTTCCCCTGCGGGGAAAATCTGAACGGAGGTTAGAAATGGTTTGAAATTAACAAGACACAACGGTCGCTCCGGCAAGCATGGCACTTACAACCCGAAGCACAATGACCGCACTTTTGATGTGAGCAACAGCGAACACATTGACGAAGAACGAGCCAAGCACAATGTCTATTGGGACTGCTTCAACGGCTATCGCACCTTTGCAGAGAAGCAAGTCCAGAGCGAGCTTGCAGACACTTTCGAGGAAGTGGAGGAACTGTTCTACTCCGCAAAATACGGTGCTTATGTCGAAGCACAGAACGCCAGAAACGATAAGAACAGGCACTCGGAACGCAACCGCACCACAACGGATTTGCTTAAAGACAAAAGGACTTGCCCGGAGGAAACCATCTATCAGATCGGAAAGATGGGCGACCATGTTTCGCCTGATGTTCTGCTGAAAGTCGTGACGGATTTCTTCGTGGAGATGGAACGGCGTTTCGGCTCTCATGTTCACATTCTGGATTGGGCATTACATCTGGATGAAGCGACACCGCACATTCAAGAACGCCATGTATTCGACTGTGAAAACCGCTACGGCGAGATTTGCCCACAACAGGAAAAGGCACTTGAAGCATTAGGCTTTGAACTGCCAGACCCCACCAAGAAGCAAGGCAGACACAACAACCGAAAAATGACTTTCGATTCTGCCTGTCGTGCCATGCTCTTTGATATTGCAAAAAGGCATGGTCTGCATTTGGAGCAAGAGCCGGAATATGGAGGGCGAGCCTATCTGGACAGCTACACAGGCAATGCCGTCTGCTCCAAACAGCTTTACAGAGAAGCATTGGGGCATGAGTATGACGAGCCGAAGCAATGGGAACTGCGAGAGATAAACGACATTATGAACAATGTTGTCAAAGGTTGGAAGTCTTTCAGCAATCCGAGACACTTCCCGAAGCCGTATCTTCGTCAGAAAGGTTGGGAGCGTGAGTTGCCCGACAACGGAGAAGCTGACAACGGAGACGGAAGATTTATTCCTCTCTCCGATGCGGAGCTTGAACAGATGGAACTGCCGGAGGGATGGCGATAGAAAATTGCTATCCTGTTGTCAGCTTGTTGCCGAGCCGGTTGTCAATCCCGTTGTCGGGCAAAATCCGAAAAAGCCTTGTCAAGACTGGACTTTTCTCTCTCTGACAACCTTGACAACCAAGATTTCAAAGAAAAAGTAAATAGTAAGCAATAAGAGCCGCCCGATAAGATAAAAGGTTTTTGAATGTCCGTTGTCAGGACTTCGTTGTCAGCCTTTCCTTGTCGGGCATTTTTCATTCACAGGAGGTATTGAATGACAGAAAACAGAAACACAGCAGCACAGACCACCACCCAGCACACCGCACCCACCGTCAGAAAGCAGATAAACGGCACGACCTATATCGTCCGTGTCCACTTCAACGAGAACGCCAGAGAGACAATGGAGGACAAAATCAAGCGTCTGCTTCGCAACGAGATTCAGCAAAATGTAACTTGTTTGTGAATTTGATGAAAAAGTCCTTGACTTTTCGTCTCTGGCAAAACAGCAAAATCAATCCTCATTTCTTGCGGTGCGAGGCTTGCGCCTTTTGATATTAAGGAATTGCGCGATCTCATGTCCTACGACGAATTAGAACTTGACACGTTAGGCGACAGAAAGAGCGCACTTTTCCTCATAATGAGCGATACGGACAGCACGTTTAATTTTGTTATCGCTATGCTGCAATCGCAGCTTTTCAATTTGCTTTGCGACAAAGCGGACGACGAATATAACGGCAAATTGCCTGTTCACGTCCGCTTTTTGCTTGACGAGTTTGCGAACATCGGACAGATACCCCGATTTGATAAACTGATTGCCACAATCCGCAGCCGGGAAATGTCCGCTTCTATCATTCTGCAATCGCAGAGCCAGCTAAAAGCCATTTACAAGGACGCGGCAGAAATCATACTTGATAATGCCGACAGCACCTTGTTTTTGGGAGGACGTGGGAAAAATGCAAAGGATATTTCGGATAACTTGGGACGGGAAACAATTGACAGTTTCAACACTTCCGAAAATCGCGGCACGCAGGTTTCTCATGGACTTACTTATCAAAAATTAGGAAAGGAGTTGATGACACAGGACGAAATAGCAGTTATGGACGGTGGGAAATGTATTTTGCAGCTACGCGGTGTACGTCCCTTTTTAAGCGACAAATACGATATAACGAAACACCCGAACTACAAATACCTTTCCGACTTCGACAAGAAAAACGCTTTTGATGTGGAACGGTATATGTCTACCCGCCCGGCAATAGTAAAGCCCGATGAAGCCTTTGACATATACGAAATAGATTTGTCCGACGAGGACGCAGCCGCCGAGGAATAACGGCGGCATTTTCATTTTCAACAACATTTTTTGAGCCGCAAAGCGGCAGAAAGCGAGGTTTATATGGATTTCTTTAACAGCGCAGTTGGTGTATTGCAGACTTTGGTTATCGCGCTTGGCGCAGGTCTTGGCATTTGGGGGGCTATCAACCTCATGGAGGGTTACGGCAACGACAATCCGGGCGCAAATGCTCATGTGCGGTAAAGTATCACATAAGAATTTGACAGTCACCCACTTTTCCGCAACTGTAAAAATGCAAAATTGCAGAAAATAACATTGAGAAAAATAGCGGCAGAAAGGAACACCTTTCTGCCGCTATTCGTGCGTATTTTTCCTCCAAATGTGCTTATGCCTTTACATCAACGCCCCGCTGGTATTCCTCCAAAATACTGGTATCAAACCATTGACCAATCTCCCAGCCAGGAACACGGGAACGGACAAAATCATAGAGACGATAGGCCTCATCCCTGTGCATTTGATTCAATGTCCAGCCAGCATTAGCGCGGTCTGAGACGGGGACTTGCTTATAATAGGACTTGATGAAATTTCCCAGATCATTGCCGTCAGGCCCGGACATTCCATAATACTTTTTCATGTGCTCTAAAGCGATATCCCGCACCGCCTGTTCTGCTTCTTCGGATACAGGGATGATATGAAAGTCCGCTGCGGTCATGCCTGTAATATCCAGTCCGTCATCAGGCGCATTCGGATCTGATACCGCAGCGCCGTTTGGATATTTCGGCTGTGTGACTTTACTTTGATACTGATCTGAGGTCATCATCATGCGGGCAATATCTGTGATCGTCATTTTGTTACACCTCCTCCTGAAAGTCAATCCAGGCCGTCAGCGTTAGTCATCTATACCTTCGGAAATTGCCAGACTTTTTTCGCGCAGATCTGCCAGGGTGCGTTCCACCAGAGCATTCATATCGCTGCACAAGAGCTGGGGCTTTTCGGACTGATACCACTGGCTGTAATAATGCATGAAGTCAGAATCATCATAGCCCCGGCGCTTCAGCTCCGTGGCAATAGCGCCAAGGCCCTGTCTGCAAGTCTGGGTCAAACTGTCCACTGCACCCAACGCCCGGTCAATTTCCCCATAGATGTCCTCCGCATTTGGGTCAATACGCCAGAAATCGGCACCCTTGCCCGCATTCTCGAAAGATTCGCCCAACACGGCGGATGCCACATGGTTGAACAGTCTGTCATCTGCATAGCTGTTTGAGAAAGCCAATCGGCGGTTTACTTCTTTGCCGCCATCCTGCAAAAACTGAGCCCTGGTCTCCTTTACCAGATCCAGCATGGCCTGTACCTGTTCTGTGGTCATGTCCTCCGGCAGTGCAGCCTTACCATCCAGCATATCCTGGTACTCCTGAATGGTCTGGTCAAAGGCGGTCAGCTGATCCCGGTATTCTGTCAGCGCATGCTCGGTCATGCTGTTAAAGCGTGCGTACGCATCCAGTAATCCGGCAAAACACTTTAGAGTCTCGGTTGGAACCTCCGACAGGGCAGAATACTCCGTGTCCAAAACTCCAGAAAATTTTAACTCCACACGATCCCGAAGGGAGGTTTGCTGCTGGGCATCCATCAGATTCTCCGACATTCGCCCCAGAACATCCTGTGCAGGGGTGTTTTGTCCCAAGATTCCGATTTTAGGGCTATTAACCTGTAAAAATGGAGCATTGCCCCAAGCTCCCTGGAGAGAACCGGGCAGATTTGATACAAACATAGGGCCTTACCTCCTTTTACACATAAAATGGCTGGCAAAAGATGATGAACAAAAAGGCACTTCTCTCAAATCATCTAATCGCCGACTGAACATATTTCATCAAGTTTGCCATATCTCCGGCAATCCCCAAATAAGTGTCGGAGAGATTATACTTTTTGCCAAACTGCTGCACAAGGGTGCGCATATCGGAGAGCTTTGCGTTGAAATCCGCCATAAAAGCGTCCTTGCTGCTACAATCCAGATTGGCAAATAGGTCGGAAATTTCAAGGCCGGTGTGAACGGAATCATTTTCCTTCTGCGACCAACCGATTCCGCCATAGCCACTGTTCATGCTATTGTTTAGCTTTTGAACATTTTGGATGCTTTTTTCATAAAGCCGCTCGATGCCGTCTGCAAACATTTCACCTACCGCTCCATAGTTTTTGCCATAGTATTCAGCGATAGATTTTGTAAGACCTTTTTGAGCGTATGCAAAGGAATCCATCTGGCCTACGGAAGTTTGATTCAAAACACCTTCCAAATCTTTGCCTAATGATTGCAGCTCAAAAAGCTGTCCAACTCCGATTTCAGAGTTGCCAATAGTCAACTTTGTCTGGACACTGCTTAAATCAAACTCTTTGCCATCCTTGATCTGCTGTGCCAGCTCCAGAACGACATCTTCCATTTGCTCTTTCATGGCGGCAACATCTTTTTCTGTATAATTGCCATTGGTCAGAAAATCCAGGGTGTCACGGATAAAGCCTTCATCCTGAATATCCCGGAAACGGAAGGTTTCATTTTCTCCCAAGGTACTGTACTTTTGGGCGGCCTCCTTTAGAAAATCCGTGGTGTGATAAAAGAAACCATGGGTAGCGGCCCCTTTGGCAGCACTCCGATTAGCCTCATCGGGAAATGTGATAAACTGGCCGTCTGCTCCAATCCGGGATTCTACTTTAATTCCACCCCACAGGTTTCTGACAATCGTTTTCCCATCTTCATCCACTTGTGCCCCGTTGGGAAACATACCTTCTGGAGTTTCAGGAGTAATATCAGGGATACTGCTGTCACTAAAATCTACTGTATCGAAAGAGGGTGGGGAAAGACGCGCTTGCCCGCCGGTAACTGCCTGTGTATTTCCTTGACCGGATTGGGTGCTTTTATATATAGTCCATCCGCTGTTGACCAGCTCAGACGAAAGCTGACCGTTTATATTTGGTACTTGCCATGACATCGTGAAAAACTCCTTCCATATAAATTCTTTCTAATGATTATATCGACCTGTTTTCTTAAAATTTAAGATTTCCGGAATAAAGCAGCACGCAAAAGTTTGGCAGGCAGCCACTCACTATTCTGTAAATTCTCCCTCTCTGTTTTGCTTTTGTGTTCAAACAACTTAATTTTCTTTCAAAATAGCCGAAAATACAATTAGAGTATTTAATATTGACACACAACTTTCTTAAGCTGGTTTTGAGACTTTGCACAAGGTAAAAGGAGGGACAAAAGATGAATATATCTTCTACTACCATTTCTGGTTCACTCTATATCCCGAACACACGCAATGCGGTGGCGAAAGGTATGTCACAGGCAGCCAGTACCAAGTTCAGCAGAGAGGATACCGTGGAAATCAGCGGGAAAAAGGATGCAGAGAACACTTCTGCAACTACAGAGTTTGAGAACAACACCTCATTGCCGGACGCAGTTGTTGAAAATATTCGGAGAATGGCGAGAGAAGATGCCAAAAAGGGCGTTTATATGGATGAGGAATATGTTGCATATCGGTACGCCTATAAAAATCAGCATATTTCTCCAGACCGTCCCAAACTTCTGATGGGGTTAAATAAAATTCTTTCTACCTTGCCCCATATCGTCAATCGGTTTCAGACTTTTTCCTTGATGGGTTGCCGGGCGACTGTCGATTTTTATAGCTCTTTTTCCGCGTTTTATAACAGTAATGGAGAAAAAATTATGACTTGTGATTCCGATGGCGATGTTATGGAGTTTCCCACAAAGGCGGAAAATAAATTTCATAGTGAAATGAACGCACTTTATGAGGAAGCCTATGATGCGGCCCGTGCAGAGATGAAAGCTGCCGCCCAAGGCTAAGCACAGCCGCCTGCAGATACAATTACCGCAGCATAAAATTTGTTTAACATAGCGATTGCCACAACCAATAACACCGAAAGCAGTAAGTCTTGAAAAAGATTTGCTGCTTTTTTTGCGCCCATTTTTGGCAAAACGGGAACGGCGGTGGTATTTAGAGTGAACGGGAAAAACTGCCCGTTCACTCCGCAGACAACGGGCAGAAAGCCCGGTGTCCAGAGTAACTTTGGTGAAAACGGGCAGGAATGTCCCTTGCTGGATTATTAGTAGTAGAAAAAGACAAACGGTTTGCAAAAACCGGCTCCCAATGGACGAGTAGTGGGCAAAGGAAAATTTGCAAAAAGCATTTATACAAACCGGGGAAAAGTGGCGGACGGAAGTGAGGGATAGTTTGCAGTCACGGAGAGCAAGTATCGACCAGTGTACCAAATTTCGCTTTTCGCTCATTTGTCCCCCGGTCAGATACTTGTTGGGGTTGCCACCCCAAACCCGCCTTATGCGGCTTACGCCGATGAAAAATCCATCAAAAATATTTTTTCGGATTTTTCAAAAACAGTTCCGCTTTACCCCCTGTTTTTCTCCTATCAGTGAGAGGACAAACCACAGCAAACGAAAGGAGTTGAACCGCCATGCCACACAAGACCTACAACACCCCCAAGCGGAAATGTGTTGTCAAAACAAGGCTTACCGAGGACGAGCGCAAAGACTTTGAGGACAAATGCGCCGCCCTCTCCATGAGCCAGTCCGAGTATATCCGGCAAGCCATCTTTTACAGCCGGATTGCCTCCGTTATCCGGGTGACCGCCCACAGCGAAGAAATGCTTGCCGCCGTATCTTCCCTTGTGGCGCAGTATGGGAAAATCGGAAGCAACCTGAATCAGATCGCCCGGTATCTGAACGAGTACGGCGCACCCTACAACGCCCTGTCCGGCGAAGTGAGAGCCGCCGTTTCCGACCTTGCCGCCCTCAAGTTCGATGTGCTGAAAGTGATAGGTGAAGCCTATGGCAACGATAAAGCATATCAGCTCTAAAAATGCCGACTACGGAGCCGCCGAAGCCTACCTGACCTTTGAGCATGACGAGTTTACCATGAAGCCCACCCTTGATGAAAATGGGCGGCTTGTCCCCCGGCAGGACTACCGGCTGGACACGCTGAACTGCGGGGGTGAGGATTTCGCTCTGTCCTGTATCCGGGCAAACCTGCGGTACGGCAAGAACAGCAAACGGGAGGACATCAAGAGCCATCACTATATCATCAGCTTTGACCCACTGGACGCAGCCGACAATGGCCTGACCGTAGACCGGGCGCAGGCGTTGGGGCTTGCCTACTGCAAGGAACACTTTCACGGACATCAGGCACTTGTCTGCACCCATCCGGACGGACACAACCACAGCGGCAATATCCATGTGCATATCGTCATCAACAGCCTGCGGGTTGCCGAGGTGGAGCGCAAGCCCTACATGGACAGGGCAAGCGACACCAGGGCCGGGGACAAGCACCGCTGCACAGCCGCCGCCATGCGCTACTTCCGCAGCGAAGTCATGGAGATGTGCCACCGGGAGGGGCTTTACCAGATAGACCTCTTGAACGGCGGCAAAAACAAAGTGACCGAGCGTGAATACTGGGCGAAGCGCAAAGGACAAGCCAAGCTGGATAAGGAAAACGCTGTCCTGCTTGCCGAGGGTATCGCACCCCGACAGACCAAGTTTGAAACCGACAAAGACCGCCTGCGGCAGTCAATCCGGGCGGCGTTATCAAAAGCAAAATCCTTTGAAGATTTCTCCGCTGTTCTCATGCAGGACTATGGGATTTCAGTCAAGGAGAGCCGAGGGCGGCTATCTTACCTCACGCCGGACAGGACGAAGCCCATCACCGCCCGAAAGTTGGGGACGGATTTTGACAAAGCCGCCGTATTTGCCGTTTTCCAGCAAAACGCCCACAGGGCAGCCGTCAAGATACAGGGCGGGCAGGAATACCAGCCGCCGATTTCCGAGGGCATACGGCAGCAAAAACCCGCCAAAATCACCCCGCACCCCGACAGTCCGCAGCGGCTTGTGGATATAGCCGCCAAGCGAGCCGAGGGAAAAGGTATTGGCTATGAGCGTTGGGCGAAAACCTTTAACCTCAAGCAGATGGCAAAGACTGTGAACTTCCTTACCGAGCATGGCTTTACCAGCCCCGAAGAAGTGGACGCAGCCCTCACCGCCGCTATCTCCGAACAGCGTACCACCGGGGAAAAGCTGAAAGAACTGGAATCTAAAATCACCGCCAACAAGGAACTCCTGCGGCAGATCTCCGTTTACCGCAAGACCAAGCCCGTCCATGTCGGGCTGAAAACCGCCAAAAAGCCGGAACAGTACCGGGAATACCACCGTTCAGACCTGACGCTGTACGAAGCGGCGGTGCGGTATTTTCGGGAACGGGGCTTAAAGAAATTACCCGCCGTTTCCAAGCTGCAAGCGGAAAATGAAGCCCTGATTTCCGAGAAAAACGGGCTTTACACCGAATACCGGGAGCAGAAAGCCAGAGCCGCCGAACTGCAAAAGGTCAAATCCAATCTTGCCGCCATGCTCCGGCAGGAACGGACAAAAGAGGTGCGCCGGGATTGGGAGCGGTAAGGGTGTTCCGTTTTGTTCCACCCCGCCGGAAAGGGGGTTCCATTCTGCACACCCCTTTGCTATGGAAAATTGACCGATGAACTCCACCCAAAAATGATACCGAAACCGCACAAAAGCGTCCCCCATATCTACCCCTATCCGCAATACCGCCCGCCTTTTTCAAGGGGCGTACAGAGGGGAAAATCCCCGAAAATGACACCGAAACGCTACACCAAACGCCGCCTATCCCGTTACCCCGATAGAAACGGCAGAAAGATTAACTATTAAAAGTCAACCCCAAAAATGAATGGTGGTGGTGAAAAGAGATAGTTCAAGAAAGGTATAGCAAAGCAGAGGTCCGTAGGGACCCCGGCGTAGGCTAACAAGATGGAATTAGGCCGCCAAGCTGCAATAAGGCTGTCTGGATCTTTCCAGGGCAAACAGCAGACGAACTAACTTTTTGGTGGCATGAGAAAGTGCGACATTGTAGTGTTTGCCTTCATCTCTTTTCTTAGCAAGGTAAGCAGCAAAGGTTGGGTCCCAGTGACAGACATACTTGGCTGCGTTGTAAAGAGCGTAGCGTAAGTATCGAGAGCCACGCTTCTCCATGTGGGGATAGCAATTTTTGAGCTGCCCGGACTGGTAAGTAGAAGGCGACATTCCGGCGTAGGCCAATAATTTGTCCGGCGACTCAAACCGAGAGAAGTCGCCGATTTCAGCAAGAATCATGGCAGCCATACGAAAGCCCATGCCAGGGATAGTTATAATGGGAGACTGTATCTTGTCCATCATTGTCTCAATTTCAGCCTCGATTTCAGCGATCTCAGCATCCAATTCACGGATAAGCCGGATGGTATGTTGCAATTCCAGGGATTTGGCAGGCATACAGGACCCAACAGAATTCTGAGCAGCGCTCCGGATAGTAACAGCCATATCCCGACCGTAGCGACCTTTGGAGGCGTTTCCCAAAAGGGTTTTGAGCCTTGTCAGGTGTGCCTTGGCAATCTGTTTGGAACCTGGAAACTCTTCCAGCAGAGCGTAGACAGTCGCCAAATGGAGAGAGGACACCAGCTTCTCCAGTTCAGGGAAGAGAATGCAAACCAGTCTGGAAATTGAGCTTTTCAGCTTTGCTCGTTCTTTCACCTTGTCAAAACGGTATCTGGTGAGTGACTTTAGTTCCTCGTTGTGATATGCTGTATTCGTGTAGGGTTTGAGGCCCACATCGGATAACAGCATAGGGTGCGTCTTTGTAACCGCCATATCTCGTCCACCGCCTTTTTAATGTCCTCTATATCCTGCCTGTAAACCGTCCCCGTCGCATTGGCGCGTTTTGCAATCTGGTTGATGTTCCGGCTCACCGCTTGCAGTTCCCGGATATATGCTTTTGTGTCGCTTCGGTCAACGACAAGAATATACCCGTCTATCGCCATTTTACGGAAGTATGCCCCATACTGCTTTATGGGAAGCTGCTTCATCTTCTCGTCGATCAGCCGCTTTTCTTCTTCCGTACCCTCGGCTTTCTTGGCCTCGATGTCCACCATGCGCTGGACGCCCTGGGGCTGGCGAAGCTGCTCCCGGATGCTGGGCTTGGCTCCCAGGCTGGGACGGGCAGCGTTGCGCTCCAGAGCAGCGCCCACGGCGGCGCGGTCAAAGTCGTCCCCCAGCTTGCGGGCGGTGATGGGTTTCGTTCGGTCGGGGGTGAGGTAGGACAACCGGCCCCGGCTCTCCTTGACAGTGATGCCCCGCTGCAACAGCCGCTGGGCAAAGTCCTCGAAGCTGACAGCCACAGCGAGGACGGCTCGGATCTCCCGGCGTAGCTTCTCTTTGTCCGTTTCAAACTTGGTGGGCGGCTTACCCTGGGCGGCGGCTTCGGTGTCCAGAGCAAGCTGCCCTTTCTTCTGCGCCCAATACTCCCGTTCGGTGACACGGTTTTTGCTCCCGCCCAGCAAGTCGATTTGGTACAGCCCCGCCCCCTGGCACAGCTCCATGACCTCGGCCCGGAAGTGGCGCATGGCTGCGGCGGTGCAGCGGTGCTTGGCCCCAGCCTGGGTGTCGCTGGCCCTGTCCATGTACGGCTTGCGCTCCGCCTCGGCCACCCGCAGGGAGTTGATGACGATATGGACATGGATGTTGCCGCTGTGGTTGTGGCCGTCCGGGTGGGTGCAGACCAGGGCCTGGTGTCCGGGGAACTGTTCGGCGCAGAACCGCTCCCCCAACGCCTGGGCCTTGTCCATCGTCAGGCCGTGGTCGGGGCCGTCCCTGGGGTCAAAGGACAGGATGTAGTGGTGGCTTTTCACGTCCTCCCGCCGCTGGTTCTTTCCGTAGCGGAGGTTGGCCCGCATACAGGCCACGGCGAAGTCCTCCCCGCCGCAGTTCAAAGAAGAAATGCGGTAGTCCTGGCGGGGGACAAGCCGCCCGTTTTCGTCCAGGACGGGCCTGCCGGTGAACTCGTCATGCTCGAAGGTGAGGTACTGCTCCGCCGCGCCGTAGTCGGCATTTTTAGAGCTTAAATGTTTCAGTGTTGCCAATGGCTTCACCTACCTCCCGAAGCACCCGAAACTTCAAGGCAGCGAGGTCGGACAGCTCCGCCCGAACCTCGGCGGCGAGGGCATTGTACGGCGTCCCGAACTCGTTCAGATAGCGGGCGATCTGGTTGAGGTTGCCGCCGATCTTCCCGTACTCCCCGGTCAGCCTCCCGATGGAGGCAAGCAGCTCGTCATTGACGGGGGACACGATGATGATGGGCTTGACGGTCGCGCCGGTGATGGCCTGCCGGATAAATTCGGACTGGCTCATGCCGTAGGCGGTCAGGCGCTCCATGAAGTCGGCGTGTTCTTCCTCGGTCACACGGGTCTTGATGATGCGGTCGCGGTGGGGCGTGTTGTAGCGTTTGGACAATAATTTTTACCTCCTATTTTTCAAATTTGCGTCCGGGCATAGTTCCCCCATTGTACTCTTTTCCATATTCAGTTGTCTGGGGGAGGTTCCTGTTTCTAATCCGTGATGAAGAAGTGGGCGTTGGCCTTCGGAAATACATTGAACCCAGGTGGTCAAGACCATCTGGGTTCAAGTGATTTTCATATTCACTTCTTATATCTCACTCATCGTCAAGGCTATTATAGAGCAAAATCACAGTGTTGTCAAACAATTCCAACGTCTACTTTTGTCGAATAGGCACAAGGGCCGGTGCGGATGCACCGGCCCAAGGCGGGTTTGGGGTGGCAACCCCAACAAGTAGCAGACCAGGGGGACAAATGAGCGAAAGCGAAATTTGGGCCACGGGTCGATACTTGCTCTCGCTCTCGCTCTCGCTCTCGCTCTCGCTCTCGCTCTCGCTTCTCTTTACATTGACAACACAAAGCCCATTTGCTATAATATCGCGAAGAAGAACAGCCATGTTGTTCTAATTTCAGTATCGGAGGTATTCATATGGCAAACTGCAAAAACAGAAACAAGTCTTTTAACGGCGCTTTGGGCACTTTAGGAGGCCTTTTCTAAAATCACTGTTAGAAAGGGCTGAGAAGTTTGCCCTTCCTGCGCGGCAGTCGGGCTTGTTTCACAAAACAACCCACTGATTCGTAAAGGAGAATGTAACTTCATGTTTGCTAAAAATTCAAAGGCATATTCTGTCTACCTGCTGTTCCGATTTGTCTTTTCCCTGGCGGTTTCTATGTCCACAGTGCTTTCCATCGTGTACCACCTGGAGGTGGTGCAGCTGGATGCTTTCCAGCTTGTCCTGGTAGGGACGGTTCTGGAGACCTCCTGCTTTCTGTTCGAGATACCCACCGGTGTGGTGGCGGATTTGTATAGCCGTCGGCGCTCGGTGCTGATTGGAATGTTCCTCTACGGCCTGGGCTTTCTGATGGAGGGTGCGCTACCGTGGTTCGCGCCGGTTCTGCTGGCCCAGGTTGTCTGGGGTTGCGGTGATACCTTCATCACCGGCGCTCTGGAGGCGTGGATTGCCTCGGAGGAAGAGGACAAACCCATAGACAAGGTGTTCCTGCGGGGCAGTCAAATGGGGCAAATCGGCGGCGTTCTGGGCGTGGTGCTGGGCACACTGCTGGGAAACATAAACCTGCAAATGCCTGTCATCTTGGGGGGCAGTTTGTGCTTGTTGTTGGGGCTGGTGTTGGTTCGCATCATGCCAGAAACCAACTTCTCCCCTGCTATTGAGGAACGGCAGGGCTTGCTTAAAGACTTTGTCTGCCTGTTCAAGCTCAACCTGGGCTTTGTGAAAGGCGCACCTGTGTTGCTGGCGCTCTTAGCAATCACACTATGCGGGGGACTTGCCAGTGAAGGCTTTGACCGGCTCTCCACCGCTCATTTTCTGGATGACACGGTAATACCCGTTATCGGGCCGCTGAACAGCGTCACTTGGTTCGGTGTTATCAGTCTTATCGGCAGCGGCTTAGGTATTCTGGCTTCTCAGTTGCTCATCGCCCGCATGGAGAAAAAAGGGACTGTCAGCCGAACCAGTGTGGTCATGTCCACCAGCGCCGGGTATATCCTGTGCCTGGTTCTCTTCGCGGTGGGGCGGAGCTTTTGGTTCATGTTGTTGGTGTTCCTGCTGGCGGGGCTTATGCGCACCATCAAGGAGCCTGTGCTGGCCGCCTGGATGAACGACCATGTGGATGAGAAAATGCGCGCCACAGTCTTTTCCACCAGCGGACAGCTGGACTCTTTCGGGCAGATCATCGGCGGGCCTATTGTGGGGCTGGTAGCCCAGCAGGTGTCCATACCCTGGGGGCTGGTCTGTACCGCTTTCCTGCTGTTGCCCGCGCTGTTCTTAGTGCCGGTGGCGGGAAAGAAGCGGGATTGATATGGCATAGTTAAGTTTACTGACGAGCGGGAGATTACTTCCGCTCGTCTTCATTTAGTAGCGCAAAATTTGAGGACTCTTTATTTCCTTATTCGGTATAGCGGAGGCGGCTGTCAATTCGACATAATTTTCTTGTGATACTTTACCGTACATGAGCATTGGAGGCGGGGTTGTCCTGGCCGTAACCTTCCAGAAGGTTGATGCCGCCCCACACGCACAGGCCGCCGCCCAGCGCGATAACCAAAGTCTGCAAAACCTCAATCGACTTTGCGAAGAAATCCATAGATCAATTCTCCTTTCGTTCGTTTGAATTGTTGGGTTGAAGGTCGGTTGCTTTCAATTCGTACAGATCGAAAGGCTCGTCCGGCTTCACGATGGCCGGTCTGCGTTTCATGTACCGTTCAATGTCAAATGTGTTTTTCTTGTCGGCGTCGGCAAGGTATTTGTAGCGAGGGTGGCGGGTTATATCAAACTTGTCGCTGAAAAACGGCCGTACCCCTCGTAGCTGCAAGATACACTTGCCTCCGTCCATCACCGCGATCTCGTCCTGGGTCATCAGCTCTTTACCACAATGTCAAGTGATGAATTCAAAATAGGCAAAAAATAACCCTTCTCAGTTAAGAGAAGGGTTTAGTAACGGCAATACTATATAAGAGCATTGACATAGGATGAGTAAAAATTATTTATGGCCCTCGTATGTTTCATTTACATATTGCATCTCTGAATATAATGGTGCAAATCCGCATTTTTCATAAAGAGGTCGCCCCATATCTGTTGCCTCCAAAGAGATGTAAGTAGTTCCACGATCAAGGCATTCCTTTACTAAAAGATCTAAAACTTGTGTTGCAATTCCTTGCCTTCGATATTTAGGTGCAGTATACATATTAATTATATATGCTTTTTTCCCTGTTGGTTTATAGTATGTAGGTAGCACTTGATAAAAACATACTCCACCTGTACCAACACAGGTATTTCCATCAAAAGCAAGATATGCGATATGTGTCTCATCTGGGATTGAGTTTCTATAATATTGCTCGACCTGATTCTTTACAAAATTCCATTTATCTGTACTACCTGCACCGATTGCAGATTGTAACAAAGCAAGCCGACATTTTAGCAGTAACGGAATGTCTTCTATTGCTGCTTTACGAAATTGATACATTGTTGTTTCTCCACTTGTTAAGAATGTAATTGTTAAATTTCACCCTAGGAAAGCTTTATGACGTATAGATATCATATAGATATTCCGCTCTTTTAACGATTTTACTGTGCAGGTATATGTTTTGCCATCGTCGCTTTCAAATTGTGCAACATATTGGATCGCTCCACCTATAACATAGTCATAACGCAATGTTAAAAGTTGAATATCTGCAAAGTAGAGATCATCAAAAAGCAATTGAAATGTTGCCTCTTTATTAAATTTTTTACCGTAATTGCGGGGATATATTACAAATATATCATCATCATCTACATCAAATTCGCCATTAATTCTATAATGAAATTCTAGTGTTTCTTCCCGAGCTTTCATAGCTGGAATTGAGCATTGAACTCTATCTAAAACTTGATTGCGTTGGTTTCTCATGTCTCCAGTACAAGGCTCAGGTATAATGGAATAATATTTATCTTGATATTTAATAAATGTACTTGGGTTTTCTCTACTGTCATTTTTTTCAGGAATCCTCACTAATGAACCTATGGCATGTAAAATTAGTGCATCAAATTTCTTGCCGTGTTTAATAAGATGGAATGTATGTCTATAATCAACATCAATAACTTTATTGTCTGCACATCCATTAAAAAAGTGAAAAGTAAAGTTACTGCGAGTAATTATTAAACTACTTGTTTTTGGCTCATTATCATAATCATTATTGAATTTATGAGTTAAAAAATCAAGATAAACCATATAATTAATTGTATTTACTCTACCACGATGTGCCAAAATTCGAAGTGCACGAAGTCTGCTATGTTCCCGAACCCAACATAGATATAAAAGGATGGAGCTTCCAATGAGAACGAAGATACTTGCTGCAAGCCAACTTGAAAGACTGTTTTGTGTAACCGCAAGCACAATTGTAAGAATAGCTGCAATAACATTAACTATGGTAACCACAAATTCACAAATCTTTAGTAATATCTTCATTTGAAATTAAACCTCCTTTCTCACGCACCATCGAGCCTTAAACAATAGTAGCTATCCTCTATTAATTACGATAACTTAAGTACTAAGTATCTCCCCGACAAAGTTATAAACAATCCTGGCTTCCTGCACCTTTTGTCCGTCAACCTTTTTGACTTCGCCAATCAGAATCCGACTGATCAGCCGGTTCAAAACGGCTTCGTCCAATTCCTGTATGGTGGCATACTGCCGAATCTCCCGGATAAAGGTGCGGACTTCACTTTCCTGAGAATCAGACTGCTGAAGCATTCGAATCAGTTCCTGCAAACGGCGCTGATTTTCTTCCTGCTCCTGCTCCATAGCAGTGGTCAGCTTCACAAACCGCTGCTCAGAGAGCACACCCTTGGCCTTGTCCGTGTAAAGACTCAGGAACAAATCGTCAATTTCCCGGTTTCTGGCTTCCAAGCGTTCACGCTCTTTCTGCATCTCGGAAGCATCCGCCATATACTGGCGCTCCATCCGGCTGCTCAACCGCTGATAAAAGGCATCTGCATCTTTGAGTGCCATCGCTGCCAGTTCCTGAATGTCTTTCAGGACGAGATTATACAAATCCCTGGCTTCGATTTTGTGACTGGTGCAGGCGCCTTTGCCCAGCCGGTTATAGGTCTGGCAGATATAATACGCCTTATCAATCGGTTCCCGCTGCTCGCCGGTAAAGCGGTTTGTGCCAGTTCTGCCGACCTTCTCATACCGCACCTGCATAGATTTCCCACAGGTGGCGCAGTAGATAATACCGTGGAACAGGTTGTAGAAGGGGCAGGCATTGCCTTTCATAATAGGTGGCCTGCGATCTACGATGGCCTGTACCTGCTCCCATTCCTCCGGTGTCACAATCGCTTCATGACAGCCCTCAATGATTTCCCAGTCCTCACGGGGAATAATGTCATAGGTGTTGGAGCGAATCCCTTTCTGGTGAGTCCGGCAAACCAGATGAGCGCCCTTATAAAAGGGGTTACGCAGGATATGGCTGATTCTTGCGCCGCCCCACGCATAGTAGTTGACATCGCAGGCGGTATTTCCTTTTACTCTGGTGATGGGAACCTTGTCCTCCATCAGCTGCTTGGCAATCCGCATACAGCCCCAGCCATCCAGTGCCAGGTCATAGATTTTGCGAATCACCGGCGCAGTCTCCGGGTCAAGGATCAAATGCCCCCGATCCTCCGGGTCACGCATCAGCCCCAGGGGAGGCTGTCCGCCACAGAACTTTCCTTGTCGGGAACGGGTCATACGCCCCGCCAGTACTTTCTTGGAAATATCCCGGCTATACATATCATTCAGGATATTCTTGAAGGGCGTGATGTCCATTTCCTGACGGGTCAAACTGTCCACACCATCGGTAATGGCGATATAACGGACATTGTGTTTGGGGAAGAAGATTTCAATATAGCTTCCGGCTTCGATATAATTTCTTCCCAGTCTGGACAGGTCTTTGGTAATGACACAACCGATTTTACCGGCCTCAATATCGGCAATCATACGCTGAAAAGATGGACGATTGAAATTACGGCCTGTGTAACCATCGTCCACATAATACTCATACTGGAACATCCCGTTTTTTTCGGCAAAGTCCCGGAGCATAAGTTTCTGGTTGCTGATACTCATACTCTCGTTATCGCCGCCATCGTCCAGAGAAATACGGCAATAGAGGGCTGTGATTTTCTGATTGACTTGTTTTTTCCTGCTCATAGTAATCTCCTTCTATGAACAGGGACACGATATACATATTATACCATGCCCCTGTTTTTTCTTCAACAAATACCCTCAGCTTGCCTTGCGTTCCAGCCATTCTTCAAAATGTTCGCAGGTTTGCCGTTCAATGAGCTGTTCAAAGGCTTCCTGCATGGTTTTATCACCTAAAAACTCCCGTATCACGATAAACTTTACTTTTTTGCTCTGCTTGTTTTCTTGCTTTTGGTTTTTCTCCATAGGCTACCTCCATAGATCAGAAAAGCCAGACAAAGGGCATCGGCAACGAAGTCCGGCAACGGACTCCGAAAAACCTGTAACCTATCGTCTGACCATCGTTTCTTACTTTTCAAATTTTCTTGTGAAATCTCGTTGCTTTCGTTGTCAGAGAACAGATACCCACCAAAAAGCCTTGCTCTATGGGTATTTATTGTATCTGCACCCCTGTTTTTGTAGCAACAAAGTCAGCAACCAGCCGACAACCAACTGGGCAACAAGCCCTGTAAATCAGGCAATCCACTCCTTTGGCAGCTCCAGTTGACGGACTTCTTCCTCGCTCAGCTCCACAAATCCACCTTCGTTGTCGGGCGGTTCGTTGCCGGAAAGCTCCCGTTCCCAGCCACGCTGCCGCCCATAGCCCGCAAACATTCGAGGATTAGAGAAAGGCTTCCAGCCCGTCACCACTGTGTTCATGATCTCGTTGATGTTGTGTAGCTGCCAACGCTTCGGCTCCTCAAAGGCGTGTCCCAACGCTTCCTTGAATAACTGCTTGGAGCAGACCACATTGCCGGTGTAGTGTTCCAGAAACCCCTGAATCTGCCCGGCTTCGGTATCCTCCGGCATAAAGTCCTTTTGAACCTCCACCAGCTGCTTCTGAATCGCCTTTGAAAACTTCATGGAATACTCTCCGCTGCGGTAAATGGTCATAGCCTCCGCCCACACCTGCAACAGATATTCCCTGGAAGCGGCTTCGTCCTCCAGAATGTGAACCTCCGCTTTCTCCGGGGAAATCATCACCGGCAGGAACCGGCGATTTCCGGCTCGGTCAAGGGGCAGAAAGTCCAGCGTGTTGGAGGAGCCACCGAACACACACTGCCGCAGCCGGTCTTTTGGCTGGGATTCATAGGGTGTGCGATAGGTTTCCTTTTGGCGACTGATAAAGGAGCGGATCTCCTCGATGCTCTTGGCGTTACTGGTGGCAAGCATCTCCGACATCTCGATGATCCAGTGGCCTTGCAGCTTGGCAAACACCTTATCATCATCCAGCTTTTTCAGGTCATCGGAGAACCACTCATCTTGTATAGCCAGGAATCGAAAGAAGGTGGACTTTCCGGCTCCCTGGCCGCCCACCAGACAAAGCAGCTCCTCATATTTGGAACCTGGATGGAACACCCGGCGGATGGCTCCCAGCAAGAAGTGTTTCAGCATTTCTTCCACATAGTCGCTCTCATCCGCCCCCAGAAAGTAATGCAGGCAGGAGTGCATCCGAGGTATGCCGTCCCACACCAGACCATTGAGCACATCCTGAATGGGATGATAGCAGTTTTCGTTTGCCACGATGGAGAGCGCCGCCATCAGCTTCTTTTCACTGGTCAGGCCATAGTTCTGCTCAAAGTAAAGGAGCAGATATTTGACATCGGTATCGGTCAAGGCGCTGGTGCTTCTGCGCCAACCCAGATCCCGCACAATGTCCACACGGTCGGTCAGCAGATTTAGTCGGATTGCGCCCCGCAAAAGCGGATCTTGGCAAAACACTGTGCGGCAATTTCCAATGGTGTTGGCCGGTTGTCCTTTCTCGGTGACGGAGAGACTTTCCCGCACTTCATCAACGGCCAATTCCTCACTTTCGGCCTGCTGGGTTGCAGGCACTAAACTCTGCGATTCGCTGTTCAATGTTTCTCACCTCCTCAAGAGAAAAGCATCTGATTTCTTCGCAAAATCAGATACCTTAAAGCTCCATATCCTGCTTTTCCTGCCGCTTTTTCCGCTTGGATTCTCTCTGTGCGCTGTCCTGCTTGGCTTTTTTCAGGAAAGCAAGAATGGATTCCTTGGCCTTTTCCTGAATCTGCTGTTTACCTACCTGTTTAACCTCCGGCTGCATCAGCTTCTTCTGGATTTTTGTCAGGGCTGACTGCATGGCGTTTTTGATTTTTGAAATCACCCCATCCAACCGGGCGGCGGCATACTCACGCTCTTTTGGCGGAGCTTTCCGTTCCGGCGAGAGTACCCAGTTTTTCGTTTCCTCCACCAACCGGAGATCCTCTTTGTGGGTTTCCTGCCGGACAGTATCGGTGACAACCTCCACCGCCTTGTCATAGGCAATATCCGAAACTTCCTCCACAAGTGTTTCCACATCCTCAATTTTCAGGGTCAGCTCCTCCAGCTTCTGTTCCTGCGCCGCCAGCTGCTCCTTTTGCTTCATCAGAATGTAGTCCTGCTTTTCCAGATACGCCCGCCCGCCATAGGACGGCTCCTGCTCCAGATGAACCCCATGTTTGAGGCTGATGTCAAAGAGCATCGTCCGGCATACTGCATCAAAAGTCTGTTTTCGGTTGTTGTGTTTGCCCTTGGGTTTACTCGGATCAGGCAATTCAAAGCCCAGTTCCTCCAGCGCCTTTTCCTGCTGGGGGCACAACTCCCCATACCGGTTTTTGCAGTCAAACACATGGCGCTCGTGGATGTGGGGCGTACCCTCATCCAGATGCAGCGCCCAGTCCAGAATGTGGATATGGGAACCAAAGCGCCGTTCAAACTCCTCGTAAAATTCGCTGACAATGAGTGCCAGCGCACCCGGTGGAACGGATTCTTCCATGGTGCCGATCTGGTAAATACTCTCCTCGGGACAGGTCTTGTTATTTTTCAAAAGATCTTCCACTGTGCGGTTGCGCTCGGTGTGTCGTGTTTTCTCGTTCCGGGCATTCTGGGCATCCACATGGTCGGAATAATGTTCGTAGTAATACATTCGCTCAATTTCTTCGAAGCTAAAATCCGGCTGTTCCGGATTTTCCCGAAGTTCCGGGGTAGTGAAACCACGGTAGCAGTCCCAGTACACATTTTTCTTAGCTCGCTGGGCGTCAATGTGTTCGCTGTTTTCCACATCAAACCGGCGGTCATTGTGCCGGGGATTATAGGTGCCATGCTTGCCGGAGCGTCCGTTGTGCCGTGTCAGTTTCAAATTCCATCCCTCCAATCTCTGCTAATTTTCCCGAAGGGGGAAGCAGCGGCGAAGCCGCCAAACCTGCGGATTTCTGCGTCAGGTAATACCCAGTACGAGTTGACGCAAGGCATCAACTCTCCCTGGGCAAGGCGTTTCACCCTTGACCCGATGGGGCGGCTGCCCTCAACCCGCCAATGGGCTTTGCCCCTTGACCCCAACAGGGCGCTGCGCCCCTGTACCCAGCACAAAGGGCTTACCGCCCTCTGTACTCCTGCCCGGAGAAGCTGACTTCCAACACTTGTACGGTTTCTGTCAGCTCCTCCGGCTCTGAATGCTCCTTTTGTCGCATTTCCCGGCAGGGTGATGCAGGGGTATCCCGTTACCAATTCACCGCAAAATACCGAGTGCAGACCCGCTATTTTCCTGTAAATTGACCCGGTTTCAGGCGCTCTTCTTGTCCGTCCGCAAGACCTGAAATCCGTGCTGTTTGGCGTATTCTCTGGCAGCCGCCAACCTCTCCTCACTGTACGGCGGTACCAGACGGATGGACAGGCGGGACTTGTCCATCACATAGGTCACACTGCCCTCAGTGGTGCTGCGCTCCAACCGGCACAGCTGGGGATACTTGCGGCTGAACTCGGCCAATCTGCGCTTCAGATCGGCGTTAAAGGTGTAGATACTGGCGGTGTCCTCCGCCTCGTTCCAGTTGATGATGGTTTCTTTCTCATACTTAGACAGCTTCGTCATACAGATCCTCCTCATACTCGGTGTTCTCCTTTACCAAACGCAGGCGGCGCTTGGCACGGTAATACTCGTCCATCTCCGCACGGAGCTGATGATAAAAGCCGGTGTACCAGCGTTCTTCCATCTCCGTTTCCATCTTCCGGGCCAGCTCCAGCATCTGGTGCTTAGCCTGCGGGTCAACAGTCAGGGCGGTCAGCCATTTCAACCGTGTCACCGTGTTGTGGTGGTTGGGACAGGCAAAGGCATACAGCACTTTCTTTTCCCGGATACTCAATTTCATAAAATCAACCTCCTCGTATAATAAGATTCAAAGTTAATAATTTCAGGCATCAGCAGGCATTGAGATGCCCGTGATACAATAGCTGTAGGACAGCAGGGTCAAGCTCTCCACCTCCTTGTTGAGCCACAAGGCTGCTTCATTTTTAGTCTGTTCCCCTGAGCCGGAAGTCAGCTGCAAACTCATTGGCTGTTTGCCGGAGGCAAGGCCGCCCTTTCAGCAGTGAGGGCTTTCGCATTGGTCTGCCCCGGAATGATTCTGATACGCGAGGTTGCGGATGCTTCGGTTATCATGGGTATCTCAAAGCCTGCTGGCCTGAAATCTCCATGTGGGGAGGTGAAAATTATGAACCCACTATTCGTTGGCATTGATGTGAGCAGCAGAAACAATGTGGCCTACCTGATGAAACCCGACGGCAGCAAGCACTCCAGCTTTTCCATACAGAACAACCTGGGTGGTGCTAAACTGTTATCAGAGAAGATCGTGTCGGCACTGCGTTCCATGCAGCTCAGCGATGTGGTGATCGGCCTGGAGGCCACCTCCATCTACGGAGACAGCTTGGTTTACGCTCTCCGGGAGGATGGCAGCCTGGGCCGGTTCCAGCGGAAGATCCATGTCCTGAATCCAAAGCAGGTCAAAAAGTTCAAGGAAGCCTATCCCGACCTGCCCAAGAATGACTTTGTGGACGCCTTTGTGATTGCCGACCATCTCCGTTTCGGCAGGATCGCCAAGGAGGTCTATATGGACGACTACCGCTACCAGGCGCTCAGGACCCTTACCAGGGCCAGGTTTGACGTGATCCAAAACCTGACCCGGGAGAAACAGAGATTCGCTAACTACTTATTCCTCAAATGCTCCGGCATAGCCCAGGACAAGGACATCCAGAACACCAGCGCCACCACTATCGCGCTCATGGAGCGGTTTGAAACTGTGGATGATCTGGCAAACGCCGACCTGGACGAACTGACTGCCTTTCTGGATGAGAAGGGCAGAAACTTCGCTGACCCGGCTGCCAAAGCCAAGGTTATTCGAACTGCCGCCAGAGACTCTTACCGCCTGCCTGTTACTGTGAACAATTCTGTAAATCAGGCGATGGCAGTCTCTATTGCCTCTATGCGGGCTCTGGAAAAGCAGGTCAAGGTGTTGGACAAGGCCATTGAACAGCAGTTTGAAATCATTCCCAACACCCTGACCTCTATCCCCGGGATTGGCAAGGTCTACTCCGCCGGGATCATCGCCGAGATCGGCGACATTCACCGTTTCAGCTCTCAAGCCTCGGTTGCCAAGTTCGCCGGCCTTGTCTGGACACAGCACCAGTCCGGTGAATTTGAGGCTGAACACTCCCGGATGATCAAGTCCGGCAACCGCTATCTCCGCTACTACCTGCTGGAAGCCGCCAACTCTGTGAGAAGATGCGATTCCGAGTTCCGGCGCTACTATGACCTCAAGTATCAAGAGGTCAACAAGTATCAGCATAAACGCGCACTCGCTCTCACTGCCAGAAAACTGGTTCGGTTGATCTTTCGGCTGCTGAAGGACAACCGCCTGTATATCCTGCCGGAGGGCTGAGCGTACCGCTTGCCGCTCTGGCGCATAGGCCCTGTTTCAAAAAACTCAGGGACAGGGCTTGGATTGGTGTTGTCTTTTTCCTGCCTACATGGTCCTTTTTACTCATTCCCATTTGAAATTTTCTTGCATCACCTACTTGACTTCATACCATTGGACTAAAAAGAATAATGTTTATTTGTGTTAGTTGCCGGGCTATTCTGGTGTCGTTCCTCTGCCGAATCTCACAGCAGCGTATCGCTCCCGTTGGTACGCTCGTTCCGGTCAGATACCGGAAGTCTTGGCACTACATCCCCAGGGAGCATATCCCACGCAGACCGGTCATTCAGTTTTCAAGGTTCTGTGTCTCCTGACAAAACTCATTTTACCGAAAAAACAGGCCCTCTCCCGTATGTCCAAAACGATGGAAAACGGCTTGAAATCAGCATATTTCCACGCTTATGGAATCATGGTATAATGGTTGAAAACGGCAGGATTTTCCTAATGAGAGGGGGAATTTGGATGCATACAAAGCTGTCGATCCCGGAGCGGTTAAAAGACTTGCGGGTGGTAGATAAGCACCTGACGCTGGAGCAGCTGGCCGAGCAGACTGGGCTTTCCAAATCTGCTCTCAGCAAATATGAGAGCGACGATTATAAGGACATCAGTCCCTTTGCCATTGCTACGCTGGCGGAATTTTACGGGGTGTCCACCGACTACCTGATGGGGTTGTCGGAAAACAAAAATCACCCAAACACAGAGCTTCAGGCCCTGCATCTGAGTGATGATATGGTTACATTATTGAGCAGCGGGAAAATCAACAACCGGCTGCTGTGTGAGATTGCCACACATGAGAATTTCCAGCGGCTGATGACGGATATTGAGATTTTTGTTGACCGGATTGCCGATATGCGGATTGCCCAGATGAATCTGGTGCTGGAGGCCACCCGACAGGAAGTAATCCGCAGCCATGCGCCGGGAGAGAATGACCTTTATGTCCGTACCCTGGAGCTGGGACAGGTGCAGGAAAGTGACTTTTTCAGCCACACGATCCATGATGATCTTGACAGTATCGTTCAGGATATTCGTCAGTCCCACGTCACCGACCGCACTACCGCCGATCCGCAGCCGACTTTCACGGAGGTCAAGGAAAAGTTTGACCGTGCCATGCAGCTGGGCAGCAATGAGGAACGGGTAATCCACGAATTCTGTGATCAAATGCAGATTCCCTTTGACAAGATTGCTTCTGAGGATTTCTCGGCGTTTATGCGGATACTGAGCCTGTCCAAACTGCTGAAAAATCCCAACAATATGAGGGGAAAGGCCCGTCCACAGGCATACCATGGGACAAAGAAGAAAAAGCGGAAATAGTATATAGAGGAAAAGTTAGATTAATATGGTATTCTATGCAGTGGCATCCTCAATATACCCCCGTGGTGTTTTGTCTATGGTTTGATTTATTATGCGAAATAATAAAAAAGAATCCTGCCAATCAGAAAATCGGGAGCTGCCCGTTGTACAACTCCCGATTTTCTGATTGTTGCTATTTAACAAAATCTCATATAAAGATCAATCCCTCTAAATATCAAATTTCAGTGTATGAAATACTGTACTCAAAAAGCTTCATCTGTGGGTCTTGCTTGACTTTTTTTTGAAGTTCATCAGTAGGGCTATTTAGACAAATGATCCCGTAAACATGTTGTCCGGGTTTTGCAATGTCCGCTTCTACCCACTCGACATATGTTTTGGTTTGGGCATAGGCATCATCGTAACCCGAGTCTTTTTTCAACTCAATCACATACAGATTATTGTCATCACCTGTTGCCAAAATATCAAGTCTACCAGTACGAAGAATAAATTGTCTGCCGTACACACCCCTTTGCTGATAGACCTTTAGCGGAAGCCCAAAAACTGGAATGCCATACTCCATTCTCTGAACCAGTTCATCTTCAAGTAGTTTTTCACTGGTAAATTGATGTTTTTTTATTCCAATGTTAATAGCAGGAGCATTAGCTGTACTATCTTGGGAATCTATATCCACATCATATTTTTTTTGTCGTCTGGGGGCGCTCAATCCTAGCAATAAGTTGCTTTGATACTTTATACCCACTTTTATGAACAAATTGTTTTGCTTTGTCCGCTTGCCCTAATGCCAGATAAGTACGAACAAGATTATTAGCCGCATAACGGATGTCTCTTTTTTGCGACAAGCACTTACGGAACACTTCTTCTGCATCATGGTATTTCTTCTGCTTGAACAAGCTATATCCTAGATTGTTCATGGCATTCTCTGCTTCTGGGAAAATATCTAATGTTTTTCTATAATACGCTTCTTCTAACTGATAGTTGCGTTTTTTCCCATAGCACCAGGCCATCCAGAAATAAATATTATCCATATAGAATATGCCTGTGGAATCTTTCACATCCTCATATTGCTCCAAATATGAAAGCGCATTATTCCACATCTGCATATTGTAATAAGTATACCCTAACAGTTCCTTGGCCAAATATATATCATCATTGATTTGCAACACTCTCAGCAGTGCATCCGCAATATCTTCGTTTTTCGCACTGTAATATACGCTTTCTAAAGCCTGACACATTTCTGAAATTCCCTTACCCACTCCGGGCCTATTGAGTAGTTGCCCCAGATAACTCCACATTCCGGGAATGCCTTCTTTTAGAGGCAATACTAGGCAATAAATAAAGTCTCCACATAACATTATTTCGCCTTGATCTAAATAACACTGCACTTTTGCGGGTACATATTGTGCAAGTCTTTCATTAATTGCTCCAGATTCTCCAGTGAGCAGGTCGATTACGGAAAAATATATTTGCTTGATGGGATCATGTTCTGGCAATTGCTTCACAGCATTTCGATACTCAACAAAGCAAGGATCGCTAGTAACATTGTATTTAATTAACTCTGAATATCTCAGATACCCCATTGTTAAGCTGTCTAAAAGTAGGTCGCAGTATTGGCTCTGCAATTTATCATGGAACAATGGCGATGCAGAGGTTACGATATTTCTGCATTTTTTAAAATCTGATTCTTTAGAAAAATCAAGTTGACCATACACATCGATAAGTTTATTTTGATAGGAATTAAGTTCCTTGGAATCTACCATGCTAAATTCCTCCTGACAATTTAATGTCCGATATTAATGTATTTGTTGGCGTTAACGCTCTTTATATCACTGGCTTCCTTGCCGTAGTACCAATTGATAAATAGATGTTTGTCGTTCTGTCTTTTAGAAGGATATCAAGCAGTTCACGGCTGTATTGAGCAATATCTTCTTCGATCACATCCAGTTTTTCTTCAAATTGCATGATACGCCTCCTCACTATCATTATGGCAACTCATTGTTGGGACTCCGGGATAAACTCAAGAATATCATCTACACCGCAGTCCAGAGCAATACAGATTTTCTCAATGGTCTGCATGGCAATATATTCATCCCGCTTCAGACGGGTAATAATGTTCAAACTGATTCCTGCTTGTTTAGCCAACTGATTATTGGTCATTTTCCGGTCGATCATCATCTTAAATAGCTTATTATACTGAACTGCCATAAGCATCCTCCGGTCTTTTACTGGCTTGTAGGTGTTTATTAAGTATATCACGAACTCGTGATAATTTCAACGGAACTTTGATTAACAAAATAGAGCCGTCCTTCTATGTTGAAAGAACGGCTCCTTGATTTTCTTATTGGTTTACACATCAAGATGTTTTCAATAATTGTCCTTGTCGTTTTCCAAAAGCGCATAGACTTCTTGCATCAGCATTACCCCCAAAGAAAATCCGTACTGAAAGTGTGCTTCTAACTCCATACAGTGAACATCAATCACATGAGTGTGAAACTGGTTGACCAGCTCCATCTGCTCTTTAGAAAGTTTTTCCTCTAACTCGGTAAGCAGCTCTCCGGTGTGCCTATGTAGCTTGCGGTATTCTTTTTCATGAGGAACTACTTGTTCTGCGGGGTAGATATTACCACAATATAAGTCATCTAACACCATCTCACAGCACCTCTTTTGTATTATAGATCAGTTCGTGACGGACAATTTCCTCCGCACGGTTTCGGATGCTGTTCATGGCTCCGACCCATGCCATCTGATCTTGGGCTTTCAATTCCTCTGTGATTCCCTCAACTTCTTTCATCTGGGCAATGATACAATCCAGCCGGTTCTGTGCCTGCTCGTTCAAATCGCTCAGATATGTCCAGAGTTTGCCGGTCAAGATCAGGTCATTATACCGGACTGGATGGCACTGCTCCAGATAGGCTTTGTGCATACGACCCCAAATCCCAATGGGGCGGCTTTCCTCCGGCAGCTGTAAGTCGGGGATATAGTAGTCACCGACCAGCGCATAGCTGATGCCGTTTTGACAGGTTTTCTTCGGTAAGTGTTCCATAAGCGACCTCCTGTATTCGATTTTTCTCCGAATCCAGCTGTTCGTGTCCCCGTTCATGTCAAATCCAAGGCAGCTGAACTCTTCACCAACAAGTATGGCATATCCTTGTATTATAGAGTAGTAGTTATTAGAGCCCCTCTCCAAGGGCTGTGCTACACTGTAAGGGATGCTGTGGATTGGTTGGCGGCTCCTACCACAAGATGGTTCACGAAAGGTTCCAACCACAGCCCCTTACAATTTTGTTAATCAGTTAAATACCGCCAGACGGTTTATGTGGAACAAGGCTACAAAAGTAAGGTGTACTGTGGATACAGCATCACATATTTTCTCTGGAGGTATTTGTTATGGTAGTTTCTGTTGGCATTGATGTCTCAAAAAACAAGCATGATTGCTTCATTGTAAGCTCAGAGGGTGAAGTCCTGGCGGATGTTTTTACTATCCCTAACAACATGGACGGTTTTGATGCTCTACTGGAAAAAATTCGAGCTTGTACTACACCGCAGGACAAAATAAAAGTAGGGCTTGAGGCAACCGGGCATTACAGCTACAACATTCTTGGGTTTCTTCTGGACAACGGTCTGGCCACCTATGTCTTGAATCCCCTACGCACGAACCTCTACCGGAAAAGTCTCAGCCTGCGAAAGACCAAGACCGACCGTGTAGATGCTCGAACCATTGCTGCTATGCTGTTATCCGATGTGGGCCTCAAACCCTACACGAATACAGCATATCACAACGAGGAACTAAAGTCACTCACCAGATACCGTTTTGACAAGGTGAAAGAACGAGCAAAGCTGAAAAGCTCAATTTCCAGACTGGTTTGCATTCTCTTCCCTGAACTGGAGAAGCTGGTGTCCTCTCTCCATTTGGCGACTGTCTACGCTCTGCTGGAAGAGTTTCCAGGTTCCAAACAGATTGCCAAGGCACACCTGACAAGGCTCAAAACCCTTTTGGGAAACGCCTCCAAAGGTCGCTACGGTCGGGATATGGCTGTTACTATCCGGAGCGCTGCTCAGAATTCTGTTGGGTCCTGTATGCCTGCCAAATCCCTGGAATTGCAACATACCATCCGGCTTATCCGTGAATTGGATGCTGAGATCGCTGAAATCGAGGCTGAAATTGAGACAATGATGGACAAGATACAGTCTCCCATTATAACTATCCCTGGCATGGGCTTTCGTATGGCTGCCATGATTCTTGCTGAAATCGGCGACTTCTCTCGGTTTGAGTCGCCGGACAAATTATTGGCCTACGCCGGAATGTCGCCTTCTACTTACCAGTCCGGGCAGCTCAAAAATTGCTATCCCCACATGGAGAAGCGTGGCTCTCGATACTTACGCTACGCTCTTTACAACGCAGCCAAGTATGTCTGTCACTGGGACCCAACCTTTGCTGCTTACCTTGCTAAGAAAAGAGATGAAGGCAAACACTACAATGTCGCACTTTCTCATGCCACCAAAAAGTTAGTTCGTCTGCTGTTTGCCCTGGAAAGATCCAGACAGCCTTATTGCAGCTTGGCGGCCTAATTCCATCTTGTTAGCCTACGCCGGGGTCCCTACGGACCTCTGCTTTGCTATACCTTTCTTGAACTATCTCTTTTCACCACCACCATTCATTTTTGGGGTTGACTTTTAATAGTTAATCTTTCCTAATTTCTGATAGTTGAGGCCGTGGGAAATCTGGCTGCCCCGGTTCTCGGATTGATTGAAGCTGTCGATGGTCTCCTTGCCCAGCAGCTCCGAGATTTCTTTCAGGGTGGATTTCTCCTTGCCACCCAAAAACAAGGTGGTGTCGCAGTTGCCCACAATGGTGTCTGCGGCGTCCTTGTAGATGGTCTTTAACTGGCTTTGGGACTGCAAAATGATAGAAGCCGAGATTTCCCGGCTCCGGATAGTGGCAATCAGCTTGTCAAAGTTCGGTATCTGTCCGATGTTGGCGAACTCGTCCAGGAGGCACCGCACATGGACGGGCAGCCTGCCGCCGTACACGTCGTCTGCCTTGTCGCAAAGGAGGTTGAATAGCTGGCTTTGCAGCATGGCGATGACGAAGTTGAAGGTGGTGTCCGTGTCGCTCATAATGAGGAACAGCGCCGTTTTCCGGTCGCCCAGGGTGTCCAGCTCCAGTTCGTCGTCCGACATGATCTCCCGCAGCTCCGCAATATCGAAGGGGGCAAGGCGGGCACCGCAGCTAATCAGGATGGATTTCAGGGTCTTGCCGGCGGCCAACTTGAATTTACGGTACTGCTTCACAGCAAAGTGGTCCGGGTGCTCCTTCTCCAGCTTGGCAAAGAGCAGGTCAACGGGGCTTTGAAATTCTTCGTCGTCCTCTCTGGCCTCCGATGCGTTGATGAGCTCCAGCAGCGTGAGAAAGTTCTTTTCCTCCGGCTCCGCCTCGTACCAGATATACCCGATCAGGGCGCAGTACAAAAGCCGCTCTGCTTTGACCCAAAAATCCTCGGAGGATTTTTCTCCGTCGCCTTTGGTGTTGGCAATGATGACATTGACCAGCTTCAAAATATCCTTTTCGCTGCGGATGTAGGCGAAGGGGTTGTATTTCATGCTTTTTTTGAAGTTGATGGTGTTGAGAACCTTGATGCGGTACGGCTCATAGATGACTTTCCCGCGGACGTCCCGCATGGGCTTTCCGTTCTCGTCCAGCTTGGGGGCGCCCCGGCGCAGCATGGTCCCCACCTCGGACAAAAGCTGTCCTTTGGGATCGGTGACCACATAGGAACTGTGCATCTGCATGAGAGAGGGTTTGACGAAGAACCGGGTCTTGCCGCTGCCGCTTCCGCCGATGACCAGAATGTTTTTGTTCCGGGCGTACTTGGGGTTTTTTGGGCGGCTGGACATGGTGAGCTTTTCCGTCTGGGTAAGAGGGATGTTCCAGTCGGGGACCGGATCGACATAGGGGGCAATATCGGCCGCCGTGCCCCATCGGGCGCTGCCGTACTCGATGCCCTTGCGATATTTGCGAGCGTTTTTTCCTTTGGCGTACACCGCCAGCCGAACAATGACCGCCCCGGCGATACCCACCAGCAGGTCCAGCGGATGCAGACTGGGCAGCCCAGAAGAAAACGCCTCCGTAAAGCCCTGACTCAAATGCAGGAACTTTTCAGAGGCGTCAAGGCCGGGCGCAAGGCGCACCGCCTGGCAGAGCTTATCAAAGAGATATACGAACAGCAGATACGGGAGGTTGAGAATGAGGGCTTTTTTCCAGGTGTCGGTCATAATTCCACACCCCGGTCTTTAGTTTTGACCTTCTCCCGCTGGCGATGCTGGGCTTTGGCCTGTTGTTTCGCCTGGTCCAGCGCCTTGCGGATGGAGGGCTTTTTCTCTTTCTCCAGGTTCTTTGCGGAGAACTCCCGGAAGGCCGCCGTGATGACGTCGGCATCCCGGCCCTTGAAGAACACCAGGTAGCGGGGTATCTCGCCGCTGGTGTCCTTTTTCAGAGCAAAGTCAATGCCGTACTTCTTGGCGGTGGCGGAAAAGGCCCGGATGTTCTGGTCGGTGATCTCGATGTTGGAAACGCCGGTGTTGTGCTTCATAAGCTGTCGGAGGGTCTGCTTGCCGTGGTGCAGCTTGGTCTTGTGGCCGGTTACTCCTTTCTGCATCTCGTCCAGCACTTTTTTCATGGCCTGTTGCAGCATCCCGGCGGAGAGCCTGGTGGCCTCCACGCAGAGGGCAACGGTGCGCTGGGTGACTTCTTCCTGCATAAGTCATCATCTCCTTTCTCCGCTGCCGTACAGATCGTGGTTCACCAGGGACGCATAGTAGCTGTCGATGGTGGCCGGGGCGTTATACAGGGCAGCCAGCAGATATTTCTTGATATTGCGGACATAGGTGGTGTTCTCCCGCATACGATCCAGCACATACTCGATGTGGGAACTGTTCAGCTTCAGGAACCGGGATTTGACCACCTCCGCCGGATAGTCGTCCCCGGCAATGCGGATCGTCTCCCTGCGGGAACAGACGGTATCCACCATGAGCTCAACCAATTCATTCAGCATATCCCGGTCCAGCCGGTCATCCCGGCATAGATAGTCATACTCGATATTCTCCAAAATCAGTTCCCGATAGTTCTCTCGCTCCTGCATCCAGTCCCGTCCAGTCCGTCTGCCCCCTGCGGGGGTTTGGGGGATTGATTGGATAGGATTTGATCCTTCTGTACTTAATGAATCAGTTTTTGATCCTTGTTTACTTGATACTTTAGTATTTAATTGTGCGGGTTTTTCCTGTTCAGGTTTTCCCAAGGCAGGAGAATCCAAGACTGGTTTTACCTGAACTGGATTTTCCCGTTCAGGTTTTCCCGGTTTAGGTTCCGGCGGCCTGGGCTGCTCCAAAATCGTGTACTCGATGCTGCCGAGCCGTCCGTTGGCGTTACGGACTCTTTCACGAATAATGTACCCCGCATCCTCCAGCTCCCGGACCGTAGCGCAAATGCTGTCCACTCCATCCCGGCATATCCGTGCAAGACCTTTGGTGGTGTAATCCCAATCCTCCGGCAAGGACAACATGAGGGACAGCAGCCCCTTCGCTTTCAGCGACAGCGCCGTGTTCCGCGGATGGTGGTTTGCCATCACCGTGTAGTCACGGGTTTTCTCAATGCGAAATACCGCCATAATCTCACCTCCCTCCGGCGGTCTGGAAAAGTGTTCGTTTTCGGGGAAAATTCAATTCTGTGCCCACCTGCTTCTCTATGTGGGAAAACCTATGGACACTTAATTTGCATTTCCTACATGAAGAAATACCTTCGATTTCTCACCCCTTTCAATACAATTTTCCGTGTACTTGATGGAAAGTAAAAAACGCCATAGGATTTCCTATGGCGTTTGGGACAGGAAAAGGGTGCTGATATTTCACATCAGCACCCTTTTCCTGCCAGTATTTGATTTTTTGACTTCACATCGTGTTCCTTGCCTCTGAAAACATTGATTTTACTGGACTCTCTCATGTTTTCTTATTAGGAGGCGGGGAATGGAGGGCTCTTTTTTTATGCGCCCAGACAGCGGGCGCAGGGGGCATACCCCTGTTCTTCGGCTTGCTGCGGCGTTTGGAAAAACACCTGATTTTCGGTCTTGATCTGCTTGGCAGAGGAACAAGACGGCAGATGGTATTTGCTGCCCGATTTGCTGGCAACATATGCTCCGCTGGTTGCCGCAGGGACCGGCGGTTCCTCCGGTGCCACCACACTGATTGCGTATGAGGGAGAGCCTTCAGTCGTGCAGGCGATGGAAGCCGAGCCGACCGCATGGGCGGTCAGCTCGTATACGGCCTGCTCATCCTTTTGAGCATGCTTCTGTATCTCCACGATCGAAGGGTCGCTGCTGTATCCGTCTCCGGCATCCGGGGCCTGGTCAAAGGTGATCTCTACACTTTGCCCCACCGTCATTTGTACGGGGATTGGCTCCGTGGGAAGTGGCTGCTCCGGGGCTGCAATCGTCCGGCCGATCCCAAACAGCAGCAGGAGCGCTGCGGGGACCCAGGCAAGCAGGGATTTCATTTCTTTTTCTCCTCATCCGACCGGCGGGAGCGGCGCGGCTTTCGCTTTAGGGATACGCCAGTTTCTTCCGAGGGCTTTTCCGTGGGGAAGGGCACCGGGCGATGGGTTTCCGGATCGATATAATCCACATGGAAATACCGCACGGTCTGGGTAGGAAGATCTTTGTCCTGCAAAGAGCGATGGGCCAGGCTGGAAATCAGGCTGTACAGCACGGCAAAGAGCGGTACGCCAATGACCATGCCGACAAAGCCAAACAGACCGCCGGCCACCAAAATCGCAAACATGACCCAGAAGCTGGACAAGCCGGTCGAGTCGCCCAAAATTTTGGGACCCAGAATATTGCCGTCAAACTGCTGAAGAATCAGAATAAAGAGAATGAAGTAGATGCACTGGATGGGATCGATCATCAGCACCAGCAGCGAGCAGGGAATGGCGCCAATGAACGGGCCAAAGAACGGAATAAAGTTGGTCACGCCAATCACCACGCTGATGAGCACAATGTACGGCATATTGAGCAGATTCATGGCCACAAAGGTAATCATGCCGATAATCAGCGAGTCGAGCAGTTTGCCGGTGATGAACCCGCCAAACACATGGTGGATAAACCGCATGTTTTTGATAAACAGGTTGGCGTGCTCGGTGCTGAATATGCTGTATGCGAGTTTTTTGGTCTGGGCGGCAAACAAATCTTTGCTGCACAGCATATAGATCGCAATGATGATGCCCACGACAACATTCTTGAGCATGGTCAGCGTGCCCAGCAAGCCGCCGCCCATGACGCCGATCAGCTTGGGCAACATGTCATCCTTCATCCAGTCGAGCATCCAGTCGGAAAACTGCACATAGAGCTTCATGAAGTTATCACGAATGCCGGGACTATCTTTGAGCAGATTTTCCAGCCACGCCGGTACTTCGTTCATGTACTCCGGAAGCGAGTTACTCAGACTAAAAATACTGGTCGCCAGCTGCGGCAAGACCATGGACAGCAGTGCACTGATCAGAGCGAGCAGCAAAAATACGCTGGCGATACTGGAAATCATTTTTGTCCAAGACGAGGCGCGCTTGGGGGATTTGAACACCCGTTTGAACAGCGGATGCAGTTTGCGCACCAGCAGATTATAGACCGGCAGCATGAAGTAGGCGACAACTGCGCCATAGATGAACGGTTTCAAAATGCCGATAAAGTTTTGGATTGCCAAAAAAAGGCCCTGCATCTTAAAAATCGAGAAAAAGAAGCAGATGCAGGCAACAATGACGATAAAAGCAGTCAGCCCCCATTTAAAATACGGGCTTTGGAAAGATTTTTTCATTCCTGATCCTCCGGGATGGAAATTGGAAAATGGCCGTGCAAAAGCCGCGGCAGATATTGCACGCGGCTTTTGTCCGGTAAAACAGGACGTTTAATCCTGGTCGTTACGCAGGAAAATGCGCCAGATAAGATAAATGTACGAGGCGATAAAGCCTAAGAAAACAATGACACGAAAACGCCGGAAAAACTTTGAAAACAGGGCGCCCAGCCAAATACCGAAGCTGAGCAGGCACAGTTTGAACATGGCAAAGTCAAACACCGAAAAACCGCGGGCGCGCTCCAGCAGATATTGGATGAAATCATCCGCCCGGCTGGTTGCCGTACCGGCATAGGACTTGGCAGCCTGTGTGTATTCCCGCAAAGTTTCCGGGCTGACAGGCAGGGCTTGACGCAAATATTGTTTCATATCGATCCGCTCCTTTTTGAAAAATGAGTCGTGGATTTGCTTCCGCGCGAAGTGCGGGGAGAGGGTTTCTTTTTGGCGCTGCTGCAAGAAAGATGACCTTGTGGGCCGATCTCCCCCAGCCGGATATCCAGCCGTTCCGCCAGGGCCTTAACGCTGGGGCAGCCGGTCTGCTGCAACGCATTTTGTAGGATCAGTCCTGCCGCATGGGCATCCGACCCAGCTTCGTGATGGTTTAGGGGAATGTCGAGGAAGGCTGCGACTGTATCCAGCTTGTGGTTTTCCAGATCAGGCCACAGCTTTTGCGAAACTTTGACCGTGCAGATGTACTGAAAGTTCGGGACCGGGATGTTGTAAAATTCCAGGCATTTGCGCAGTACGGCGGTATCGAACATGGCATTGTGACAGACCAGAATATGGTCTTCCAGGTCCGGCCGCAGCAGGGGCCATAATTCTCCGAAGGTCGGCTCCTGTTCGACTTGCGCACGGCGGATGCCATGAATCTTGATGTTGTACCAGTGAAAGGCGCCCACTTCGTCAGGCGGACGAATGAGGCGAACATATTGCCGCACCGGCTGGTTGTTTTCAAACACCGATACACCGATCGAACACGCGCTGGTGTAGTAGGCATTGCCGGTTTCAAAATCAATGGCTGTGTAATTCATCGTACCGCCTCATTTCCGCGGGTGCGCTCATACAGCGCTGCGACAAAGCGGTAGAACGGCGCGATACGCCGGAAGCTTTCCAGCATAGGTTCGACAAACGACCCGTCCCACAAGGGGGAATAGTCGTTGTATTCGGAAAATTGCAGTCCCAGATGCTTGCGGTTGAGCCAGGGCTGATAGGCTTCAGGGGCGTCGGGCACACGGGGCCGCTTATACAGTTCCCCGTCGAGTGTAAACTCTGGGCAATTTTTTGCCGCCTGATAGGCGTCCAAAAACAGCTTGTCTTCCTGCACGATCATTTCGCGGGCCAGCGCCATTTCGGCCGGGGAAAAGCCGCCATAGCAGCCATAGCCCCAATAATCCGGCGTGACTTCCATATAATAAAAGGGGACGGTTTCATACTGCATCTTGGGCCGCCGGAAAAAGAGCCACAAATTGGCGCGGTATAAGGTCTTGTCCTTGGTATAGCGGGTATCCCGTCGCACACGGGACACCATGCGCGAGGGGACAGTGACAAACAGGGGATCGATCTCGAGCATCGCGGGCGCCATGCGCTGGCACAGGGCATGGAACGGTTCGACCGCCCGCTGGCGGATCTCGGCCTTGTGCGCCTCATAAAAATCCTTGCTGTTCATCAGCCGGTTTTCAATGAGCAGATCCAGCCCTTGCGGGTCGAATCCGGTAAATTCAAGTTCCTTCATGTGGATTCTGGTTTCATCCTTCCATGGAATACTATTCTTATTGTATCCTTTTTTATCCCGCCACGCAATAGCAATTGCAAAACAAAGGTTTCCATTGGGAGGAAAATCGTGTATAATGGGTCTATGCCGCAAAAAGGCGTGGATGCCCTTGGTATTTGGAGGGGTCCGGAGATTCACTTCCGCGCACAAGGCGCGGGCACATTGGCAGGAGGCTGAAACGAATGAAGTACAAAGATAAAATTCTGGCCATGCTCGATCAGGACGGTCGCCTGACCGCCGCGCAGATCGCCCGGATGCTGGACGCATCCGAAGAAGAGATCGCAGCCGAGATCGCGGAACTGGAACGTGCCAATATTATTTTAGGGTATAAGGCTATGATCGATTGGGATAAGACCGCCGAAGAAATGGTCACCGCCCAGATCGAAGTGCGCATCACCCCGCAGAAGGGCATGGGGTTTGATGAAATTGCCCGCCAGATCTGTTCGCATCCCCAGGTGCAGAGCGCCTATCTGATGTCGGGCGGCTTTGACCTGACGATCATCATCGTCGGCAAGACCCTGCGCGAAATTTCGCAGTTTGTATCCGAGAATCTGGCGCCGATGGAAAGCGTCATCTCGACCTCCACCCACTTTATCTTGAAGAAATACAAGGATCAGGGCGTGGAATATGACCCGTCGGCATCCGATACGAGAGAGGTAATGATCACATGGTAAACTATTCCGACCTCTATTCGGAACGGGTCAAAATTGTCAAGCCTTCGGGCATTCGTAAATTTTTTGACATCGTTGCGACCATGGATGGGGCAATCTCGCTCGGTGTGGGCGAGCCGGACTTTGAAACCCCCTGGCAGATTCGCCGGGCGGGCATCCTGTCGCTGGAAAAGGGCAAAACCTTCTATACATCCAACTGGGGCCTGGCCGAACTGCGTGAGGAGATCGCCAAGAACATCGAACGCAAATATGGCCTGACCTATGACCCGCAAAAAGAAGTGCTGGTCACCGTCGGCGGCAGCGAAGCCATCGACAATGCGCTGCGCGCTTTTGTCGGACCCGGGGATGAAGTCCTCATCCCGGAGCCCAGCTTTGTGTGCTATACGCCGCTTACGATCATGGCAGGCGGTACACCGGTAGCTTTGCCGACCGTGGCCGAGGACGAATTTAAGCTGACACCCGAGCGGTTGCGCGCGGCCATTACGCCGCGCACCAAAATGCTCGTGCTGCCCTTCCCGAACAACCCCACCGGGGCCATCATGAACCGGGAAGAGCTGGAAGCCATTGCCGCCGTTTTGCGGGACACCAATATTCTGGTGCTCAGCGACGAGATTTACTGCGACCTGACCTACCAGGGCAAGCATGTCTGCTTTGCCGAACTGGACGGCATGAAGGAGCGCACGATCGTGGTCGGCGGTTTCTCCAAATCCTATGCCATGACCGGCTGGCGTCTGGGCTGGGCGATGGGCCCGCGCGAAATGATGGCGCCCATCTGCAAGATTCACCAGTTTGGCATCATGTCTGCCCCGACGACCGCCCAGTTTGCGGGCATAGAAGCCATGCGTTCGGGTGAGGACGATGTGCAGCGCATGCGCCTGCAATATGATATGCGCCGCCGCTATCTGGTAGATGAACTGCGCAGCATGGGGTTGGACTGCTTTGAACCCATGGGGGCGTTTTATGTTTTCCCGTCGATCCGGTCGACCGGGCTGTCGAGCGAGGAATTTGCCAATCGGCTGCTGGAAGACCAGAAGGTCGCGGTCGTACCCGGCAACGCCTTTGGCGAGAGCGGGGAAGGACATGTGCGCATCTCGTACTCCTATTCCATGGCGCATCTGCGCGAAGCGATGACCCGCATGCGCAAGTTCCTGGAAAAGCTTTAAGCCTTTTGGGAACGTACAATGAAAAATTAGAATGAGGAACATTATGGACGTTGGAACATTTCGTATTTTAAAAACCCAGGGCAAGGCCCGCCGCGGCGAGTTTCAGACCGCGCACGGCACGGTGCAGACCCCGGTCTTTATGAACGTGGGCACCGCAGGCGCCATCAAGGGCGCCGTGGATGCGTTTGACCTCAAGCAGCTTGGCTGTCAGGTCGAGCTGTCCAATACGTATCATCTGCACGTGCGGCCGGGCGACGCGATCATCAAGCAGATGGGCGGTCTGCACCGTTTTATGCGGTGGGATGGCCCCATGCTGACCGACAGCGGCGGATTCCAGGTCTTTTCGCTCGCTTCATTGCGCAAGATCAAGGAGGAGGGCGTGTTCTTTAACTCCCATGTGGATGGCCGTAAGATCTTTATGGGACCCGAGGAGAGCATGCGTATCCAGTCCAATCTGGGTTCGGATATTGCCATGGCTTTTGATGAGTGCATCGAAAATCCGGCGGCCTATGAATATGTGCAGGCATCCTGTGCCCGTACGACCCGCTGGCTGGCTCGCTGCAAGGATGAACTGACCCGGCTCAACAGCTTGCCCGATACGGTTAATCCGCAGCAGATGCTGTTCGGCATCAACCAAGGCGGCACCTATGACGATCTGCGAGTGCAGCACATGGAGGACATCAAAAAGCTGGACCTGCCCGGTTATGCTATCGGTGGCCTGGCGGTCGGCGAATCGACCGAAGTGATGTATCACATTTTGGATGTCGTGCTGCCGCATGCGCCCGAAAACAAGCCGCGCTATCTGATGGGCGTGGGCACACCGTCTAACATCATCGAAGGCGTTGCGCGTGGGGTGGACTTCTTTGACTGCGTCATGCCCACCCGCAACGCCCGGCACGGCCATCTGTTCACTTGGAACGGCATTTTGAATATCCACAATGCCAAATACCAGACCGATGACCGGCCGATCGAAGAAGGATGCCAGTGCCCGACCTGTCAGCATTTTTCCCGCGCGTATGTGCGGCACCTGCTTAAAGCCGGGGAGATGCTGTCCCAGCGGCTGCTGGTCCAGCACAACCTGTGGTTTTATAACAATCTCATGGTCAAGATTCGCGAAGCTATCGAAGCGGGGACCTTTGATGAGTTCCGCGCCCAGTACAGCGAACGGCTGGCCAAACGTATCTAATCAAAATCCGGCACCTTTGGGCGCCGGATTTTTTTGTGGCAATATGGGCACGTCTATTTTGCCAAAGCGGCGCATAGAGTAGAAAAGACTACTCGAAAAGGATGGCGACGCTTTGAAACTGCTTACTCACGGCCTGCTGTACAGCGTGGCGGTCCTATGTGCTTCCAATTTGGGGCTTCAGGGCCTGGGGTTCCTTTACCGCATTGGGCTCAGCCATTTGGCGGGCGCCGAGGGGCTTGGGGTCTATCAACTGGTGCATTCGGTCTATGCGGTCATCCATGCGGCCTGTCTGTCGGGCTTGACGATGGCCTGTTCCCGTTTGTCTGCTGAGTTGAGCGCTGCTGGGCAGGGAGGAGCGGTGGGCAATCTGGCACGGCGGGCCGCACAGGTGTTTGCGCTGTTGGTGTTCGGCTGTGCGGCGTTTTTGTTTTTGGGACATGGCTGGATTTCCGGACATATCCTGGGCGATGCGCGGACCGCTGCCGTCTTTCCGGTCATGCTCGCCTGTCTGGCGCTGACCGGGGTCGAAAATATTGTAAAGTCGCTGTGCATCGGCCTCAATCATGTGGAATGGGCGGCGTCGGCCGAACTGACCGAACAGGTCGTGCGCATCGTGGCCGTGCTCACCCTGCTGACGCTTTACGGCGGGCAGGATTATGGCCGTATTGCGCTGCTGATCTTTGTGGGCATGTCGCTGAGCGAATGCGTCAGTGCCGCGCTGCTGGCGCGCATTTACAGCAAGCAAATTCGTATCCCGAAGCAATCTCGGCAGCCACTGCCGCGTGGCTTTTCCCGGACCTTTGCCAGCATCGTCCTGCCGGTAACCGGGGCAGCGGTGCTCAACAGCCTGCTCGGCTCGGCATCTTCGGTGATTTTGCCCCAGCGGCTGATGCAGGCTGGGCTGACCCGTACCCAGGCACTGAGCGAACTGGGTATCATCTCAGGCATGGCCATGCCGCTTCTGGTGCTGCCGATTGCGCTCATCAGTTCGGTGTGCACGGTCATCATGCCGGAAATCAGCCGCAGCCGGGCGCGCGGCGACCAAGTGCGCATCGATGCGCTGACACGCAAGGCCATTGGGCTGACCGGGCTGCTCGCTATCCCGCTCACCGCCCTGATCGTGCCGTTAGCACCGACCTTATCGCGCCTGTTTTTCGGACAGCCGCTCGGGCTGACCTATGTGGCGCTGCTTGGGGTTTCCATTGTGCTGGCCTATTATCATATGGTCACGTCGGCCTTGCTCGGCGGGATGGGGGCGCAATGGTCTTCGGTCAGCATTTCGGTCGCAAGCGAGTGTGTCCAGCTTGTTCTGGTGTGGATTTTGGCGGCAAAGCCCGAACTCGGCGTGCAGGGCTATATTTTGGCGCAGATTTTGGCCGGACTGCTCGCGGTATGCGCCAATTTCATTCGGCTGTGTCAGCTCAGCCACGTGGGCAGCAGCCTGCCGCGTCTGTTTGCGATTCCGCTGTTGTGCGGCGCGACCGTATTTTTGTGGGTGCGGGTATTTTATACCTTTTTCCTGGGTCTGGTCGGCTTTCAGTGGCTGGGCGTGGTCTGTACGGCCTTCAGCGCTATGCTGCTGTGTCTGGGGCTGCTGCGGATGCTCGGGGTGCGTATGGGCGATTACATCACCTTGCGGCCGGTCAACCGGATGTTTCAGTGGGGATTGTACTGAGGGCCGCGCCTTGACAAACCGAATAGAACACGATATGATACAGAAAAAGATTGGGCCCTTATCCAATGGGATGGGGCCTTTTTTCAAAGAAAGGGATTTTGATGAAACTGGATTTTTGTTGCCCGACCTTGTTTGGGCTGGAAGGCATTGTCGCCGATGAACTGCGGTTTGAGGGCAAGCTGGAAGATGTACGGGCGGAAAATGGACGAGTCCTCTTTTCCGGCGATTGGAATACGCTGGCCTGGGCCAATTTGAACCTGCGCTGTGCCGAGCGGGTGCTGGTGCGCGTGGCAGCTTTTCCGGCCAAGACGTTCGACCAGCTGTTTGAAGGGGTGCGCGCGGTTGCCTGGGAAGAGTGGCTTCCCAAAGATGCTGCTTTTCCGGTCAAGGGACATGCGCTGGACTCGGCGCTGCACTCCATCCCGGACTGTCAGAAGATCATCAAGAAAGCCGTGGTCAACCGGTTGGGACAAGCCTATGGGCTGCACTGGTTTGAGGAAACCGGCCCCAAATTCCAAATCCAGTTTTCCATCATGCACGATCAGGCGGAGATCTTTCTGGACACCTCGGGCGCAGGGCTGCACAAGCGCGGGTATCGTGCCAACGCCAACGCGGCGCCGCTGCGGGAAACCCTGGCGGCAGCCATGGTCAAGCTGGCGCGTTTTCGGGGGCGGGAGCCGCTGCTCGACCCGTTTTGCGGTTCGGGTACCATCCCGATCGAAGCGGCACTGATCGCCCAGCGCCGGGCGCCCGGTCTGACCCGTGCGTTTGAAGCCGAGAAGTGGCCGTGTATGCCTGCGTCGGCCTGGTCGGATGCCCGGGCGGCTGCGCTCGAACGGATCGTATCCGGGGCCGAATTGGACATCTGCGGCAGCGATATTGACCCGACGTGTGTGACCTTGTCGCAGGAAAATGCCCGCAAGGCTGGGGTGGGGGAAAGCGTCCGTTTTACCCAGGCAGATGCCACGCAGATCGCCTATCGTCAGCACACCGGCGTGCTCTTTGCTAATCCACCGTATGGGGAACGACTGCTCGATCGGGAACAGGCGCAGAAATTGTATGTTCAGATGGGCAAAAGCGCCGGACAGAGCGAACTGAAGCAGTATTTTTTAACTTCTGACCCGGAATTTGAGCGGTTTTATGGATATCGGGCCGATAAAAGGCGTAAACTCTATAATGGCATGCTCAAATGCGATCTGTACATGTTCTTCAAACCGGTGCAAGTACGCAAAAAGTTTGTAGAAAAAATAACAGGACGACCGAAAAACGTTCACAAATAATTCAAAAAATTTTTTAACAAAAACCCCAAATATCCTCTTGCATTCTGGCATGGACTGATGTATCATAATAACCAGATTAGCACTCAGATGCTTTGAGTGCTAACGCCAAATTGTATCTAAAATTTTAGGAGGAATATAGTATGACTTTAAAGCCCCTTTCCGACCGCGTTGTCATTAAGATGGTCGAAGCGGAAGAAACGACCGCAAGCGGTATCATCCTGACCGGCTCTGCCAAGGAGAAGCCCCAGGTTGCCGAAGTTCTGGCAGTTGGTCCCGGCGGCATGGTAGACGGCAAGGAAGTCGTCATGCAGGTGAAGGTTGGCGATAAGGTAATCACCAGCAAGTATTCCGGCACCGAAGTGAAGGTGGACGGCGAGGAAGTGATCATCGTTCGTCAGGGCGACATTCTCGCAGTCGTAGAATAAAAATTCACGTTTTTCTGATACAGGAGGAATTTCAGTCATGGCAAAGCAGATTTTGTTTGGCGAAGAAGCTCGTAAGGCGCTGCAGCGCGGCGTCGACCAGCTTGCAGATACCGTTAAAGTAACCCTGGGCCCCAAGGGCCGTAACGTTGTGCTCGATAAGAAGTTCGGCGCACCGCTGATCACCAACGACGGTGTAACCATTGCAAAGGACATCGAGCTGGACGATCCGTTCGAAAACATGGGTGCACAGCTGGTTAAGGAAGTATCCATCAAGACCAACGACACCGCTGGTGATGGTACCACGACCGCAACCCTGCTGGCACAGGCATTTGTTCGTGAAGGTCTGAAGAACCTGGCAGCTGGCGCAAACCCGATGGTTATGCGTAAGGGCATGAGCAAGGCAGTTGACGCAGCAGTAAAGGCAATTGCAGAAAACTCCAAGAAGATCAATGGCACCGCAGACATCGCACGTGTTGGCGCAGTTTCTTCGGGCAGCGAAGAGATCGGTACCCTGATTGCTGAGGCGATGGAGAAGGTTTCCACCGATGGCGTTATCACGGTAGAAGAGTCCAAGACCGCAGAGACCTACTCGGAAGTTGTAGAAGGCATGCAGTTTGACCGCGGCTATGTAACCCCGTACATGGTTACCGACACCGAGAAGATGGAAGCTGTTCTGGATGATGCCATGGTGCTCATCACGGATAAGAAGATCTCGGTCATTCAGGACCTGCTGCCGCTGCTCGAGCAGATCGTAAAGTCTGGCCGCAAGCTGCTGATCATTGCCGAAGACATCGAAGGCGAAGCACTGTCCACCCTGATCGTAAACCGTCTGCGTGGCACATTCACCTGTGTTGCAGTTAAGGCTCCGGGCTTCGGCGACCGCCGCAAGGATATGCTCCAGGATATCGCGATTCTGACCGGTGGTACCGTAATTTCGGAAGAAGTTGGTCTGGACCTGAAGGATGCAACGCTGGATATGCTCGGCCAGGCTCGTCAGATCAAGGTAAACAAGGAAACCACCACCATCGTAGATGGCGCTGGCAACTCGGAAGACATCAAGGCTCGCGTTGCAGCGATCCGTGCTGCAATCGAAAAGACCACTTCGGACTTCGATCGTGAGAAGCTGCAGGAGCGCCTGGCAAAGCTGGCTGGCGGTGTTGCTGTTATCAAGGTTGGCGCTGCAACCGAAGTTGAAATGAAGGAAATGAAGCTGCGCATCGAGGACGCACTGAATGCAACCCGTGCAGCTGTAGAGGAAGGCATCGTTGCTGGCGGCGGTACCGCTTATGTCAATGCGATCCCGGCTGTGGAAGCTCTGATCGACACCGTAGATGGCGACGAAAAGACCGGCGTGAAGATCGTTATGCGCGGCCTGGAAGAGCCGGTGAAGCAGATCGCTGCAAACGCTGGTGTTGACGGCGCAGTTGTTCTGGAGAAGATCAAGACTTCTGGCCAGATCGGTTACGGCTTTGACGCATATGCTGAGAAGTACGGCAACATGATTGAGGCTGGTATCGTAGACCCGACCAAGGTAAACCGTTCGGCTCTGCAGAATGCAGCTTCGATCGCTTCCATGGTTCTGACCACCGAGTCCATTGTAGCGGATAAGAAGGAGCCCACTCCTCCGGCACCGGCTGCACCGGACATGGGCGGCATGTACTAATAAAACAAAAAGCTGGACGAAAATCCAGCTTTTTTTATTCTTCTTTTTGCTGTACAACCTGCGAAAATTGATATAGGATGAACAGCGAGAGGGAGGAGAAAATCAGACTGCAGATGGTGGGTAAAAGTGGAACTTTCGAAAGCTCAGCCAGAAAGACAACGGGAAGGGCAATGAGTTTCCAGTAAAATGCCCAGTGCAGCCGGTCTTCCGAGAAATCATATTCGTTGGGCACGATGGTTTCTCCAAGCCCCCAATAAAATTGATAGTCTGCGATCATCGAAAGAATCGCAAAGCCCACCAGAAGTATAAGGGACAGGATGACGAGGGGCAAACCATTGGGGGAAAGCAAGGAAGCCAGCAAAAAAAGTGTCAGAATCATAATGCCTACTATACTGATGACAGTATACCGGAACGCCTGCTGCATCCGCCTGCTCAGAAAACGTAACTTTGAAAGCGCATAAAGCTGCAAGATTAGGGAGCCAATCAACACACATAAACGGATAAAATTCAAAAAGGGAGCGCCATATAGAATATTTTCGGAAGATGGTATGAAGTTCTCCGCAAGCGCAAGAAGGCTGCCAATGAAATACAGCCGCAGTAGTGGATAAAGCGGACGACTCATAGGAATCCCTCCTCATATTGGATGATATGGTAAGTATAGCATGAATCTGTAAAAGAGGAAAGAATTTCATGGAAACAATCGGGTAACAGAATAAAAAAAGCAGCCCATGGCGAAAGCCATGGGCTGTTTGCGGTTTAGTTATTCAAGTAGAACGAAACCAACTCTTGCATGAGTTCGTCGCGGTCGATCTTACGGATCAGACTGCGGGCATTGTTGTGGTTGGTGATATAAGTCGGGTCCTCCGACAGCAGATAACCGACGATTTGGTTGATGGGATTATAGCCCTTTTCTTTCAGGGCATCATAAACCGTGGTCAGAATCCGCTTCATCTCAACATTGGAATCGTCCACGAGAGTAAATTTCCGAGTGCCTTCGAGCATGTTCTGCATCCTCCTTTGCTCCATGTTGCTACTTTAATGATAATACAGAAACTACCGATTGTAAAGGGCAAAGTGGGGATAAAAACCAAAAAATTAGGGAAAAAGTTTTGCTGTGTGGGTACGAATCAGCTACGCAGTGCAGCGCCAAATTCGCTTTCGAGTGCAGCAATGGCTTTCTGCATCGCGTTGTCGCATTCTTCGTCCTTGAGCGTGCGGTCGGACGCGCGCAGGCTCATCGAATACGCTACCGACTTCTTGCCTTCCGGAATGCCCTTGCCCTTGTACACGTCGAACAATTTGACGCTTTCCAGAATGGAACCAGCTGCTCGCTCGATGGCCTTCTGCATGGAAGCTGCCGGGACAGCATCGTCGACCAGAACCGCAATATCGCGGGTGGAAGCCGGGAACTTGGGCAGCTGCTGATACAGCTTGACCGAATCGATGGCATCATACAGCGCATCCATAGCCAGTTCTGCGGTCAGCACTTCGGTGTTGAAACCATACTTCTTAGCAACCAGCGGATGTACCGCACCGAAGGTGCCGAGCAGCGCGTCGCTCGCATAGACCTTGGCGCAGCGGCCCGGGTGATAGGACGGATTTTCGGAATCGGCTACAAAGGACACGTCCTTGATATTCAGTTCGCGGCAAAGTGCCTCGATAACGCCCTTGAACTGGAAGAAGGGCAGGCGGCCGTAGCTGCCCAGGGTGAGGATCTTTTCCTCGTGCGGGAGCTGGTCGGCGTCGGCCTTACCGTCCTTGACGACCGGGGTGTAAATGGTGCCCAGCTCATAGAGCGATGCGGTCGGATTGCGGTGCGCATGGTTGTGCGCCAGCGAGTCCAGCATAGACGGCAGAACGGTGGTACGCATGACCGAGAAGTCCTCGCCCAGCGGGTTGAGGATGGTGGTCGAAATACGGCGCGGGTCGTCCGCCGGCAGGGCAATGGCGTCGTAGAACTTGGGGCTGATGAACGAATGGCTCATCGATTCGTCAAAACCAGCTGCCAAGCAAACACCGGCTGCCGCGCGTTCCATCTGCTGGCGCGGAGACAAGCCGCCCTGGGTGGTGTCACCGGCGTACAGACGCACCGGAATGTTGTCATAACCATACATGCGCGCAACTTCTTCGGCCAGGTCGCACATACGGGCAATATCAATACGGAAGGACGGGATAATGACCTTGTCGCCCTCGACCTGGAACGCCAGACGCTTGAGCAGCTGCTTCTGTACATCAGCGGACAGGTCGGTGCCTAGCAGAGCATTCATCTTGTCCGGCTCAAACGGCAGGGTCTTGGGGGTCAGGTCAGCGGCACAGACATCCACGACGCCGTCGATGACTTCACCGGCGCCCAGTTCTTCGACCAGTTCGCAGGCGCGCAGAACGGCCAGCATGGTCAGCGACGGGTCCAGACCCTTTTCAAAGCGACCGGAGGCCTCGGTGCGCATGCCCAGTGCCTTAGCAGTCAGACGGACGGTTGCGCCGTGGAAGCAGGCCGATTCAAAAACGACTGTCTGGGTCGCATCGGTGATTTCCGAGTTGGCGCCGCCCATGACACCAGCGACCGCGATCGGCTTAGCGCCATCGCAGATGGCGAGCATTTCAGAAGTAATCGCACGGTCCTGGCCGTCCAGCGTCTGGATGGCTTCGCCCGGCTGCGGGCGGCGGACCACGATCTGGCCGTCCGACAGGCAGGCATAGTCAAATGCGTGCATGGGCTGACCATATTCGAGCATAACATAGTTGGTGATGTCGACGATGTTGTTGATCGGGCGTACACCAGCCGCATGCAGACGCTCACGCATCCAGGCCGGGGAGGGCTCGATCTTGATGTTCTTGACAATCTTGGCCGTGTAACGTGGGCACAGTTCGGGCTCATCCACACGAACCGAAACATAGTCCTTGATGTCGCCGCCGCAGCCTTTGACCACCGGCTCCTTGACAGAGAACGGACGCTCAAAGGTCGCCGCGGTTTCACGCGCCAGACCGATGACGCTCAGGCAGTCCGGACGGTTGGAGGTAATTTCAAAATCGGCGACATATTCATCCAGACCCAGAACGCCCTTGATGTCCACACCGACCGGGGTGTCCTTGGGCAGGAACAGGATGCCGTTATCGCACGCATAGGGCACACAGCCGTGGTCCAGGCCAAGCTCCTGGAACGAGCACATCATGCCGTTGGAAACCACGCCGCGCAGCTTGCCCTTGGTGATCTTCACCCCGCCGGGCAGGGTGGACTTATGCAGGCAGACCGGGCAGATCTCGCCGACCGATGCTTCGGTGACATTGGGCGCACCGGTGACGATCTGGATGGGTTCTTCCTTGCCCGCATCGATCTGGCAGATGACCAGATGGTCGGAATCCGGGTGCTTTTCAACCGACAGGATTTTGCCGGTTACGACATTGTTGATCTCTTCGCCGAGGTAATCGACGCACTCGACCTTGGAACCCGACATGGTCATCTTTGCGTCGTATTCCTTGGGGCTTACGCCGTCAATATTGGTGTAATCTTTCAGCCAGGAAAGAGGCAGTTTCATAGTGATTGCGCTCCTTTTATCGATTTAAAGTTCAGTTTGCGGCGCCTATGGCGCAGGAAAGGCCGAACGGCCCGTAAGCGCGTGAGCGCTTAGAACTGGTGCAGGAACCGCACGTCATTTTCATAGAACAGACGGATGTCGTCGATCTTGAAGCGGCCCATAACCGTGCGCTCCAGGCCGATGCCAAAAGCGTAACCCGAATAGATCTCCGGGTCGATGCCGCTCATCTCAAGCACCTTGGGGTGTACCATGCCGCAGCCCAGAATTTCGATCCAGCCTTCGCCCTTACACAGGCGGCAGCCTTCGCCGTGACACTGATAGCACTGGATGTCCATTTCAGCCGACGGCTCGGTGAAGGGGAAGTGGTGCGGACGGAAACGGACGACCGTGTCGTCGCCGTACAAACGCTTGGCAAACAGCTCCAGAATGCCCTTGAGGTCGCTCATCGTGATGCCCTTGTCGACTACCAGACCTTCGATCTGATGGAACAGGGGAGAGTGGGTCGCATCGACCGCATCCGAACGGAACACACGGCCGGGCGCAATGATGCGGATGGGCGGCTGGGTCTTTTCCATGACGCGCACCTGCATGCCCGAGGTCTGGGTGCGCAGCACGACGTTATCCGAAACATAGAAGGTATCCTGGGTGTCGCGCGCCGGATGGTCCTTCGGGATATTGAGCGCTTCAAAGTTATAGTGGTCGAGTTCGACCTCCGGACCTTCGGCGATCTGGAAGCCCAGACCGATGAAGATGTCCTTGATCTCATCGAGGACAACGGTCAGCGGATGCTTGTGGCCGAGAACGACTTCTTCGCCCGGCATGGTGACATCCAGCGTTTCGCTCTTGAGTTTTTCTTCGAGCGCCAGACGCTCGATCTTCTCCCCCTGTTCTTCGAGCGCGGCTTCGACCGCTGCGCGCACTTCATTGACCATCTGGCCAACGACCGGACGCTCTTCGGGCGACAGGTTTTTCATGCCCTTGAGGATGGCGGTCAGCTCACCCTTTTTGCCGAGGTACTTGACGCGCACCGCGTCCAGATCGCGGGCGTTCGTCGTTTCGCCGAGCTCCTTCTTAGCACTTGCAAGAATGGCTTCCAGCTGTTCTTTCATAGGTTGTTACACTCCTTAAATGGAATTTTTACGTTTTGAGCGATGGCACAAAAAAACGGCTTCCGTCCCATAGGACGAAAACCGCTGTTTCCGTGGTACCACCTACGTTCGCAGGCAGATAGGCCCTGCGCACTTGTGCGCCCGGTAACGGGGGCGGGACGGGCGCGCCTACTGCATGTTCAGCACGCCTGCTCACAGGGGAACTTCGCATTGCGTCCTTTGGGGCGGCTTGCAGCCGGTGACCGCCGTTCTCTGGCAAAGGGAGCGCCATCCTACTTTTCCTGTTCATCGCAGATAAACATATATATTATATATAGCACGACTCGCGGACAAATTCAAGGGTCATTTTTGCAAAAAGGGATTTTTATTCGAGAAAATCCGGGTGCTGGCCCGACCAGCCGGTCTGCGGCATGGTATCCAGTCTGGATACATCGGCGTCCGACAGGGTGAACGCGAAAACATCCTGATTTTGCTGCATGTGTGCCAGCGAGGACGCCTTGGGTAGCGGCAGCACGTTCTTTTGCAGCGCATAGCGCAGGCAGAGCTGGGAAGGGGACACCGCATATTTGGCGGCCAGTTCGGTCACAAGCGGGGTACCCAGCACGCGGGTGCGGCCCATGGGGCTCCACGCTTCGACCTGGATGCCATGCGATTGACAATAGTGGACCGTGTCCGGCTGAGTGTAGCCAGGGTGGAATTCAATCTGGTTAACCATGGGAGTGACTGTGCAGCTTTGCCGAATCACTTCGATATGATGGGGCAGGAAATTGCTCAGCCCGATGGCGCGTACCTGCCCGGCCTGATAGAGTTCTTCGAGTGCGCGCCAGGTATCCTGGCAGAGCTGTTCCCAGTTCGGCGTGTCCCGGTCCGGGCGCGGCCAGTGAATGAGATAGAGGTCGAGATAATCGGTGCCCAGCCGCTCGAGCGAGCGGGCAAAGGCGGCTTTGACGGCCTCATAGCCCATTTCATCTTTCCAAGCTTTGCTGGTCAGGAAGAAATCTTCCCGGGGCAACCCGCAAGCAGCCAGCGCTTGGCCGAGAAACGGTTCGGTACCGTAAAAGGAAGCCGTATCAAAGTGGCGGTAATCGGCCTCGATGGCGCGGGAGATGACGGCCGCGGTTTGATCGGCCGCCGCTTTATAGGTGCCAAAGGCAACGCAGGGGATGCGCACGCCGTTGTTTAAAACGAAGCAATCGGAAATATGCTGCATGAAAAGCCCTCCTTTGTAAGATGTGAAATCGTTATTGGCATCTTAGCATGGGGCCCGGAAAATTGCAAGCGGACAAACTGGCAAAAATTTTTGAAAAAAAGAATTGACAAGCTAGGCAAAAATGGGTATACTAAATAAGCACTGATTCGGTACCATAGCCAAGCGGTAAGGCGTGGGACTGCAACTCCCTGATCCCCAGTTCGATTCTGGGTGGTACCTCCAGAGCATATGCCGCCGGATAAGTTCCGGCGGCGTTTTTTGTTTCCGGAAAGGAGAGAAATCGCATGAGCCGATTGTTTACCATTCTCGGTGCGGGCAGTGGACAACCCACCGATTTGACCCGGCAGGCGCGCGAGGCCATGGCGCAATGCACCCTCCTGCTGTCGACCGACCGTCTGGCCGGACAGTTATCCTCGCTGGGCAAAATCCAAACCTGCCCGACCGGCAAGCTGGCCGAAACCGCCCTTGCCGCGCCGGATGAGCGGGTGGGAATTCTGGTGTCTGGCGACACAGGCTTTTTCAGCGCCGCGAAAACGCTGCAAAGCGCGCTGCAAGCGCAGGGCGATGTGGAGATCGTGTGCGGCTTAAATAGTATGCAGATGCTGTGCGCCAAGCTGGGCATATCTTATGACGATGTGGTCTGGCTCAGTCTGCATGGCCGCAAGGGCAGTCTGCTCGGCGCGGTGAGCTACAACCGCAAAGTATTCGCGCTGACCGGCGGCGCGCAGAACGCGCAGGCGCTGTGCCAGTCGCTGGTGGATGCCGGCTTGGGCGGCGTGCGCGTGTCGCTGGGCGAAAATCTGGGCGCAGCCGATGAACGCATCCAGACCGGCACCGCCGAAGAACTGGCCAAGGAACCCTGCGGCAATCTGGCCGTTTTGCTGATCGAAAACGATACACCCGGCCAGACCGGGCGCCCGATCTATGACGAAGATATGGAGCGCGGCAATGTGCCCATGACCAAGCAGGAAGCGCGCTGGGTCGGGGTCAACCTGCTTGATTTGCGTCGGGACGACATTGTCTATGACATCGGCGCGGGCACCGGCTCAGTGTCTATGGAGATGGCGCGGCGGGCGTCGGTCGTTTATGCGGTCGAGCGCTCGATCGATGGGATCGCACTGATTGACCGCAACCGCCGGGAACTGGGATGTTTCAATGTGCTGCCCATCGAGGGCGAAGCACCCGATGTGCTGCAAGGTTTGCCGGCACCCGATGCGGCCTTTATCGGCGGCAGCGGCGGCACACTGTACGAAACGCTGTCCCTGCTCAAAGACCGCAATCCCAAGATTCGTGTGGTCGTGAGCGCGGTATCGCTGGAAACTCTGAGCGATGCACAGATCGCCCTGGGCGCGCTGAACTTTGAGCAGATCACCGTCAGCCAGATCAGCGCTGTGCGCGGCAAGAAGGCCGAAGGCAGCACACCGTTCCAGGCAAACAACCCGATCTATTTGCTGTATGGCGGGCCCAAGCGGTAGGAGGAGCGTATGTTGACAACATTGTCGGTCGCGCTGGGCTTTGCGCTCGATACGATTTTTGGCGACCCGGACGGGGCCTGGCATCCGGTCTGCGCCATTGGTGCGCTGATCTCCAAGACCGAAAAGCTGCTGCGTCGGCTGTTTCCGCAAACGCCGCGCGGCGAAAAGATCGCCGGGGTGGTGCTGTGGTGCATCGTGTGTGCGGTCAGCTATACGGTTCCGTTTGCGATCCTCTTTTTGCTGCGCGCGGCCAATCCCTGGCTGGCTTTTGCGGCCGAAACCCTGTTTTGTTATCAGATTTTCGCCCGGAAATGCCTGATGCAGGCCGGGGAAAAGGTCTATACGGCGCTGAGCCAGTCGCTCGCCGAAGGGCGCAAGGCGATTTCCTATTATGTGGGCCGCGACACCGGGAGCCTGACCGAAGAGGGTGTCATCAAAGCGGCCGTGGAAACCATTGCAGAAAATACGACCGATGGCGTGATCGCTCCGATGTTTTTCATGCTCATCGGCGGCGCGCCGCTTGCATTCTTATATAAAGCGGTCAATACGCTGGATTCCATGGTGGGGTATCATAACGAAAAGTATGAGCATTTTGGCTGCTTTTCGGCGCGGGTGGACGATGTGTTCAATTTCATCCCCGCACGCATTGCCGCCGTGTGCATGATTGCAGGAGCGGGCATGCTCAAGTTTGACAGCCGCAATGCTCGTCGCATTTTTAAGCGTGACCGCTTCTGTCACAAGAGCCCCAATTCCGCGCAGACCGAAGCTGTTTGCGCCGGAGCGCTGCACATCCAGCTCGGTGGCAGCGCGCAGTATTTCGGACAGTATGTCCATAAGCCGACCATCGGCGATGATGACCGTGCGATCGTCAAAACCGATATTGGCCGGGCGGCTGACCTGATGACCACAGCATCGGTGTTTGCCCTGCTGCTGGGGCTGACCATCCGACTGGCGATTACCTTTACCCCCATGTATTTCGGATAACAAAAGACGCAAGGGAAATTTCCCCTGCGTCTTTTGTCTTGTGAACCGATTGCGGTTCATTTTTGTCCCTTCTGCGGCATACGGTGAAGCAGGAGGGATGAATTTTGAATACACGAATCGCGCGTGCGGAAAATTACGATGCTGCTTTTCGGGATGCGGGCAGCATCCAATACATTGTCGTGCACTGTGCCGAGCATGGCGATACCGCGCAGGAAAATGCCGCATATTTGGCCCAGCGTGCGGTGGGAACGTCGGTGCATGTTTGGGTGGATGGAGCAGCGGTTTGGCGCAGTGTATTGGATGTACATACGGCCTGGCACTGCGGCACACGGGGGCTGTATTTTCATCCGTTTTGCCGCAACCAGAACAGTTTGGGAGTGGCGCTGTGCGGGGAAAAAGACCAGAACGGGACCCGGTATTTTTCGGCGCAGACACTCACGCGCGCTGCGCAATGGGTGCAGCATTGGTGTCGGGTCTATGCCATCCCGCCGCAGCGGGTCCTGCGGCATTATGATGTGACCCATACGGTCTGTCCAGAGCCGTTTGTGCGGAACGCAACAGCATGGGAGCAATTTCAAAAGCTGCTTTCATGAAAAAAGAGGCGCATTTTGCGCCTCTTTTGTTTTATTTGCGACGACGGCCGGGTTTGCTATGCGAGCGGGACCGGGCATCTCCATGCCGCGCGCCACGGTGCGGCCGGTCGTGCCGGCCATGGGAGGGCGTTCCACCTTCCCGGTAAATGCGCAGGTCAGCCGGGATGCCGCCAATCGGCATGCCGCTGACTTCGTGGACGATGCGGCTGGCCAGTTCTTCTGGTACTTCGGCCAGCGAATAGTCGCCGTAGCACTGGATTTTGCCGATGCGCTTGCCCGAAATGCCGGTGCATTCGGCAATGGCGGCCACAATGTGATTCGGTGCGACCTTCTGGTTGCGGCCGACCGATACGCGCAGACGCACACAGCCTTCCTTTAGCGCGGCCAAAGGCTTGGGCTGTGCCCGTTTGGGGGCGCGCACTTCGGGGATGCAGGCCATTTCACGTGCGATGAGCTGGGACAGCGCGGCTTCGGCGACCTGCTCGGGGGAGAAGCCCTCGTCAAGCAGCGTACGTAGCAGTGGCTGCGCAGAAAAACGGCTGTCCTCGCCGTTGGCCTGCTCAAGCACAGCAGCACGGATGCTCTGCCCGATTGCCTGGCTGCGCTGGCTGGCAATGGCTTCGTAATCGGGCAGGGGCATGCGCTCGATCTTAGCGCGGGTGAACCGCTCGATGCTGCGGATGACCGCCGCCTGCCGCGGGCCGTCGATCAGGGTATAGGAAGCGCCCGTGCGCCCGGCGCGGCCGGTGCGGCCAATGCGGTGGATGTAGTACTCAAAATCCTGCGGAATGTCGAAGTTATAGACCGCATCCACATCGTCGACGTCGATGCCGCGGGCGGCAACGTCGGTCGCGATCAGGATGGGCGTGCGCCCGGATTTGAAGCTGTTCATCACCGAGGTGCGCATATCCTGCTTCATGTCGCCGTGCAGGGCAGAAGCCTGGAAGCCGTGCTCACCCAGGTAGCGGCCAAGCTCATCGACCATTTTTTTGGTGTTGCAGAATACGATGGACAGGCGGGGCTGCTGGGCGTGCAGCAGCAGGGTAAGGGCGCGTTCCTTCTCGCCGCGCGGCACCTCGAAATAATACTGCTGGATGGTATCCATGGTACGCTCAGCGGTATTGCCGGCTTCGATGAGCACCGGGTCGCGCTGGTATTCGCCGGTGATCTCCAAAATTTCAGGCGGCATGGTCGCCGAAAACAGGACGGTCTGCCGCGCTTCGGGTGAAGCCTGCAAAATGGTTTCGATGTCCTCACGGAACCCCATGCTCAGCATTTCGTCGGCCTCGTCCAGAACGGCGACGCGCAGGTCCTCCAGGCGCAGCGCATGGCGGCGCATCAAATCCATCACGCGGCCGGGGGTGCCGACGACGATCTGTGCACCACGGCTGAGCTGACGGATCTGGGTGGTGATCGGGTCGCCGCCATAGACCGCCAGTACGCGGACCCCTTCGGTGTATTTGCAGATTTTGCGCAGTTCACCCTCGGCCTGCATGGCAAGTTCCCGGGTGGGGCACAGGATGAGCACCTGCGTGCTGCCGCCGGGCATGGTATGCAGCACCGACGGGACGCCGAAAGCGACCGTTTTCCCCGTACCGGTGTGGCTCTTGCCGATCACATCCTGGCCCTGCAAAATAGCCGGGATGGCGCGCGCCTGAATATCGGTAGGGGCCGAAAAGCCCATGTCGGCCAGGGCGCGCAGCACCGGCTCGGACAGATTCAAATCAGAAAACAGAGTCAAAGAAAACCTCCTACAACAAACGAAGTGCAAAATAAAACGTGGGGATGGCTCATCCCCACGTTTTCAGTGTGTCTGCTCAAACGAGTATCAGTATAGCACGACCAAACGCCTTCGTCAAAGAAAAGGTTTTATTTTGCGGCAGATTCCACGTTTTCCATGGTTTCGACCGGCAAAACGGTCAATGCTTTGTCGATTTTTTTGGCAAAGCCGGTCAGCGTCTTGCCCGGGCCGATCTCGCAGCCGGTCGTCAGGCCTGCTGCCATGCCGTTTGCCATCAGGGTCTTCCAGCGCACGGGCGACATCATGTGCTGCTCGAGATGCGCAGGCATATCGCTGGTATCCAGAAGCTGGCCGTCCAGGTTGGAGTAAACCGGCACGGACGACTGGTTAAAGGTAAAGTCCTTCAAAAATTCGCGCAGTTCGGCGGCAGCGTCCTTGAGAAGCGGGGTGTGGAATGCGCCCGATACGGCCAGCGGCAGGGCACGGCGTGCACCGGCAGCCTTGCACAGTTCGATGGCGTCATTGAGAGCAGCGCGTTCGCCGGCGATAACCAGCTGGCCCGGGCAGTTGTAGTTGACCGGGCGCACGATGCCGCTCGTTACCTTGGCGCAGGCTTCTTCTACGACCGCGTCGTCCAGACCCAAAATGGCAGCCATGCCGCTGTCCATCGAGTCGGCAGCCTGCTGCATGACCTGGCCGCGCTTACGTACGATCTTGACGCCGTCGGCCAGCGAAACGATGCCGGAAGCGGCGAGGGCGGTATATTCACCGAGCGAAAAACCAGCGCATGCCTGGAAGGAAACTCCAGCTTCCTTCAGCGCCGCCAAAACAGCCATCGAGTGGGTGAAAATGGCAATCTGGGAATTGACCGTGCGAGACAGTTCCTCCATCGAGCCTTCAAAGCACAGCTTGGCCACATCCAGACCAGCAACGTCGGATGCACAGGCGAACACGTCGCGGGCGGCTGCGCTGGCGTCATACACTTCCTTGCCCATGCCGGGATGCTGGGCGCCCTGGCCGGGGAAAAGGGCAAATCCGTATGTCATTGAAAACATCCTCCTTGATTCAAAAAAGTTTGGGAATCTTGGATGTTCCCATGTCCGAAGGGACTTTTTTGGTGGGACATGGAGGAAAGTGTTGACATCCAGATTCGGCTTTATTATAATATTATCGAGTTACTTTGTCAATCAGACCCAGGGCAGAACCAACGCGGAAATAGCCGGGTGGTTTGGACGAGGTCTTATTTTTTAGCGTATTACTTAGCCTTTCAAAATAATTAAAGAATCGACAGGAGGTCGAGCAAAATTTTTAGCAAGATCATCGGTATCGGGTCGTATATGCCCGAATTCCGGCTGACCAACAGCCGGCTTGAAGAACTGGTGGACACCAGCGATGAATGGATCGTCAAGCGTACCGGCATCCGGGAGCGGCGCATCGCCATGGGCAAAGCGACCTGGGAAATGGGCCTGGCGGCCGCGCAGGCAGCTTTGGCCGACGCTGGGCTACCGGGCGAAGACCTGGACCTGATCCTGGTCAGCACGGTCACCCCGGACAGCCTGACCCCGGCGGTTTCCTGCGTTTTGCAGGACAAGCTGGGCGCTAGCCATGCGGCAGCGCTGGACCTGAACGCAGCATGTTCGGGCTTTGTCTATGCTTCCGATGTGGCGGATAGCTACATTCGCGCGGGCAAGGCCAAGCATGTGCTTGTGGTTTCCACCGAGCGCCTGAGCGGCATCACCGATTACACCGACCGCTCGACCTGTGTGCTGTTTGGAGATGGCGCGGGCGCTGTCGTATATACGGCCAGCGAGGAGCCGTGTGGCATTTTGTCTACTTATATGCGTGCCGAAGGTTCGCTGGGCCAGTCGCTGTTTGCTGGTGCACTGCCGTCGGAGCCCGATCCGCTCACCGGCGACCGAACCATTCCGTCCAATTATCGCTTCCTCAAGATGGCGGGCAGCGATGTGTTCCGCTTTACGGCAACCGCGGTGCCCGAGTCGATCGATAACGCATTGAGCCGCGCCGGACTCGAAGCCGGGGACATCGATTGGTTCGTGCTGCATCAGGCAAATCTGCGCATTTTAAAAATGGTAACAGACCGGTATGGCCTGGACCCGGAAAAGGTCTATGTCAACATCGACCGGTTTGGCAATACATCCTCTGCCTCCATTCCGCTGTGTCTGGCTGAGATGAAAGAAAAAGGACTGCTCAAACCCGGGCAGACCATCGTCGCCAGCGGATTCGGCGGCGGCCTGACCTATGGGGCCATTGTGATCAAACTGTAAACGAGAGGGGCAAAACGATTATGAAAACCAAAATCACCGAACTGCTGGGCATCGAATATCCGATCGTACAGGGTGCGATGGCTTGGATCGCCGAGCATCATTTGGCGGCTGCGGTTTCGGCAGCAGGCGGCCTGGGCATCATTGCAGGCGGCGCGGCACCGGTTGACGTCATCCGGGACGAAATCCACAAAGCCCGCGCACTGACCAACAAGCCGCTTGGTCTGAACATCATGCTGCTCAGCCCGAATGCGGACGATCTGGCACAGCTGGCCATCGATGAGAAGATCGAGGTATTGACCACCGGTGCAGGCAACCCGGGCAAGTACATGGCTTCCTGGAAGGAAGCGGGCATTAAAGTGATGCCGGTCGTAGCGTCGGTCGCACTCGCCAAGCGCATGGCGCGCGCCGGCGCCGATGCGGTCATTGCAGAAGGTATGGAAGGCGGCGGCCACATCGGCGAGCTGACCACCATGCCGCTGGTGCCGCAGGTAGTCGACGCAGTCGACATTCCGGTCATCGCGGCAGGCGGTATTGCAGACGGCCGCGGTATGGCGGCAGCGCTGCTGCTCGGCGCTGAGGGCGTACAGTGTGGCACGGTCTTCCTGGCCACTCCGGAATGCCAGATTTCGGACAAGTATAAGGAACTGGTGCTCAAGGCAACCGATATTTCGACTGTTGTGACCGGTCGTCCGTCCGGTCATCCGGTGCGCTCGCTCAAGACCCCGATGGCCCGCAAGTGCCTGGAGCTTGAAAAGATCAATACCGAGCAGTCGCTCGAGGAACTGGAAGCTGCAACCGCTGGTTCGCTGCGCAAGGCCGTGCAGGACGGCAACTACGAGGAAGGCACCTTTATGTCCGGTCAGATCGCAGGCATGCTCAAGGAGCTGCATCCGTGTGCTGAGGTGCTCCAGAGCATGACCGCGCAGGCAGAAGAATTGTTGAAGTCGGCATATCGCCGTTTTGAGTAAGGAGAAACGAAACATGGGTATTGCTATTGTAACTGGCGGTTCGCGCGGCATCGGCGCGGCCATCGCGCGTCGTCTGGCGCAGGCGGGCCATGATATCGTGGTAAACTGTGCATCTTCGGTGGATAAGGCTGAAAAAATCGCTGAAGAATGCCGCGCTCTGGGCGTCAATGCCATGGCCATGCAGTGGGATGTATCCGACCATGCGGCCTGCGAACAGGCGCTGGCGGAAATCAAGGAAAAAATGGGCGTTCCGTACATTCTGGTCAACAATGCGGGCATCACCCGCGACGGCCTGATGGTGCGTATGAAGGAAGAGCAGTTTGACGACGTCATCCGCATCAACCTCAAGGGCGCCTACAACATGCTCCAGCTTTGCGGCGCGATGATGATGCGCGCAAAGAAGGGCCGTATCATCAACATTTCGTCGATTTCGGGCATGGTCGGCAACTTTGGCCAGATCAACTACTGTGCAGCCAAGGCCGGCCTCATCGGCATGACCAAGACCGCGGCCAAGGAACTTGGCGCGCGTGGCATCACGGTCAACGCCGTAGCACCCGGTTTTATTGATACCGACATGACCGCAGGTCTGGCGGAAGATTTGAAGGAAGGGGCAAAAAAGCAGATCGCACTCGGTCGCTTCGGCAAGCCCGAAGAGATCGCAGCCGCGGTTGCATTCCTGGCCTCGGACGAAGCCTCGTTCATCACCAGCCAGACGCTGGTGGTCGACGGCGGCATGATTTAAGGGGAGGTTATTCCGGATGGAAAGAGTAGTTATCACGGGTATGGGCGCCGTCACTCCGGTGGGCAATGATGTCGCCAGCTTTTGGGAATCGCTCAAAGCCGGTAAGTGCGGCATTGGGCCGATCACCAAGTTTGACGTAAGTGAATATAAAGTAAAGCTTGCGGCCGAAGTCAAGGACTTCGACGTAACGCAGTATGTCGATAAGCGGGAAGCCCGCCGTATGGATGTCAACTGCCACTTTGCACTGGCGGCGGCTCAGCAGGCGGTCGATCAGGCAGGTCTCAAGGAAGGCAACTTCGACCCCTACCGTACGGGTGTTATCTTTGGTTCGGGTGTTGGCGGTCTGCAGATCGCCGAGCAGGAGATCCCCAAGCTCAACGAGAAGGGCCCGAGCCGTGTTTCGCCGCTGTGCATCCCGGAGATGATCGCTAACATGGCGGCAGCCTACATCTCCATGCGTTTTGGCTTTAAGGGCGAAAACTTCTGCCCGGTTTCGGCTTGTGCGACCGCAAACCACTCCATCGGCGAAGCCATGCGTGCGATTCGCCATGGCTATCAGGATATCGTCGTTTGCGGCGGTACCGAGAACGGCATCATCCCGATTTCGATGGCGGGTTTCCAGAACATGAAGGCCGTACACATGGGTGAGGACCCGACCTGTGCGTCCATTCCGTTTGATGCGCGCCGCTCGGGCTTTGTTATGGGCGAGGGCGCCGGTTGTCTGGTGCTCGAGAGCCTGACCCACGCACAGGCGCGCGGCGCGACCATCCTGACCGAAGTCGCAGGCTATGGCGCATCGGGCGACGCCTATCACATCACCAGCCCGTCCCCGGACGGCGATGCAGCTGCGCATGCGATTCTGGGCGCGATCACCGATGCGGGCCTGACCCCAGCTGACGTCGATTACATCAACGCACACGGCACTTCGACGCCGCTGAACGAAAAGTATGAAACCATTGCGATCAAGAAGGCATTCGGCGACGCAGCTTACAAGGTCAAGGTTTCTTCCACCAAGTCGATGACCGGCCACCTGCTGGGCGGCGCGGCAGCGGTCGAAGCGATTGCCTGCGTCTGCGCGATCCGCGACGGCATCATCCCGCCGACCATCGGCTATCAGGAGCCGGACCCGGACTGCGATCTGGACATCACACCGAACAAGGCAGTGGAGATGCCGGTCAATGTTGCGATCTCCAACTCGCTGGGCTTTGGCGGCCACAATGCGACCGTCCTGTTTAAGAAGGTGTAAGCATGGAACTGAATGAAATCAAGCAGATTACCGTCGAACTGATGGATGCGCTCAAGGCCAGCGGCCTGGGCGAGGTTTCGCTGGAAACCGGCGATATCAAGATCAAGCTCAAGGCCAAGGCGCCTGCGCCGGTCGCTCCGGTGGCACCGGTTGCGGCTCCGGTGGCCGCAGCACCGGCCGCCGCTCCGGCAGCAGCCGATGCACCGGCTCCGGCCGCAGAAGAGGATATCCCGGGCACTAAGGTGACTGCACCGCTGGTGGGCACCTTCTACGCGGCGCCGTCCCCGGACGAGCCGCCCTACATCGAAGTTGGTCAGACGGTCAAGAAGGGGGATACCCTGTTTATCATCGAGGCGATGAAAACGATGAATGAGATTGCAGCTCCCTGCGACGGTACGGTCAGCCGTATTCTGGCGCAGGCAGGCGATATGGTCGAATATGGCCAGACGCTCGTCGTGATCGCGTAAGGAGGAACCGATATGTTGACAAAAGAACAGATCATGGAGATCCTGCCGCACCGTCCGCCGATGCTGCTGGTCGATGAGATCATTGAAATGGATGAAGAGCATGCGGTTGGTACCCTACATCTGACCGGCGATGAATTCTTCTTCCAGGGCCATTTCCCAGGAAACCCGATTATGCCGGCCGTATTCCGTCTGGAAGCGCTGGCACAGGTCGGCGGCGTTGCGCTGCTGAGCATCCCGGAATTCCAGGGTAAGACTGCGGTTTATACCGGCATCGACAAAGCCAAGTTCCGCGCCATGGCCAAGCCGGGCGATACGCTGCGCATGGAGGTCCGTTTTATCAAGCGACGCGGCCCCATGGCGGTTGCCGAAGGCGTTGCCTATGTCGGCGACCAGAAGGCGGCAGAAGCCGAGATCAAGTGCATGGTCGTGGATTAAGGCAGGGGGCAGAACATGTTTCGTAAAGTCCTGATTGCCAACCGTGGCGAGATCGCGGTGCGCGTCATTCAGGCGTGCCGGGATCTGGGCGTCATTGCGGTGGCGGTCTATTCCGAGGCTGACCGCGATGCGCTGCATGCGCAGATCGCGGACGAGGCCATCTGCATTGGTCCTGCGCCGGCGCGCGACAGTTATCTCAATATGCAGAACATCATTTCGGCGGCCCTGGCCAGCGGGGCACAGGCCATCCATCCGGGCTTTGGCTTCCTGTCGGAAAATGCAGAGTTTGCCGAACTCGTGACCGAGAATGGTCTGGCCTTCATTGGTCCCAAGCCGGAGACCATCCGTCGCATGGGCGACAAGGCCGAAGCCAAGCGCACCGCCATTCGGGCGGGTGTACCGGTGGCGCTGGGCACCGACGGCGCGGTGGCAAGCTATACCGAAGCCGAGCGGGAAGCGGCGCGCATCGGATTCCCGATCATGTGTAAGGCAGCCGCTGGCGGCGGCGGCAAAGGCATTCGCGTGGCGTTCAATGCCTCCGAACTCAAGGCCGCCTATGACGCAGCCAGCAGCGAAGCCCAGGCCAACTTTGGCGATGGGCGCGTGTACCTGGAGCGCTATGTCCACAATCCGCGCCATATTGAAGTGCAGGTGCTGGGGGACAATTTCGGCAATGTCGTGCATCTGTTTGAGCGTGAATGCTCGATTCAGCGTCGGCATCAGAAGCTGATCGAAGAAGCGCCGTCCAGCTTTGCAGACGACGATTTCCGCACACGCATCTGTACCGCGGCAGCCAATCTGGCGCGCGAAGTCGGATACCGTGGTGCGGGTACGGTCGAATTCCTGGCTGATGAAGACAAGAACTTCTATTTCTGCGAGATGAATACCCGCATTCAGGTCGAGCATCCGGTGACCGAGCAGGTGACCGGCGTGGACCTGGTTTGCGAACAGATCCGCATTGCAGCAGGCGAGCCGATCTCGTTTACCCAGGAAGATCTGACGCTGCGCGGCCATGCCATCGAGTGCCGCATCAACGCGGAGGACCCGACGCGTGGGTTTGCGCCCTGTCCGGGCACGATTGAGGGCATGCACCTGGCTGGCGGGCCAGGCGTGCGCATCGATACCGCAGCTTATCAGGGATATACCATCCCACCTTACTATGACAGCATGATCGGAAAAATGATTGTCTACGGCGCCGACCGCGCGCAGGCCATTGCCCGTATGAAGCGCGCGCTGGCCGAAACCCTGTTTGACGGCATCCAGACGACCACCGATTATCAAATGCATATTTTATCTTCGGAAGCGTTCGCAAAGGGCGCATTCCATACCAATTCGATTGAAAACGGCGACTTTGACGACGAGGCATAAGGAGGTGTCCGTGTGTTAATCGATTTGTTCCAAAAGACCCGTGACAGCTCCATGCGCATGAAGGGTGAAACCGAGGAAGAGCCCAAGCCGGTCAAGATCTGCAAAGGCTGTGGAGCCGAGCTCAAGGCCCGCAATTTTGGTCGCAACCTGTATGTCTGTCCGGTATGCGGCCGTTACAGCCGCCTGCTGGCCCGTACGCGCATCCGCTTTACGGCGGACGCAGATAGCTTCCACGAACTGTTTGGCGGGCTGAAAACGCTCAATCCGCTGCAATTTGACGGGTACACCGAAAAGATTCGTGATCTGACCCAAAAGACCGGTATGAACGACGCGGTCGTGACCGGCATTTGCACGATCGGCGGCGTACAGACCTGCCTGGGTGTGATGGACAGCCATTTTATGATGGCGTCCATGGGCAGCGTGGTCGGCGAAAAGCTGGCGCGTCTGTTTGAGTACGCGACCGAGCACCGTCTGCCGGTGGTGCTGTTCACCTGTTCGGGCGGCGCCCGCATGCAGGAAGGCATGTTCTCCCTGCTGCAAATGGCCAAGGTATCGGGCGCAGCACGCCGTCATTCGGATGCCGGGCTGCTGTATATCACGGTTTTGACCGACCCGACGACCGGCGGTGTAACGGCGAGTTATGCGTCTCTGGGCGACATTATTCTGGCTGAACCGCATGCGACGGTGGGCTTTGCCGGCCGCCGCGTAATCGAAGGCACGATCGGTGAAAAATTACCCGATGATTTTCAGACCGCAGAGTTCTTGCGCGACCACGGCTTTTGTGATAAGATAGTTGCGCGGAACCAAATGAAGCAGACGCTCACGACCCTGCTGAAGCTCCATCAGCCGCAGGGGAAGAAAACGCAGAAAAGGCAGGTGAGCGCACGTGGCTGAATCGGTTCGGGAAAAATTGCAGATCATCCATGACCCCAAGCGTCCGACCATTGACGACTATGTCGCAGCGCTGTTTGATGATTTTGTCGAGCTGCATGGCGACCGGGCGTATGCCGAGGATTCGGCCATCTGTGCAGGCATCGGTCTGTTCGGCGGTATGCCGGTGACCGTCATTGGCCACCGCAAGGGCAAGACGACCGAGGAGAACATTGCCGCAAACTTTGGCATGCCCCATCCGGAAGGCTACCGCAAGGCGTTGCGTCTGGCGCATCAGGCGGAAAAGTTTGGCCGGCCGGTACTGTGCTTTGTCGATACGCCGGGTGCCTTTTGCGGCGTCGGCGCCGAAGAGCGCGGGCAGGGCGAGGCGATTGCCCGGTGCCTGTATGACTTCATGGCATTGCGGACTCCCGTGGTCAGCATCGTGACCGGGGAAGGCGGCTCAGGCGGCGCATTGGCGCTAGCTGTGGCCGACCGGGTGCTGATGATGGAAAATGCGCTGTATTCGGTCATTTCTCCGCGCGGCTGTGCTTCCATCCTGTGGAAGGATGCCAGCCGAGAGATTGAGGCGGCCGAATGTCTCAAAATCACCGCCCAGGACCTGTATGGGTTTGGCATGATCGAGGGCATCATCCCCGAAGGTCCGGCTATGGTCAAGAATGTCAAGAAAGCGCTCACGCTGGTGCTGCGCGAACTGATGGCCGAACCGGATATGGATGCAATGCTGGAAAAACGGTATGAAAAATTCCGAAAAATCGGAGTTTTCCAGGAAATAAACCAAATTTAAACAAGAAATGTAAGGAGAGTTAAACCAATGTTTGAGAAAATCTGTGAGCTGCTTGCCGACAAGTTCGACGCCGACGCTTCCACCATGACCATGGATACTTCCATCAAGGACGACCTGAACGCCGACTCCCTCGACGTAGTTGAGCTGATGATGGATCTGGAAGAGCAGTTCGGTATCACCATCTCCGATGAGGAAGCTATGAAGCTGTCTACCATCGGCGACATCGTGAAGTACATCGACGAGCATCAATAAGTCCAGCGAACCTTTGAAAGCGGCTGCCTTTGGGCAGTCGCTTTCTTTTGTGGTAAAAAAAGGTCATATTATTTGTAATTTGTGATAATTTGTGATATGATAACAAAAGAGATATGCAAAAGGTGGTGTTCCGTTTGAAGGCATCGGATAAGCTTTCGGCATCCGAAGTGCGCCGCGTCAACCGAAATCGTGTATACATGTACTTATACGAACAGGAAACCCCAAAAACCAAGCGGGATATCGAACAAAGCTTGGAAATCAGTATGCCGACGGTGACGCAAAACCTCAAAGAATTGCTGGAACAAGGGCTGATTTCCTATGTGGGGACCGAAGAATCGACCGGCGGCCGAAAAGCACGGCAAATCGCCGTGGACCCGGCGGCTCGTTTTGCGGTCGGCATTGAATTATCTCCCAAGCACATTCGTTATGTAGCCGTTGATCTGCGGGCGCGGGAAATCGCGTTTACCGAAGTGGAACAGCAGTTCCAGGACAATGCGCTGTATTATAAATATCTGGCCCAAGAACTGGAACGATTTCTGGATGCGTATGACCTGAAACGGTCACAGCTTTTGGGCATTGGCATCACTGTACCCGGCATTGTGGACAAGGACCAAAGTGTAGTCACCGTATCGCCTGTGCTGGCTGTGCGCAAACTGAACATCCGGCAAATCACTGAACGCATTCCGTATCCCTGCTTTGTGCAGAACGATGCTTCCGCGGGCGGCGTGGCCGAAGGCTGGATGCACTATATGCAGGACAATATGGCGTATCTGTATTTGGGCAAGGGTGTTGGCGGTGCCTTGCTGCTGGAAGGAAAGCCTTACATGGGGAAGAATGGCCGCAGCGCGGAATTTGGCCATACCTGTGTCCATCCAGGGGGCGCGTTGTGTCATTGTGGCAAACGAGGCTGTTTGGAGGCCTATTGTTCTACGGCGCGCCTGACCGATGATCTGGGGAAGAGCACAGAAGAATTTTTCCAGGGCTTGCAGGATGGGGAGGATGAACTCATCCGCGTGTGGAATCGCTACTTGGACTATTTGGCTCTGGGAATTTATAATATCCGCATGAATTTTGACTGTGATGTCATGCTGGGCGGACGGATTTCGCCGTTTTTGGCCGACTATCTGCCCGATTTGCGCATGCGGCTGCAAAAGCTCAATGCCTTTGAAAACAATGCAGCGTATCTGCATATTGGCGCATGCGGCAGCAAAGCCAACTGCATCGGGGTGGCGCTGCACTTTATCAAACAATTTATCGAGCAAGTGTAAGGAAACAGCAGAATGCATAGCATTCTGCTGTTTAAATTTACGCGATAAAATCGGTTTTCAGCTTGTACCCCGGCAAGGCATATGATATAATTAGTTTGTCAAATAAATTATTTTGGAGGGAGGGATGGAGATGTCCGATTATGAAACTATTCATACATTTTTGGTTGATGTTTGGGGACGAATCAACAAAATTGAAGAACGTTCCCTGTCGACCAGTCTGGATGCGGAGATTTCCATTACCGAAATCCACATCATCGAAAAGATCGGTGACCATCAACCGCGCCGTATGAGTGAGGTGTCCAAGGCGCTTGGTGTGACGATGGCCACTTTGACTGTGGCCTGTGACCGGTTAGAAACCAAAGGATTGGTCGAACGAGCACGGGACCACAAAGACAAGCGGGTGGTCAACGTGCGGCTGACCGCAAAGGGGCGGGCAGTCTATGAATACCACAAACAATTTCAGGATCGTATGCTCGAAGCTGCCGTCAGCGAGTTAACCCCACAGGAAACCTCCATCCTGGCGGACAGTTTACTCAAATTACAAAAATTTTTCCTATCGGAATCCGAATCCACATAGACACAAAAGGAGAGCCTATGCAGAAAATCGTTGTCATTTCCGACTCCAGCTGCGATTATTCGCCCGAACAGGCGTTGGCCGCTGGCTTCACCATGGTTCCGTTGACCGTTTCGTTTGGAGAAGAGCATTTTTTAGAGGGCTTGGAACTGACGCCGGCGCAGTTTTACCGTCGGCTTGGCAAAACAAGCGAACTGCCCAAAACTTCCCAGCCGAGCCCGGAAATGTTCATGCGTGTGTTCCGCACCTATGCGGATGCTGAGCATATTGTCTGCATCACCATTGCAGGGGGCCTGTCTGGTACGGTCCGTTCGGCCACTTTGGCGGCGTCCTTGCTGGAAGAACACGGGTTTGCACCGAAAATTCATGTGATTGACTCGTATAACGGCTGTACCGCGACCGGCCTGATGGCAGAAGCAGCTGCGCAGATGGCGCAGGCAGGAGCGTCCATTGACGAAATTTTGCAGCGCATGGAAGAGATGCAGCATACCGCCGCCATCTATTTCGTGCCGGAAACCTTGGAATATCTGCGTCGGGGCGGCCGAATCGGCAATGTGCGCGCAGCGATGGGCGGTCTGCTGGGTATCAAGCCCATTTTGACCGTGGTGGAAGGTCTTGCAACCGACTGCGGCAAATGCCGTGGCGCCGCGCAAATCAAACAGAAATTGGTACAAAAATTTTTGGAGTGCGCCAAAGACCTGAGCCAGGTCATTGTCATCCATGCAGATGCACCGGCGCAGGCTCATGCGCTGGTACAGGAACTGAAACATGTTGTGCCGGGTATTCGGGCCCATATTCACAGCGTGGGTGCTGTGATCGGGACCTATATTGGAGCAGGAGCAGTCGGCCTGTCGTTTGAAGAAAAGGCTGCACGCTGGTAAACAGAATGGGGTGGTCATCTGGACCACCCCTATTTTTTAGGGGGAAGTGTTGGTTTGGACAGTCTCGTATATAGTTTAAACGCCACATTGCCGATTTTTGCGGTGATTTTTTTGAGTTATGTGCTCAAACGGCGCGGCTTTTTTTCCGAAGGCTTTATCGCCGGGGCGGACAAGGTAATTTTTAAATTGTTTCTGCCCATTTTGTTGTTTCGAGATATTGCTGCCGGACGCATCACCGAAACATTTGATCTGAAATTTTTTCTGTTTTGCGCCATCTCGACCACGGTTTACTTTTTTGCCATCTGGGCAGGCGCGGAATTGTTTCTGCGCGATAAAAGCATGATCGGCGCCTTTACCCAAGGTGCGTTTCGGGGCTCACTGGCCGTGTTGGGCGTGGCATTTATCCAGAACATTTATGGCGATGCCGGTCTGGCGCCGCTGATGATCGTGGCGACCGTGCCGTTGTACAATATCTATGCGGTGCTGGTGCTGACCGTGCGGTCAAACAGCCGCCAGCCGGGACGCAGTTTGCTGCGTAGCACGCTAGTCGGTATTTTGACCAACCCCATCATTCTGGGCATCTTATGCGGCCTGCCGTTTTCGCTGCTGGAAGTCGATTTCCCAGCCGTGGTCACAAAGACCTTGGATATGTTTGCCGCTCCGGCAACGCCTCTGGCACTCGTTTCCATCGGTGCAGGCTTTGAGGGTGCCAAAGCCATTCAGAAGCTGGGACCGACCATTGCAGCATCCCTCATCAAACTGGTGGTGCTGCCGGGGATTTTCCTGCCGATTGCCTATGCCATGGGGTTCCGCGACCAGGCCCTGGTCGCGCTGCTCATTATGACCGGCGCACCGAGTACCGTGACCTGTTACATCATGACCAAGAACATGGACGGCGATGCGGTTTTGTCCTCGTCGATCATTGTGTTGACGACGGCGCTGTCTGCCCTGACGATGACCGCAGCACTCTATATCATGCATTCCATCGGCGCGATTTAGACCAGGAAGGGGGAGAATGATGCGAACTTATCATTTGGATACAGCCGCCAAAGCGCCGCTGTATGAGCAGCTTTATCGGGCCATCCGGCAGGATATCATGGATGGTTCTTTAGCGGGCGGGGAGAAATTGCCGTCCAAACGGCGGCTGGCCGAGCATCTGAAAATCAGTCCCATCACGGTCGAAACGGCATATAGTCAGCTTCTGGCAGAGGGCTATGTAATATCCAAACCGCGGTCTGGATATTTTGTGCAGGCAATGGAACGGTATCCCGCGCCCGCGGTGTGGGGTGGGGAAGCACCCACTCAAGCACCCACAGAGGATACCGTGCGGTATGATTTTCAGACCAACACCGTCGATACCGGCTGTTTTCCCTTTGCGACCTGGGCACGGCTGCTGCGCGGAGAACTGACATCGCGCGCCAGCCAGCTTCTGGCGGCGGCGCCGCCGCAGGGCGCGCCCGAATTGCGGCAGGAGATCTGCCGGTATCTGGCCGAATTTCGCGGCATCCGCACCAGCCCGGAGCAGGTCATCGTGGGCGCGGGTTCGGAATATCTGCTTAGTTTGATTATTCAGCTTTTGGGGCGCGAACGGGTATATTCCATCGAAAATCCGGGCTATCCGAAGCTGGAGCGAATCTTTCGGGCCAATGGCGCGTCGGTCGCGCCGGTGGCGCTCGACGCGCAGGGACTGCGGGTCGGTTTGCTGCGCCGCAGCGGGGCAGGGGCGGTGTATCTGACGCCCTCACATCATTTCCCCTTGGGCGTGGTCATGCCGGCTGCCCGACGTCGGGATGTGCTGCAATGGGCGATCGACGGCCAGGACCGCTATATCATTGAAGACGATTACGATTCTGAGTTCCGCTACGCCTCCCGTCCGATTCCGGCCATGAAAGAGCTGGACCACGCCGACCGGGTGATCTATCTCAATACCTTCGCCAAAAGCCTGGCGCCTTCGCTGCGCATCGGCTATATGGTGCTGCCGCGACGCCTGTTCGAGGCCTACCGCAGCAAGTTGGGATTTTATGCATCCACGGTCCCCAGCTTTGAACAGTATACGCTGGCACAGTTCCTGCGCACCGGCAGTTTTGAACGCCATGTATCGCGCATCCGCAACCTGTATAAGGGACGGCGGGATGCGTTGCTGGCAGCCTTGCAACGCAGCGCACTGGGGCCGCACATCCGCATCCGCGGCGCAGAGGCAGGTCTGCATATCCTGCTGACCCTAGACGGCAAATGGAGCGAAGAACAGATGGTTTTACGCGCCTATGAGCAGGGGGTGCGGGTGTCCGGCTTGTCAGGCTATTACAGCGGCGAGGGGAGCGGATGCCCAGCATCCACGGTCATTTTGGGCTATGCCGGATTGCCAGCCACCGATTTGGAAGGGGCCGTAGCCGCGCTGGAACGGGCGTGGACATAAAAGAAAAGGACAGGCAAGCCTGCCCGTCCTTTTTGGTGTTACTTCAGAGTCTTGGAAAAGCTGTCCTTCAAGGTTACGATGCGATTGAAACGACCGGGCTCTTCATCCTTGATGAAATACCCCATGCGTACAAACTGCATACGGGTGCCTGCCGGAACATCTGCGATCGAGGGTTCCATCTTGCAGCCTTCCAGCTTCTTGAGCGAATCCGGATTGAGATAATCCAGATAGTTGGTGCCTTCGGGCACATCGCCGGTATTTTCCAGCGTAAACAAATGGTCGTACAGATAGCAGGTTGCATCGATGGCATGCCCAGCCGATACCCAGTGGATGGTACCGCGGATCTTGCGGCCATCGGTCGGCATACCGTTGCCGGTTTCCAAATCGGCAGTGCAGCGCAGTTCAACGATCTCACCTGCGTCATCCTTGATGATCTCATTGCACTTGACGATATAGGCGCCCATCAGACGAACTTCGCCGCCCGGCTTTAAGCGCTGGAACTTCGGAGGCGGAACCTCGGCAAAGTCGCTCTTTTCGATGTAGAGCGTGCCGGTGAAGGGTACCTGACGGGAACCAGCCGCTTCGTCGCGCGGATTGTTGGGTACTTCGAAATATTCGGTCTTATCGGCCGGATAGTTGGTGATGGTCAGCTTGATCGGTTCGGTGACGGCCATGCGGCGCAGTGCGGTCTCGTTGAGCTCTTCGCGGATGCAGTGCTCCAGCAGACGGATGTCCACCAGCGAATTAGCCTTGGCAATGCCGGCACGCTGTACAAAATCCAAAATTGCGCTCGGCGTATAACCGCGGCGGCGCAGACCGCACAGGGTCGGCATACGCGGGTCATCCCAGCCCTCGACATGGCCTTCGAAGACCAGTTCACGCAGATAACGTTTGCTCATGACCGTATGGGTGACGTTCAAGCGGGCAAATTCACGCTGCTTGGGATGATGGGGCAGGGGGCAGTTGTCTACGACCCACTCATACAGCGGACGATGGTTTTCAAATTCGATCGAGCACATCGAATGGGTGATGCCTTCCAGGGCATCCTGAATGGGATGCGCAAAGTCATACAGCGGATAAATGCACCACTTATCACCCTGGCGGTGATGATGCGCCCGCACGATGCGGTAGATCGCCGGGTCACGCAGGTTCATGTTTGGGCTGGCCATATCAATCTTGGCGCGCAGGGTCTTGGAACCGTCCGGGAATTCCCCGTTGCGCATGGCCTGGAACAGGGCCAGGTTTTCCTCGACCGAGCGGTCACGGTACGGGCTGTTCTGACCCGGTTCGGTCAGGGTACCGCGCTGCGCGCGCATTTCTTCCTGGGTCAGGTCACAGACATAAGCCTTGCCTGCCTTGATGAGCGCAACCGCGCAGTCATAGCAGGTTTCAAAATAGTCCGAACCGTAGAAGATACCGCCGTTGGGCTCTTCGCCGGTCAGCCAGACGATGTCTCGGTCGATGGCCTGGACGTATTCGTCATCTTCGCGCACCGGGTTGGTGTCATCAAAGCGCAAGTTGAACTTGCCGTTATATTTTTTGGCAATCGACCAGTTGATGAAAATAGCCTTGGCCGAACCGATGTGCAGATAGCCGTTGGGTTCGGGCGGAAAACGGGTGTGGATCTGTTCGGTCAGGCCAGCGGCCAGATCGGCGTCAATGATTTCGGTGAGAAAGTTGTTCACTTCCATGGAATTTCAAGTAACCCCTTTCGGTTTATGTTTTTTCAATACAATAGGCAAAATTTTGGCGGCTGAGCCCGTCATCTGGAATGCCATGGGCCTCTAAATACTCCGGCAGGTCGGAAATGATGGTCATGGTAACCGTTTGATCTTCCAGTTCGATTTCCAGCGTGGAAGAGATGGTCGCATCCCGCGCCTCCGCAGAATCGTCGGCGGCAAGTACAGCAGCCCAATAATCCTCAACCTGCTGCATGCTGGCGTCGTCCAATGTACCAAACACCACTGTGCGGCCTTCCGCATCGCTTGCAGTCACGGAATCGGACAGGGATAGGTTGTCCAAAAAGTGGGTGGGTGCTTCGACTCCCTGAACGGATGCAGCTGCATCCGGCGCGGACTGGCCGCAACCAGAGAGAAGCACGAACATCGAACCGAGGATGAGAAGTTTTCGCAGGGTCATGCTAACAAACCTCCTTACTCAAAACGGAGCCCGCCTGGATGGTTTTACAGTGCCTCTTTGCACGCGGCCAGACGCGCGAGCACCTGCTCACGGCCCATGATGTGCATTACGCTTTGCAGGTCGGGCGCATTTTGCCGGCCAGCGACCGCAACACGGATGACCATGGATACATCGCCCACAGCGCCCTTGTACTGGTCGGGATTTGCCTTATATGCCTTGGTATCGGCAGCATAGCCGTGCTTTTCGGCGATGGCCTTCATCTTTTCAAAGAAGCCGTCCGGCGTGTCGGCCGGGTCAAAGACCTGCGCAAAGTCGTCCAGCATGGCCTTGGCATCGGCCGCGCTGACCCGCTCGGGCATGGTGTAATCGGGCTGGAATAATTCATCAAACAGGAAATCCATACACGGCTTGACATCGCTCCACAGGGCAATGTCCTTGCGCGGCTTCTTGCCACCGCGGCCGATGGCCAGGAAGGCACGGGATTTGTCCGGGTCGCGGGTGAACAGAGCATGGAAAGCCGGGTCGTGCTCAGCACTCCAGGCGGAAACGAAATCATAAACTTCGTCGGCGCTCATGCGGGAGATGACGTTTTTGGACACGTCCTGAAGCTTGTCAATGTCAAACAGCGCACCCGAACCGCTCATCTTCTTGGTGGAGAACGGGAAGTCGTTCATCGGTGCGGTCGGATTGGTGCGCCGCCATTCCTCAAAGTTGGAGTTGAGCAGCGTCATGAGGTATTCGAGCACACAGGGAGCCGGATAGCCTTCCTTAGCATAATAGGTGAGGGCCAGTTCCGGGTCCTTGCGCTTGGACAACTTGCGCTTGCCGCCGGTTTCTTCATCGATCTTCATCAGCTGGGCGGTGTGAGCGTACTTGGGTGCCTTCCAGCCCATCGCACGGAAGAGCTGCAAATGAACCGGCAGGGTGGCCAGCCATTCTTCGCCGCGCACGACCACGGTGGTGCCCATCAGATGGTCGTCGACAACATGCGCAAAGTGATAAGTCGGGATACCGTCCGATTTGAGGATGACGACATCCTGATCGTTTTCGGTGACTTCCATCTTGCCCTTGACCAGGTCCTCGTGGCGGATCTTATGGTCGATGCTGCCTTCCGAGCGGAAGCGCACGACATACGGAGTGCCCTTCGCCAGTTCAGCTTCGATGTCTTCGAGGGTCCGGTCGCGCCAGACGGCATATTTGCCGTAATAGCCGAAGTTTTCTTTATTCTTTTCCTGCTCAGCATGGGCGGCAGCCAGTTCTTCTTCGGTGCAGAAGCAGGGATAGGCCATGCCGCGCTCCATGAGCGATTTGACAAAGGTTTGGTAGATCTGTGCGCGCTGCGACTGGCGATAGGGACCATAGTCGCCGGTTTCGCCGTCCAGGGTAGCGCCTTCATCGAACGGCAAGCCGAAAGCCGAAAACGCATCGATGATCGTCTGTACACCGCCTTCGACTTCGCGCTTGCGGTCGGTATCCTCAATGCGAAGATAGAATACACCGCCCGATTGATGGGCCAAGCGCTCATCGACCAGTGCGCCATACAGGTTGCCCAAGTGCATAAAGCCGGTCGGGCTGGGCCCCATACGGGTGACTTTGGCGCCCTCCGGCAGATTGCGCTTGGGATAGCGCGCTTCTACCTGCTCCGGGGTTTCTACGATATGCGGAAACAGTTTGTCCGCAAGATACTTCCAATCCATCATAACTGATACTCTCCGAATCCAAAGATGGTATAAAAGGGGATATTTCCACTCTTAATACACTATACCCATTCATTTTACCACAAACCGTTCCGATTGCAAGAAGATTGCCGGATTTTCTTGCCAAAGCGTGGGGTTTTGTGTTTTTGTACGAAAATATCGTGCAGTGGGACAGATGGGCGGGCACGAGATTCTTGAAAAAAGCACTTGACAAAAGGGAGTGCATTTTTTATAATATCTATTGTCGAGCAACGGCATGGGGGTATAGCTCAGCTGGGAGAGCGCTTGAATGGCATTCAAGAGGTCAGCGGTTCGATCCCGCTTATCTCCACCACAACAAACAAATCCGAACCTTATGCCGATTGGCGATGGGTTCGGGTTTATTTTTTATATTGCATAAAAGGGGAAGGTGCCATAACGATTCGGCACCTTCCCCTTTTGCGGCGGGATCAATGCTTTCCCACAGCTAGCAGTTGTAGTATTTTTCTTTAATTCGAGCTACCATATTCGCAAATCTTTGGTCAATATAATGGAGGTACAACTCTTCGAATTTTTCCTGTGACAGAGAAGAATCATTTGCCCATTTCAAATCATCTTCACGTGTAAACGTGAATTTGTTTTCCAAGTCACTCAAAGAGTATTGAGATTTGGAAAGGAACGAGCTGTCTTCATATATCGTTTTATCTCGTTTCGATCGATTTTCTTTTTGTGGCAGTAAGCACAAGTTTCCAATACAACCAATAGGAAGCCGCAATTTTCCATCGTATCGATCCAGGCATTTTCTGAGAAGATTTTTGGTTAGCAGATGCTCAACGTCATACTTTGAATGATCAGTTTGATCTGCCGCCGAGAAAATAGGTAAATATAACATTGCTAAAAACATTTTCTCTGCTTCTTGAGGAAAAGCTACGCGCTTATATTCTCTTTTTTCAAGTTTAGAGGAGTTATACCATTGCTGCAAACCATTTTCAAAATCATCCCAACGAATGTCTGCTGCAAAATAGTTTGTATCGAAAGCCACAGAATCCAGCTTTTTGTCACCAGCACCTTTCCACCTTGAATTGAGGATGTCCACACAGTACCTTTTCCATGCATTTCGTTTTAGACAAGTTTCGTAGTCAGCCCATGTGGTATTCGAACTTTGCAAAGCCACAGCGTAGTCTACTATGCGATCATTTTCATCTTTGGAATATTGTCCATAGCGTGCAATAAAGATATTTGCAATTAAGGAAATGATTTGGAATTCAGTATGTAATGGCCCAACTTCACTTTGCGAATTCACTTTAAATCTATTAAATTTTCCAATCAGTTTATGTGCAGTATCAACACATTGAATAACCCGCTCTAAAAACAGATCAACGTTTTGTTGGCCAACAATCCTCTCGAAAGAAGTATGAAGACTTTTTAAATTAGAATTTTTTACACCTAAACAGGCGGCAATTAAAGTAAAACCTAAACTGTCAACTTCTCTGATATCTTTTTTTGTGTTAAAAAGGCATGGATATTTACTACCTAATGTTTTCCCTAGTGCATATGCTATTTCAAACAAGTTTAACCTGCTATTTCTCATGTAATCGATAGGATCAAAGTCAGCAATATCCGTCCCGTCACTCTCCATGTATTCATAGCGCTCTTTGTTGTATTTTATGAACTCAGAGAGCGACGCGGATGAAATTTTATATTTATGTATCCAAGATGCCGCATAAATTTGATACTTCGAAAGTTGCGTCCCTTTAGAGTTGATTCTTTCAAATATTTCAGGCAAAGTATCATCGTTACCTTTGATCACAATGGCAGGAATCCGCACCGTACATAAGTTTTCGCACAAGTCTTTAAATTTCTTTAAAGTAGGACGAACGATTTTGGCAATCTCTGATTCTTTACCTGCGGCCGAGGGAAAATGTTTTGTAAAAGCAATAGCATAGTCTATGTATTGCATATCCCGCACATCATCCATTGTGGAAAAAGCATTGTGCACCCAAGAGATCAAATTCCCTTGTATATCGCGAAGCAAGCCCGATGTAATTACAACACCTGTCAGCTTTGCTAACTGAACAGGCAAATTATCTTCAATATCATCATCATTAAAAAAGGAGCGGGATGGTTGATGAAATCATATATAGTGGATGAACGCTGTAAGCCATCAATTATTTGATACTTGTTGTTTTTTTCATCCCAATACAACAAAATGGTACCAAAAGGAAGACCTCTTTTTAGTGTGTCAACAAATTGATCTTTTTGATTTTTGCTCCAGACGACACCGCGCTGATATGGGGGAACAACAAAAGTTCCATTTGTAATGCTATTGTGTATTTCAATCGCGCTAAATGACGATTGCTCCCATGTGTTCATAGAAATACTCCCTTCCTAAGAATGCTATGTATATTACATCATATTCTTTCGAGAATATCAATCCAATGACACGATTTATGTAGTGATAATTTAGTATAATTGTAAAATTAAATCAAAAACTATGGAAGTTTGGTGTTTCCTATCTCCTACAAATCCTCCCAATAACTTCCTCCAGCTCGATCATCCAGCTGATAAATTGGCTGGCGGACAGCTTTTTCTCCTTGACCTGCTGTCTGCGGTTCAATGCTTCCTTGTGGAATTTCTTCAATACGGCCCGCGCCCGTCCGATCTATTCGGGTGGTGTGCCGGCCTTTTTTAGTTTGGTGATGCGGGTTATACCAGCATATATTCCCGGACGTAGGCCTGCTCGTAGTCCTTGCCCTTGGCCCGGCCATCGAACTGGCGCTTGGCGGTTTTTTGGCAACGGTCGCTACACAGGGTGCTGCGGGCGTCCGAGCCAAAGAAGATGGCTGCAACGGCGCATGAGCAGCCCGGCTTCCAGAATGCGCTGGCGATAGTAGATGAGACGGGCCGCAGGGACCCCCCTTGCAACCGAACACTCAAAGGTCGGTTGTTCCTGGGGATACCAAACCTCTTTTCCGTCTCGGCGGTCGTTCCAGACGGGGATTATCGGCTTGTCCCGAAGTCAATGGACCGTTTCTGAGGTGTACTGGCCAAAGGACTGGATCGAACATATCGCCGTGACGTACACTATTCAGCGAGTGTTCCAGGATGACCTAATTGTCCAGATCGCAGACGAACTGGTGGCCCTGCAAGACATCGAAGACAACTCTATGCCTTTGCTCCGTCGCCAGTTGGCTGACACCGAGCGGGGTATTGAGAATATGCTCAACGCCATCCAGCAAGCATCTTCACTAGCAGCACCCGCCAGCGGCTGGAGGAACTGGAGCAGCTGCGTGACAATGTGAAAGCCAGTATCCTGCAAGCGGAACTGGAACACCCATAGTACAGCCGGGAGGATATTATCGAATGGATTTCCTGGTTTCGTTACGGTGACCCGGATGATAAAGCCTACCAGCGACAGATCATCGGCATCTTTCTTAACTCCATCTATATGTTCGACGATAAGCTGGTATTCACCTACAACTAAAAGAACGGCAGCCAGACCGTGAGCCTGATCGATGTTTTCGCAGCCTTCGGTTTGGATTCCTAGGCCCGTACTTCACCAAAGGGTGTATCCGGCTCCGGTAAATCCGTCACCATGAAAAGCTGTATCACCAATATTGTACTGACTACCGACGATGATATCGTCATTGATGCAATGGGAATATGGCTCTCTTGTCCCGGCGTTGAGTGGTGAGATTATCGAGATATCCCTCCACAGCCACCACCATATTAACCTGATGGATATCGGAGACGGCGAAAACCCCATTGTCATGAAATCCGGGGTGCTTATGAGCATCATCGAGCAGCAAATGGGGACTGGGACGCTGGGCAGCGCACAGAAATCCATTATTGACCGTTGCACGTCCAACATCCTGCGTCCCTATCTGAAAAACGGCTGCAAAGGGGCCGCCTCGGTGCTGTCCGACTGGCGACAGGATGTGCTGAAGCAGTTGAAGGAGGCTGTACAGGAAATTGCGCTGGCCTTCTGAAATCAGCACCCTCAATGTGTTCGCCTATGCGACCAATGTGGATATGGGAAGCCGCATCATCTCCTTTGACTTGTACTTGTATGAAGTGGGTGAGTAGCTGCGCCCCACCGGCCTTGTGGCGACGTTGGAGGCCATCCAGAACCGTGTCGACTCTAACAGGCGACGGAGTAAATACACATGGGAGTTTATTGACGAGGCGTATCTGTTTTTCAAGTATTTCTACCTCGCTCTGAAACTGCCCGGCTCATGTTTGCCAACAAAGAGTTTCTGGTGCTGCTGAATCAGGCGGCAACGGATCGAGCAGAGCTGTTCAAGTTACTGCATATCTCCGATATGAAAATGGGCTACATCACCAATTTCGTTCCTGGCTCCGGCCTGATCCGTATGGGCGGCACCATCGGCCCACTTGTCAATACCATTCCCGGAGATACCGCGCTTTACCGCCTTATGTCCATGACCCTAGGCGACGATGTAGTGGACAAATAATTGTGTCCCAAGTTGGGACAGATTAACGGCAAAGGAGGAACGTCATGCGGGACATTAAGGAGAAAGTCAATAAGCCGTGGGAAAAGCCAAGACAGTTAGAAGAGCGGGGCGGTAGCATTAAGCTCGCTGTGGGCGATCAAATCACGAAACTGATGAAAGCCCGTTATCGCATGGAATTGGCCAAAAGCAAGCAGATAGTGTCTATCAAACAGCGCACCGTAGCGTAGGACACCGGTAAGGCGGGAACATCGCATCAAAACCGCCGATGAAAGGTGGGCAGTCTACCACTTCGTTGACTACCAAAATGAGGCGCAGGTAGAGATTGAAAAGCTGCTAGATACGCTGACCTGAGACAATATGACCCTATGTGCCTACGCCAACAAGAAAATTGAAGAACTGGATACCTGCCGCCAGACCATTTCAAAGGCAATCGCAGAGTTGAGCGTTGAAACCATATTGCTCAACAGATCAAGAATCTGTCATCTTGATAACAAGAATAGTATTGATTCTGACGAAATCTAGGGCATAAGCCTGATTGCTCGCCCTGTTTTATTAAAACCGTATTCTCTGAAACAGAGGTCATGGCAGGCCTGTCACACGGCACATTTCCTTTCATGTCCAGGTGTTCTTTATTCAGTTTTCAATCTACATGAGGACTTGTCCCAACTTTGATTCCGTACAGAAAGTTTTTCAAAACTTTTACAACCTCTATAGATCGCGCTCAATCGCTACACGCACGATTTTTATCGACTTTTCTCTGCTCTTGTACTTATATCGAGAATGAAGTGTGAATACATACATTTTGCATGCTTGCTCGGAGAGTTGGTAATTGCGCAGTGTGTAGCTCCAGCGGCATGTCAATATGACTGCTTTACAACAGCGGTTTCCTTTGCTGTTGTCCGAATTACTACATTTCCGGCATGGTTAACATCGCCGGCAGTTTGAATTGCCTGTACCAGTTCATCCAGAGAAAATTCGTGGGTAATGATGGATTCCAAATCCTATTTTCCACAGGACATCATGTTCTGTACATCCCATACATCCTCCGGCATATAACCACCAGTTCCAATGATGCTCTGCTGCGCATAAGTCATGTGCAGCAGGTCAATGGTTCGGGGTGCATTATGAACCGCAACCGAAACAAACCGGCTCTCAATTTTTCCAAGGCGCTGAAAGTCATCAAGGATCGATTCTACACCAGCGGCATCCAGCCAGCAGTCAATGTTGGCCGTTTTTTCGAGCAATGAAGGCGCTGTTTCAAAATATGTTTCCGCATGACATTTAAAATTTTCCTTTGTAGGATTGCAGGTTTCAAATCCAAGCTTTTCCGCTAAGTGCAGACGGTAGTCCGAATGATCACATATCATCACTTTATCCATTCCAAAATATTGGAACGCAACAGCCGCAGCAATTCCAATGGTTCCGCAACCAAAGACCACCGCATTTTGTCCTGCAATATATTGTCCATTGCCTGCTGGGAGCATCCCCCGCCTTGCTGCTCGGCAGCCTACGGTAAATGGCTCGATCAAACTCGCCAGTTTATCCGAAATGCGCGCATCCACAGGATAAAGAGAGTGATTTTTCCGAGCTTTCGGAATCAAGATATACTCAGAAAAGCCCCCCAGCGTTCCCGCACGCTTCGTATCGTTTTTGGCAAAGAGAGGATAAGGATACACCCGCTCCCCAATCGTAAAATCTGCAACATTTTTCCCGACTTTCACGACACGAGAAACCGTTTCATGTCCAAACTCTCCACCAACCGTCACTTTGTGGCCGGTATTTGGACCGTGACGAAATACCGCTACATCGGTCCCGCAAATACTGGAATAGATATTCTGCACCAGTACATCGTCATCCCCTACTTCGGGTAAATCCAATTCTCTAATTTCTACATTCTCTTTGCCGAAATAAATTCCTGCTTTCAACTTGTTTCCTCCTGTTTTTTTACGTCCGCACATGACACATTGTTCCATGATAGCGCAGACATGCTCAATGGAATCTTGGCAATCGTTTGTCAACCACTCGGATACAATTGCCATCAGTCCGTTCACATAAAATGTCACCATATATTTTCGATCCGCCTCCGGGACTTGAAACCGTTCCAGAATGGGGAGAAACACGGCCCATCATTCGTCTGTAAGTTCCATCCAGCCGAAGGGAACCAGCATTTTTTAACGCCGCACGAAACAAGCGCTTATTCTGTTCGATATATTCCAGATAAGGCATCAGGTAGGTAGGCGTCACCAGATATAATTCATCCAGAGGGCATTCCCGGATTTTTGAAACAAAGCTTTCCGCATGCAGCTTCATATGTTCCGCAAATTTTGTGTTCATGTATTGTACACTTTCCGCCAGCAAATCACCAATGGTTTCATAGTGCAGATAGAAGGTGGAACGATTGACCCCAGCTGTTTTGCAAAGCTCCTTTACTGTGATATATTCCATATCCTTTTTTTCCAGAAGTTCCAGAAAGGCCTGATCCATGCGAACCGCTGTATTAAAATATTTGCTTTTTTTCATCAGCTTCCATCACCTACCTTTGATTGTACCGAACGGATATACATAACAAGAACGGAAACCATGACCATGGCAAACTCAGCCGCACCCATTTTTGCTTTTCCACGAATTTATTGGCCGCTGATTTCCTTGGCTAATTGCATGATTTCAAAAGCATATTTTTGTTTGCCGTGAGCTAATATTTTTTTGTAAATCGGGTAGTTGACACCCATCCCAATCAAACCAATCATTCCGATTACAACGCCTAAAACGAAGATCGTGATACTGCTGTTTCCAATCACATCCATCGACATACACATTCCGACCCCTGTGATGAGCGCAGAAAGGATACCAAACGTATAGGTGAAGATGGTTGCGGGTAATTTTGCTCTGGCATCCAACTTGCGAAGGGCAATCACTTTGGAATCGTCCTTTGGTGCATACTCGTTGGCAAGGTGTTCTGCGTAAATCTTATCTGTATTCATGCTTTTACCTCCTTTATTGGATGTCTTTATTATATTGGAGAAAGGAGGGAAAAGGAACGACACAAATCGCCGATTGTGTTGTAATCCGAAAACAGTCCCCGCAGCCGATGGCTGCGGGGACTGTTTTGTGCAGGATCAAACAACTCTCATCGATTTGTTCCTGCCAATGACAACATCCTGCACGAGAGAGTTAGGAGAAAGATGAAGCTATCTTACAGAATCTCGCTCAGCTTGACCGGACGGCCTTCCTGGAACGATTTTGCTGCTGCCATTGCAATGGCAACCGGCATCAGGCCATCCTTGGCGCCAACCAGCGGTTCGGTATCGTTTATGATGGCATCCATGAAATCCTTGGCTTCCTGGATAAACGCATTGTTGTAACGCTCCAAAAAGAACCAGGTCGGCTTGGCGATTTCCACGGTCTCATGCGTGGAGATCATCGCCTGGTCATCCAAGTCGTTGGTCACCTGAACGCAGCCCTTGTCGCAATGTACTTCGGTGCGCTGATCATAGCCATAATGGGACGCACGGCTGTTATCGATCACGCCCAGCGCACCATTTTCAAATTTCATCATAATGATCGCAGTATCGACATCGTTATACTGGTCATATCCTTCCCCCGAAAGTGCGGCGCCATAAGCGCATACTTCGGTGACCTCCGAACCGGACAGATACCGTACCATATCAAAATCATGAATGGTCATATCCATAAAAATACCGCCCGAGGTTGCGATATAGGACATCGGCTGATGTTCGGGATCGCGGGAACATACCTTGACCAGATGCGGACGGCCCAGCTTGCCTGAAGCTACGACATCGTGCACCTTTTTATGGTTGTGGTCAAAACGACGTACAAAGCCTACCTGCAGTTTTACCCCAGCTTTTTCGGTCGCTGCAATGGCCTTCCGAATCTGCTCCAAATCGGTATGGATGGGTTTCTCACAAAATACATGCTTGCCCGCCTCGGCAGCCCGCTGAATCATCTCAGCATGCGCTTCGGTCGAAGTGCAGACAAAAACGGCATCGATATCGGGGTTTGCAAAAATATCCTGCGGGTCTTTGGAGCACTGGGCAATTCCCAAATTGTTTGCAAATGCCTGGGTTTCCTCGTTGAGGAAAGGATCGGCAATGGCTACCACTTCGGCAGCCGGTACCGACTGCACCAGGTTGGTAATGTGCAGGCGACCGATGCGACCGGCCCCCAATACACCCACTTTTACTTTGTTCATCATGTGACATTCTCTCCTTTATCATGTTGTTATTTCAGGAAGGGCGCGCAGCACTCCACGCCCATTTTGATGACTTCTTCGGCGTCCATATCCCAGTATTCGGGGCGGAACAGTTCGAGGCACGCCGGACCGTCATAGCCCGCGTCCATAACTGCCTTGCTGATTTCGGCGACCGGGATGCAGCCCTTGCCAGGCATGATGCGGTGGCAGTGATCGAGCACGCCGAACGGCAGGTCTTCGCAGTCGTTGATGTGATAGACGAACAACTTTTCCTTGGGTACCTTGCGGATAAAGTCCACATCCGCGCACTTGTCGTGCATGTAGAAGTTGATGCAGTCAACCGTCAGGCCCACGCTGTCGCGGTTCACCGCCTGCACGATCTCCAGAGCCTGCCGCAGCGAATTGCAGCACCAGCGGCGGTCGCCGATGGGCTCGAACGAGCAGCACACGCCGTAAGGCTCGGCGATGTCGGCCAGCTTGTTTAACACCTCGACAGAGTCCTCCAGCACCTCCTGTTCGGTCCTGGTGCTGTATTCGTTTGTCATGGTGGGCACGACGATCATATATTTGTTGCCGATGGCCTGGGCGACTTCGCAGCCGAAAGTGAACAGTTCGACAAGTTTTTCCCACTGTTCCGGGGTGCGGAAGTTGATGTCTTCAATCGAGTTGAAGGCAAAGGGCTTTAAGTGGCTTTTTGCGAAAAACGCCTTGAGGTCCTCAATGGTATGGGTCTTGAAATACTCCTTGAGCATATCGAGCCGCAGTTCGATGTAGTCATAGCCGTACTTCTCGCAAAATTCCAGGTCTTTTTCGACCGAGGAATTTTCCTTGCAGGTCGCTTCGTTGAATCCGAGTTTTAACATGTAAGTTCCTCCTTTACAGTTCTCCGCGGGCTTCGCGTTCTTCCAGTTCGGTCATAATGGATGCGTATTTTTTATCCAGCTTATACAGCAGCAATACCACAACCGCAATCGCCCAAATGATCAGCGGGCCATACAAATAGATGTTCTGAATCATCTGCAAGGCGCTCGACGGCTGCGTGATCAATCCGCCGACTTCTACCCCGTCAATTGAACTGGTATAACCGCTGATATCCAGCAATTTGGTGATAATCGCACTGGTAATACCGGTGCCGATCTTAAAGCCCAGGCTGCCGCCGCCAAAAATCAGCGCTTCCTGCCGGATATGGGACTTCCACTGGCCATATTCGACCACCTGTCCCATCATACCGAAGACCACGGCTGTCAACGGCGCTTCGCCCAACGCACGCACAATGCTGCTGACCAGCGCCAGGGTAAAGCTATGGGGATTGAGCAGCAAGGTCGCATGCGCTGCAACGGCCAGCACACACCCCCATAAGGACAGATCACGCTTGCTGAACCGGTTGAGCAGCAGCGGGCAGAGCATGGCGCCTACGACCAGCGTGCCGGCTTCGGCCAGGTAGAGTACACTATACATCCAGCTGTCGTTGCCAAAGATATATTTGCAATAATACGGCAGATCGGTGCCAACCAGGGTACCATGCACGCAAGTGACGGTCCATAAAATGAGGGCTGCCCAGAAATATTGATTGGTCAGCAGCGCTTTCAAATTTTTCCCCAGCGGAACGTGGGATTTGCTCGTGGTATTTTCCAACTGGACACGCTCTTTGCAGCGGAAAAAGCAAATCAGCAGCATCACCAGCGCAATGGCCGACCACATCAGCATGGCTTTGGCCCATGCCTCTTTGGTATCCCCGAACAGCTTGACCACCGGCATGGTCAAGGTCACCGAAATGATACGGCCCACCGGCGCCATCGACATGCGGAACACAGACAGCAGATCACGCTCATGCGCCGAACGGGTCATCATGGTCGACATGGTGCCGTACGGCACATTGATGGCCGTATACAAAACGGTCGTGGTCAGGTTATAGGTAACAAAGATGTACCAGAATTGCAGCGTTTCCGAGGTCTGCGGCACGGTGAACAGCAGCACCGCTGAAACACAGTATGGAATGCTCATCCAAATGATCCAGGGACGTGCTTTCCCCCATCTGGATTTCGTACGGTTGACAATAAAGCCCATGATGACATCGGATGTTCCATCAAAAATGCGGGAGATCAGCATGACCAAGCCCACCGTAGCCACCGAAATGCCGGCATAGTCTGTATAAAACAGCGTCAGCAAGGTACTGATCATGCCAAAGACAATATTGCAGGCCGTATCCCCGCAGCCATACGCCAGCCGTTCACCAACCGTCAGGCGTCCGCCGGCTGCCAGGGAAGCCGTTCCGTTCTGCCTTTCCAGCGCGTTCTTTTGTTTGCCCATTTTCATTTCTCCTCTTGTTTTTTTTCTTCCTTGTGAAGCTTCTCTCGGCTTTTTGCAAAACCCATTATGGCGATCTCTGTTGCGCCATGCCTTGCATTTCTTGCTGTCTTTTCTTCGCTCTTTTTCGAAATGGCAAATCAAATAATTTCTTTTTCTTTTCTCGCTTTTTTCTCTCCCAAAAATGTACAGTCATTTTATACAGCTAAGCTTTTTCTTTTTTGTGCAATCAGCAAGGCTTAAAGGGTAATTTGCACAGCTTATCCGTTCGTCTTTTGGGCATTTTTCAAGCTTCGCAAGTTTTCAAAGCAGTCTTTGCGTCAAATCTCAAATTTTTCTCTTCCTTTTGGTGAACATTTTTTGCAAAAGTCTATTGTTTTATTGCTCTATTTTCACACAAAAACCCTGTTCTTTTGTCAAAACAGCAAGATTTGCATAGCCAGTCTTCAAAATGTCGTTTTTGACAACGTTTCTGTCATTTTTGGTATAGAATTTCTGTAAACGCCGCAATTTTTCAATGGTGTTTGATAGCCCCTCTGTTATAATAAGAAAAAAGCAAAATCCTGCATTGGGGAGGTCCCTTTCATGATCCATATGCATGCCATTCCGGCCAGCTTACCGCATACCGCCGACCAGCCGCGCATGGCTTATCTGACCAACACCGAAGTGGATGCCAGCGGCAAAGTACGTGCCATCCACAGCCATCATGACATCACCGAGATCGGGCTGGTCTATGCAGGGCAAGGCTTCCACGTTATCGACGGACATGAATATCGCAGCGAACCCGGCGACCTGATCCTTTACAACACCGATATGCTGCATCAGGACCTGGCGCTGCATGCAGATGCCCCCATGCGCTTTTTCCTGTGCGGCATCTCCAACATCCGCCTTCGCAGTCTGCCGCTGGGCCATATTGCGGCCAGTCCGAGCGATTACGTCGTGTCCAGCGGCCCTTACTTTGATTTTTTGCTGCACGGCTTTGAGGCCATTGAGCGTGGGCTGATCGAACAGCAACCCCAAGTCGCTACCTTTGCCCAAGGGTTTCTACAATCTTTGTGCGCCATTGTGGACCACTTGGCCAACAGCAACCAGACCATGCAAAGCCATCTGTATCCGGCTGAAAATTCGGTTGCTGAAGACATGCGTCGCTACATCGATCAGAACTATACCCAGCGTTTTACCCTGGATGAACTGGCTGATCGATTCCATATCAACCGGTTTTATGCCGCCCATCTCTTTTCCGACGCCTTCAACTGTTCCCCCATGCAATACCGCACCCGGCGGCGCATCGGTGAAGCACAGTCGCTGCTGACCAGTTCGGATTTCAGCATCACCTACATTGGCAGCATGGTCGGGTATGATGACCCCAACCGTTTCAGTCAGGCGTTTTCCAAGCTGGTCGGTATGCCGCCCAGCAAATACCGTGATCTTAGCGTCTGTTCAAAGCTTACATAGTCATAGAATACGCCTACGTTAACTCTTGAAACTAATGGATACATGATAAAACAGATGGTTTGCTTAGAGCGCTTAAAGAACCTACTCTCTCATTAAAAGGACAGTAGAAAATGCAAAACAGACTATTTGTTCTGCAAAGGATAAAGACGGAGCGGCTACCGAAGAAATCGTACGCCACACATCCTATTTCTCTAAATGGAGGTTATACGACGAGTACGACAATTCCCATGACACTGTAGACGATGAGATCAAGCAACTTCTCAGAATATATGTACGTCATTGTCTTTAACTATAACCACCAGCGTCTCCCTCAAGGTAAGTTTTTAGAGTAATGTTAGTTTATCAACCTGCTAAAGCGCATCTTGCATTACAAGGTGCGCTTTTACAGGTTGATAAGAAGCCGGATCTGCACGACTAAATTAAAAGTACTAGAAAACAACAGACAATCCGTTCCGCCCCACTGAGTACACGGGGAAAATCTCTTTTGGCTGGCAATATTTTTTGTGGCCATGGTGGTACGCGCCTGTGCACTACTACAAACGGTAAAGGTTGAAAATGTCAGGATGGAACCAACGATAGATATACTCACCAAACAAAGAGCCGTGCATACGGGAATTGTGACGGCCAGAAAGGCTATACAGTTGAAAAGCTGGATGCAATCATTGATTCCATCATCGGGGGGATTTTCTCATGGGTTTGCAATCTTAAGCGGAATGATGTGCTGGATGTTTGCTACAAGCGCGAACTTGCTGCGAAAAAACAATCTTCAAGAACTTGGAGAAAGAATTTAATCGGGCAGAGAGATTTAGGCCGCTTGAAAACCGAAACAATGAAATTTTTGTCTGGTGAAAGTGATTTTTCTATGGAACTTCTAAGCGAAGTAATCCAAGAGCAAGAGTAACGCTGTTCCGAATTGCGCGGTAAAGTGTATGCAACGCGAAAAGAATCAGAGGACGGAGAAACTGCTATTGCCAGTATATCAGCAAAGAGAATGATTGTTTCCCGCATGATTAATCGGGTGGATGCATACCGCGACTACCAACTGAAACTCAAACTTAACATTAGCGTAGAGCATTTTTGGTCAGTCTGGAAAACACCAGACTGGCAAAGAAAAATTGAAAATGGCAGATGATAAATGGGGGTGCACATCAAGCGCCTCAACATCAAAATTGCATAGGAAATATGGTCTGGGAGAGCGCTTGAATGCCATTCAAGCGGTCAGCGGTTTGGTCCCACTTATCTCCCCAAATAAAAAAATCCGAAAAACAGCCCTACATCCAGCATTTTTTGGCCGGGTGTAGGGCTGTTTTATTTCGCGTACCGACAGTAAGATTTCACAGGTATAGATGTCATTCTCCATACCATACGCAAATTCAGTTTGTTATTCGGTTACACAGTCCGGACCGCGGAAGCGGGGCTGCCGCAGGGTTTGCACCACAAGCGGGATGACCATGACCGCCCACACAAGTGGTTCTGCCAAAATGATGCCGAAATATCCCAAGCGCGGCGTCAGGAACAACACTACGGCGATTTTGCCAAGCAGTTCGATGCCGCTGGAGATGAGCGGTGTCATGCGGTCGCCAATGCCCTGCAAGGCATTGCGCAGGATGCTGATCGCCGCCGTGACCCAATAAAACAACGTATCTACCCGCAGATACCAAACCGCAGTATCCAAAATTTCCGGTTTGCGGCTACCGGTGACCAGATAGACAAGCTGCGGGGCACACAAATATGTGACCACTACAACGATCAGGCAGAAACTCCAAGCCATCAGCAGGGTAGCCCGCAGGCCGCGCCGGATGCGGGCTGGTTTTTGCGCTCCGAAATTCTGGCTGCAATAGGTGGCCATGGTGACACCAAACGCCGAAAAGGCGAGCATAAACAGTTCGGTCAATCGGCGGGCAGCCGTATGCGCCACAATGGTGTCGGTACCAAACGTATTGATGACCCCTTGCAGGATGACCGAGCCGATGTTGACCAAACAATACATCATCGCCATCGAAACTCCGGTACCATACAGCTGGCCAGCCAGTTGAGCGGAAACATGGAAATCGGCTTTTTTCGGCCAGATTTCCGCAAATCGCCGCCGCATAACCAGCAGACAAAGCAAAACCGAAACGAGCTGTGCCAGTACGGTTGCCAGGGCTGCACCGGGAACGCCTAGACCGAGCGGGCCCACAAAAAGCAGGTCGAGTCCAACGTTAAGGGTCGTTGACAGCATCAGGAACAACAGGGGCGTGATCGAGTCGCCGACTGCGCGCAATACGGTGGAGCACACATTATAAAACATGGTCGCAATGGTACCCAGTAAAATAACGCGGAAATAGTCCATAGACAGGTCAAGCAAATCGGCCGGGGTATTGAGCAATTGCAAGATGGGTTTTAAAAGGCACAGTCCCACGACCGTCAGCGCGATGGCTGTGATACCAGCCAGCACAAAAATAGCGCCGATCGACCGGCGCACACCGTCCCGGTCTTTGGCGCCAAAGCAGCGCGCCGTCAGGATGGCAAAACCATTGGTCAGGCCAACCAGCAGACCGATCAGCAGATTGTTTAAGGGGTTGGTGGCACCAACCGCGGCGAGTGCCTGTTCGCCTAAAAACGATCCAACGATGCGGGTATCGGCCAAATTGTACAGAAGCTGGAGCAGATTGCCCAGCAAGACCGGTATGGTAAACGTCAGGATCAGGGGGACTGGCGAACCTTTGGTGAGATCCTTCATGATGCAGAGTCCTTTCCGTTTTTTCTCTCGATTTATCATTATACCAGCCCTGCCCGCAGGCAACAAATCATAAACTTCACAAAATCATCAAACGATTGGCTCCTTTCCTGTCTGTTTTGCCAAATCCCAGTATGTTCGGTTGCTTCTGGGGCAAACTGAAAGCCATAGGAAAAGCCACCGCGAGGGTGGCCTTTCGGAGAGAGAGAAAAGGAGGGAAAAAACGATGAAGCGTTTTCGCGTGTGGGCGATGAATTTTCTGGTGGATTGCATCAGCGGCGCGTTGTATGCCATAGGTATCGATACCTTTGCCAAAATGGCTGGCTTTGCACCGGGCGGCTTATCCGGTTTGGCGTTGATTGTCAATCATCTTTGGGGCCTGCCGATTGGCTTGACTGTGCTGGTGCTCAATGTGCCGTTGATGCTGATTAGCTATCGGTTTTTAGGATTCCGGTTTTTAAAGAAAACCCTGGGCAGCATGATCGTTTGCACGCTGTTTTTGGATGTTGTGTTTGTGCGCGTCCCGCCGTATACGGGTAACCGGCTGCTGGCGGCACTGTATTCGGGTGTGTTTTTAGGGCTGGCACTGGCGCTGCTCTATCGCCGCGGTTCTTCTTCGGGCGGGACTGATTTTTTGACCTTGTCCATCAAAGCCAGGCATCCGCATCTTTCGGTCGGCGCCGTGACGATGACGGTTGATGTCATTATCATTCTGCTCGGCTGGCCGGTCTTTGGCAGCGTGGATGCGGTACTATATGGCCTGATTGCAACCGCAGCTACTTCACTAGTCATTGACAAAGCGCTGCGCGGGGCTGGGGCAGGCCGCCTGATTCTGGTCATCACAGCCAAAGGACCGCTGGTGGCCCGACATATCAATCAGGCGTGCGGACGAGGCTCTACGATGTGTCCGGCTGTGGGCTGCTATACCGGCGAAGCCCGGCAGATTTTGTTTTGCGCCTGTTCTCGGGTGGAAGCCTACAAAATTCGTACGGCGGTGCATCATATCGATACCGAGGCGTTTGTGATGATTGCGGACACCAATGAAGTCTTTGGCAATGGCTTCATCGACCCGTCCGGATCTTCATTTTTGCCGTAGCCAGTTAAAAACTCTGGGCGAGTAGTTCGCGGATGGTTTGCATGGACAGATCGACCGAGGCAATTTCATCGGCGCAGCGTTTGAGTTCCGACCGCACCAGCGCTTCGTGAGATACCGTATGTTTGTATTTGATCTGATGCTCCAAGCTGGCCCAAAAATCGATGGCAATGGTGCGCAGCTGGATTTCGGCCGACAGGCCTTTTCCCGGTCCGTCGGCAATTTCTAAAATCAGATGCAAGCTGCGGTAGCCGTTGGGCTTGGGATAGGCGATATAATCTTTGGTGGTGGTCACATGCAGTTCAGGCTGCTGGGACAGCCAGCCTGCGACGCGGTATACGTCATCGACAAAAGAGCAGATGACCCGTACACCGACCGTGTCGTGCATTTCGGCCAGCGCGGTGTCGCAGTCGGTGGGCAGCTCGTGCAGTTCCAATTTTCGAATCATGCTGTCCGGGGACTTGATGCGCGATTTGCAGTATAGGACAGCATGCAAATCGGTTCCTTCCCGGTCATCTGGAAAACGGGCCACACAATCGGTCAGTTGTTGTTCGGCGGCTTGCAGCCGTTCAAGCGCTGGGCCATAGAAATCTTCAAATGTCATAGCAAATGGGGTATCCTTTCTGTCAGGCGGGAAGTGTTACGGTGATCTCCAACGATTTGCCGTCCTTGGAACTGGCCGCAATTTTTCCCTTATGGGCAGCCACAACAGCACTGGCAATGGAAAGCCCGATGCCATAGCCGCCGGTCTGTGAATTGCGGGATTTATCGGTGCGGTAAAAACGATCAAACAGATGGTCCAAATCAGATTTGGCAATAGACGGTGTGGTATTGAAAACCGAAAGCCGAATCGTGCGGCCCTGTTTTTCCAGACGCACGGCAATTTCTCCGTTTTCTTCCGAATATTTGACCGCATTATCCAGTAGGATGGAAATCAGCTGCCCGATCGATTTGGCATCTCCGTGCAGCGACAACAGCGGCTGGATTTGGCTGCGAAAAGTTTTGTTCTGCTTTTTGGCCAAAGCCTGGAACGAACGTACCGACTCCTCGACCAGATCAGAAATGGGAAAATCGATCAAAATCAGTTGATCGTGGGACTCCTCCATTTTGGCCAGATAGATCAGGTCGTTGGTCAGCTCGGTCAGGCGGCGGACTTGCAGTTGAATATCATCCAGCCATTCACTTTTTCCACTTTCACTTTCGATCAGACCGGCATCGGCATCGATGATCGCAAGCGGGGTTTTTATTTCATGTCCGGCATCGGTGATGAATCGTTTTTGTTTTTCGTAACTATCGGATACCGGCTTGACAATGCGGCTGGAAAGCAGGGTGATGAGTACCAAAACCGCCGCCAAGCCCAGCAGGGAAATGCACAGACTGGAAAGCAGGAAGCCCCGGCAGGTATCAAGCCAGCGGCCACAGTCGAGAAAAATGATACGGATACCATTGCTTTCTTCGCGGACCGTATAGCGGTAATCGTTTACAAATCCTCGTTCCTTGCCGAGCACCAAGACATCCTGTGCAAAGTCAATGGCATCTTCACGGTCGATTGCGACAATCTGCTCAGTATCTGTCGCCAATGCGACTCCATCTTCGGTGAGCAGCACTGAAAAATAGCGCGATTCATAGGGGATTTCCGGAGAAGTATAGGCGGGATCTCCCTCTTCGTCTAATAAGTTGCTGAGTTTCGGGAGCTGCCCTTCATGGGTTTCCAAAATATCCAGCACCATATCTGCTCTTTGGATTACTTGAAAAATGTTCAATATATTGATGCCGCCGACGATCACAAATAAGACTACAACCAGTGAAAACATGGATGCCAAGATGAGTTTGATCCGCAGCTTTTTGATCATGGGCAGCCCTCCAAAATATAGCTGTCCGGCTCGGTGGCCTGAATACATACATCAGCATGCAAAGCGTCCAGTTTTTTCTGAAGATAGGAAATGTAAATCAAAACGACCTCCGCTTCGGCATCTTCCTGCCATACGCGCTCTAAAAAGCGTTGGGATGTGATCGGATGGCCTGCGTTGCAAAGCAGCAATTCCAGCATGGCAAATTCCTTGTTGGCCAGCCGAAAGCTTCCGGTCGGGGAGGAGAGGGAAAAGGTCGTGCGGTCGAGTGAAATGTTGCCAAACTGCAAAACCGAATCGTTGGAAGCAGACTGCCCGCGCGTCATGGCGCGTACCCGCGCCAAAAGTTCACGGGTAGAGAACGGTTTGGTCAAATAATCGTTGGCGCCGCTGTCCAGCCCCAGCACCTTATCGTCGATTTCCGATTTGGCGGTTAGCAGCAGGACCGGGGTGCGGTCGCCTCTGTCCCGCAGATGCTTTAAAACCTGGATGCCATCCAATTTGGGCATCATAATATCCAAAACCACACCGTCATAGTTGCCGGTGGATAAGAGAGTGAGTGCTTGTTCGCCATCGTACGCGGTATCGACAATGTAACCGTCCCTTTGGAGAATTGCGACGAGCGCCCGGGAAAGAGAGCGTTCGTCCTCAGCAAGAAGAAATCGCAAAAAAATCCAGCCCTTTCCTTGGAGTTTTCCGACCAGCGCTTGGGTCCGCTGGTTTTTCTTTTATTATAGACGGGATTTTGGAGACTTTGGGGGAGAAACGGTGTTCATATGATGAACAACCTGTAACGGTTTTTTGAACACGAAAAAACGGGCTGCACCGAAGTGCAGCCCGTGTATCGGGAACATTTTAAATTATATTGCCCGATGCGTTGTTGTCAAACGAGGGGAGGGCGTCCCCGTCCAGCGCAGCCAGCGCATAGCGCAGGGAGAGCATCAGACGGGATTTTTCCTCCTCGCTGACCGCTTCATCCATCTTGGCGCGATAGCTGCGAGTGACGCCGCCGCGCAAATCGTCATCGTTCAGATACCGCCAGACGCTGCGCCGGGTGGTGGTGTGGTCAGTGAGCTGGGCGTGCAGAAAAACGGCATCCAGCGCCTGCCGGAGCGCCGGGAAATTGGGCTCATAGCTGCGTTCCCCGACCAGTTCGACCGAAGCGCAGACCTTATCATGATTTTTCGGCACCAGCGCGGTCAGAGCCTGCTCCAGCATACGGTCGCTGGCCAGGGTGGTGAAATCGATCTTGTAGGAATGGCATTCAAAGCCGCCACTCGGAATAAAGCGGAATTTGAGTTCTTCGGCGAGCTGACCGAACAAAAATCCCTTGCGGCCGGTATCGTCGGTGCCGACGCTGACCGGACTGCCTGGGCAGGCATAAACCGTATTGCCGGCGCGCCGCATGCCGCTGTATTCGTGGTTGTGACCCAGCGCGGCATACAGGAAACCGCTGGTTTTGAGGTCCGCCGCCGTCAGAGGATTGTAGCCGCTGTGTGTTTTCAAATCGCTGTGTACAAGCAGCAGATTGGGACGGTCCTCCACCAGTTTCACGTCGAGCGGGATGGAAGCACCTTGGTCACAAAAGGCCGCACCCCATACAACCGCGCGGTCGCTGATCGGGAAAGAGGTCAGCACGGGCGATGTAAAGACATAAACCTGTTCGGGGCGCTGGGCGGTCAGATAGGGACTGTCTGCACACAGGTAATCGTGGTTGCCGGGGGAGATGAGCACACAGCAGTGTGCTTGCGAGAGAATGGAAAACGTGCGCTTGACGATTTCCGAAGGCGGTTTGGGCTGGTCAAACAGGTCGCCTGCAATCAGGACCGCGTTGGCAAACTGGGAGTTCGCATAATCGATGGCATGCTGCAAGACGGTGAATTGGCTTTCGCGGGCAATGGCAGCTTTTTCTGCGGAGAGGAACGAATAAGAAGCGCCGAGATGAAGGTCGGCGAGATGTACAATGGTCAGCATGGATGGGGCTCCTTTGGATATGATAGTTTATTATATCATAGAAAAAGGCAATTTGGGTAAATGGCCGTTGAAATTTGTGCAAAATCGCGCCAGAGTTTGCACACAAAACCAAAACCCGCTCTTTCGAGCGGGCTTTGATTCGCATTCTTCACAAAATAAACAGTAGGGGGGTAAATAAAGGGGGGTTCAAAATAATAACAGAAAAAGTCGGCATTCTGTTTATCAGTTCGGGTTGACCTGTTCCCTTGCTGATGAGTTAAGTATACCGTGAAAGTCCTGCGAATGTGTGAATAAGTTATGAACGAGTTGTAAAGAAAATTTAGCAAAGAAACGGCGAAATTATGAACGCGGTCCGCCGCGGCGTTTGATCTGGCGAATATCCTCACCAAAGAAGCGCAAATGGGTAAATTCTCCGAGCAAACGAGAGGCAACCGCTGCTGAATACCGCTTTTCCAGCTCGTTGGGCTGTAAATTGGTGTTAATGATCATGGGACGCCGCGCCATCAGGCGGGTGTTGAGTAGCGAATAAAAGACCGAAGTGGTAAAGGCGGTCGCCAGTTCGGTGCCCAGGTCATCCAAAATGAGCAGATCGGCATGTTCATATTTGCGGATGGCGTGCTGTGCTTCCGCGGCGTCCGGCCCGCCGAACTTGACTGTTTCATAGCTGCCCAGCACATGGATGGCCGTATCATAGGCCACCGAAGCACCGCGCTCGGACACGGTCTTGGCAATACAGGTGGACAGGAAGGTCTTGCCCAGTCCGGCTGACCCAAAGAGCAGCAGGTTGGGGGAGTGCGCCGAAAAATGGTGGGCATATTCGGCGCAAAGGTCCAGATTGGCCTCCATATTCTCGCGGGGGGAAAGCCCCAGGCGGCTGTCCCGCACATCGGAATAGTAATCCAGCCGGAAGGCTTCGAAGTTCTGATCGGCGATGGGCAGGATGGTGGACAACTGCTCGGTCAGGCGCTTGGCATACCGGGTTTTCAGGCAGGTACACGGTTCGGCGCCAACATACCCGTTATCGCCGCACAACGGGCAATCGGGCTTGTCATCCAGAAAATCTGCCGGCAGTCCGGCCTCAGTCAGCAGGCGCACCCGTTCGCGCTGCAAAGCCAGATTCTGCTCGCGCAGGCGTTCGACGGCAGCTGTCGGGTCGTCGCCGGTTTCCAGCGCTGCGCGCAAGACCGCAGCAGCAGTGCCGCGCAGCGTTTCGTCGATCTGGCGGATGCGGGGCACCCGGTCATAGACCTCCTGCCGGCGCTCAGTCAGCAGACGGGACCGCGCTTCGCGCCGGGCTTCCATTTCACGCAGCAGGTCGGATAGGATCTGTTTGTCGTATGCCATCGGTCAATCCTCCTTGGCGCGGGCACGTTTGCGGCGCTCGACTTCTTCGAGCCATTCTTTTTCCCAGCTTTCCAGCTGGCCGGGCGGGGTCGCACCGGCAGGGGATGCCGCCGGTGCGGGGGATGCTGCGCCGCGGCGGTCGCTTTCGGGTTCCAGCGCCGTGACTTCGGCCACCGTGTGGACGCCCTTTTCATGCCACAGCAACAAGATCTTTTTCAAATAATTCAGGCTGAATTTGCCGATGTTCTGTTCCATGCGCCGCATCGCCAGCGCAACGGTTTCGGGCGGGAACCCTTTTTCGATGCAGGCGGATACAAATTGCCGTTCGGCGGCCACCGGTTCGCGGCCAATGATGTGCATGGCCTGGAACATGGCGTCCATCAGCGGCTTTTCGGCCTCCACTCGGGAGAGGTATGCCTGCGCTTGCTGATATGTATAAATCCCCATATCCGACCAAAGGTAGGCTTCGCGCTCGATGTCGCGGCGGTGCACCGTGCCCCGGTCGCGCTTGAGATAGCTGAGCAGCTCGATGATGACCTCGGCCGGCAGACCCAGATGGTCATAGATCAAATACAGGCTGCGCACCTGGGATTCGGATAGGAACTGGCCGAGCGTATCTTCGGCCGCCGCGCAGACGGCCGCGAATTTATGATCGTTTTCACGGGCTTGCCGCAATTCGGAAGCCGTATAGCGCGGCTTTTCCGAAGGTGCCGGGGGCGTGGGGGCCGACTCCTGGATGGACAGGCTGGTCAGGGTAAAGAGCGCACGGTCGAACCGCTCTTTGGAAAAGCGCAGGTCGCGCATGGCGGTCTTTTCGTCCAGCCCCTCTCCGCGCCGCAGGGCATAGAGGTAGAGCAGGGCGCTGTCCCCATCGCCGCAGGCGAGGATTTTGTCGGCAATATCGCAGCGGATGACACGAAATTCGCCTTCGGGCAGCAAAAGCGAAGATAAATTCATGGGTTTCCTCCAAAATGAAGCGGCAGCCGGCGCACTCCATGGCACGGCTGCCGAGAAATCACAAAAATCGTCTGCATTTATTATATCGTGTCAAAAGGAATCGTGCAAGGGGCGGGGAAATTTTCTTAAATTGCTGATGATTTTTGGGGAATGATATAGTATAATTAACTTGAATTATACTGTGGTGCGGTAAAAAGCACCAAGTCATAGACGGGAAGGAAATTCTCAAATGAGTGATGTAACGACGATTTTCCTAAACGGCGTGCCCGGAACCGACGGCATGTGCAACTTTGCACGTCCGGTCCTGTTTTCGAGCGCAGCCAAGTGGATGGAGGACGAGTTGACGAACGAATTGTTCGCCCCGGTCAAAACCCTTTGCCCGGTAGGGGAAACCCCCTTTGCCGGGGAAGCAGAGGCGCTGCATGCGGTCTCTTTGCCGGATGATACGGACTATGTGCTTCTGATCGCAGCGCCCATGCCCGAACTGACGGCAGCCGACTTTGCACGTGCCGCCATTCAGCATCTGGCATGCGGCAATGCAGCCACCCTGCTGTGCTGCTCCGGCACGGCTGGCACCCAGTCGGTGCTGACCGATGCCAATGCACAGGTTTGCGGCGTTGGACAGGGACATGGTCCCAAGGCCCTGCATGCCGTACTGTTCCGCACCGAGGCCCTGCGGGACGTACTGGATGAGGCGCAGTCCCTGTTTGATGCAGTTGCCAAGATCGCCGCAAAGGGCGGCTTGTGCGACACCTGCACCCTGCCGGCGGTAACCGAAGTGGTGGACGGTGCAAGCGCATATCAGGTACAAAAGGACCTGACCATGCGCATCAACTTGGCGCACATCGCCAACGGCGTGCAGATTTTTGCCCCCGAAGGCACGTTTATCGCACCCGATGCCGAGATCGGCGCAGGCGCGGTCATTTTGCCCGGCTGCCTGATTCGTCCGGGCAGCAAGATCGGCGAGGGCGCGACCATTGGCCCCAATACCATCCTGGAGAAGGCGGAGATTGGCGCGCGCACAAGCGTCAACAATTCGCAGGTCTACGAATCCAGCGTGGGTGCGGATGCAACGGTAGGGCCGTTTGCGTACATTCGTCCGGGTTGCCAGGTGGGCGACCATACCCGCATCGGCGACTTTGTGGAACTGAAGAAGGCGCAGATCGGCAACGGCACCAAGGTCAGCCATCTGACCTATATCGGCGACGCCGAAGTGGGCGAGCGGGTTAACTTTGGCTGCGGCACGGTGGTTGTCAACTACGACGGTTATGTCAAGAGCAAGACCATCATCGGCGACGACTGCTTCATCGGCTGCAACACCAACCTCGTGGCTCCGGTCACGCTGGGCGACCGCGTCTTTACCGCAGCCGGCACCACGGTGACCAAGGATGTGCCCGACGGCGCCCTGACGGTCGCCCGGTCGCGGCAGACCAACATCGATGGCTGGAACGATGCCCGCCGGGCACGTATGGCGGCCAAGAAAGACAAATAAAGCCGAAATCTATCATGAAGAAAAGTATTGCAATATGCAGGGGGTATTGAAACCATGATTTCTCACGGTAAAAACATCAAGATCATTGCAGGCAGTTCCCATCCGGCACTGGCCATGCAGATCGCATCCGCGCTGGGCCTGTCGCTGTGCAAGGCGACCATCGGCACATTCTCGGACGGCGAGATTTCGATCTCCATTTCGGAAACGGTGCGCGGTTCGGACGTATTCCTCGTCCAGTCGACCTGCGAGCCGGTCAACGACAACCTGATGGAACTGCTCATTATGATCGATGCCTGCCGCCGTGCTTCGGCTGGCCGCATCACGGCAGTGGTTCCGTACTTCGGCTATGCCCGTCAGGACCGTAAGAGCAAGGCCCGTGATCCGATCTCGGCCAAGCTGGTCGCGAACCTGCTTACAACCGCAGGCGCAGACCGTGTTCTGACCATGGATCTGCATGCAACGCAGATTCAGGGCTTCTTTGACATCCCGGTGGATAACATGCTGGGTTCGTCGGTGCTCATCCCGCATATGGCGGGCAAATTCGGCGTGGCGCGTGACGATGTGGTCGTCGTATCCCCTGACTTAGGTTCGGTCAATCGTGCGCGTAAGTTCACCGAAAAGCTTGACCTGCCGCTGGCCATCATCGACAAGCGTCGTCCGAAGGCCAATGTTTCCGAGGTTATGAACATCATCGGTGACGTCAAGGGCAAGCGCGTCCTGCTCATCGACGACCTGATCGATACCGCAGGTACTCTGGTGCATGCAGCCAATGCGCTGGTCGAAAAGGGTGGCGCGACCGAGATCTACGCCTGTGCAACGCACGGCGTACTGTCTGGCCCGGCCATCGAGCGCATCCAGAACAGCCCGATCAAGGAGCTGACCCTTCTGGACACCATTGCGCTGCCGCAGGACAAGCAGATCGACAAGATCAATATCCTCAATGTTGCACCGGTATTCACTGAGGCAATTGCACGCATCTACGAGGAAACTTCGGTTTCCACGCTGTTCGATTAAGAGGAAAAGCGCAAACGAGGCGGACAAGATCCAATCTTGTCCGCCTTTTTGGAGGAATGGAGATGAAAATTTTTGTAGTCGGCGATGTGGTCGGCAAACCGGGTCTGCAATATTTGCAGCGCCGGCTGCGGACACTCAAGCGGCAGTATGGGGCCGATTTGGTGATCGTCAATGGGGAAAACGCCTCGGGCGTTGGTATCACTCCCGCCCAGGCAGACGATATTTTTGATGCGGGTGCCGATGTCATTACGCTGGGCAACCATGTGTGGAACAAGCGGCAGATCGTCCCGTATTTGGAGGAAAACTGCTATATTCTGCGCCCGGCCAATCTGGCGCCGCAGCTTCCCGGCGAAGGCTGGGGGGTTTATGACGCTGCCGGATGGCGGGTGTTGGTGATGAACCTGATCGGCCGGTGTGAGATGGCCTTTGGGCCGGACAATCCGTTTCTGGCTGTCGACCGTATCCTCAAGCAGAATCAGGGGCAATACGATGTCGCCATCTGTGAAATCCACGCTGGGGCCACCAGCGAAAAGATTGCCATGGGGTTTTATCTGGATGGCCGCTGCGCCGCGGTCTATGGTACGCATACGCATGTTCAGACGGCGGATGAACGCATCAACCCCAAGGGGAGCGGATATATCACCGACATCGGGATGACTGGCCCGATCTGGTCGGTTTTGGGCGTCAAGCCCGAGCAGTCGATTGCCATGTTCCGCGGCGATTTGACCGAGTATTTTCAAACTGCAGAAGGGGAGTGCGCACTGGGCGGTGCGGTCTTTACGATCGATCCAGCCAGCGGCATCTGCGAGCAAGTGGAACGCATTTGGGACCGCGAGCAATGAAAACGGCGCCGGATTTTTCCGGCGCCGTTTTCGATAGGAAGAACAATTAAGAAAATCGTATGAGCGAAATTAAGATTTGTGGTCTGGATGGCAGGAGCTGCAGGAGCTGCAACCGCTGCATCCACCGCCGCAGCCGCCCGATTTGTGGGATTTGCGAACGCTGCGGACCGCGAGCACGATGCACACAATCAGCACCGCACAAACGATAGCGGTACCCATAAGAACCATCCTTTCCAAACAAAGATTTTTTATACCCGAGCACCGGCTGCAACCGAGCGCAGGGTTTCGGTAGAAGCCTGCTGCGGTTTGCGGAACAGCAGGTAGAGGTAAGCAATCAAAACAGCAATCGCGGCAACCGTGCCGAGGCTAAAGCCGCCACCGGTGAACAGCAGACCGAACTGGTTGATCATCAGGGCAATGGTGTAGGCAAAGACGCACTGATAAGAAATGGCGAATGCTGTCCACTTGGCGTTGTTCATTTCACGCTTGATGGCGCCCATCGCGGCAAAGCACGGTGCGCACAGCAGGTTGAAGACCATGAAGGAGTACGCCGACACCGCAGTAAAGTCACGGGCAACCAAAGACCAGATTTCGTCGCCATTTTCGGCCAGTTCGCCCGCAAAGTGATAGGTCTGGCCAAAGGTTGCAATGACGTTTTCCTTGGCGATCAGGCCGGTGATCGATGCTACCGCCGCCTGCCAGTGACCCCAACCAAGCGGAGCAAAGATGGGAGCAATCACATTGCCGATCGAAGCGAGCAAGCAGTTGTCGATCTCAGAAACAGCGGTGAATGTACCATTTTCAAAGCCATAGGTCTGCAGGAACCACAGAACAATGGTCGACAGCAGAATGATGGTGCCAGCCTTCTTGATGAACGACCAGCCGCGTTCCCAGGTCGCACGCAGTACATTGACAACCGTGGGAGCATGGTATGCGGGCAGTTCGAGCACGAAGGGCGCCGGTTCGCCGGCGAACATGCGGGTCTTTTTGAGGATGATACCCGAAATGACGATGGCTGCCACGCCGATGAAGTACGCCGACCAGGCGACCCAACCGGCGTTGCCGAAAATCGCGCCCGCAATCAGGCCGATGATGGGTAACTTGGCGCCACAGGGGATAAAGGTCGTGGTCATGACTGTCATGCGGCGGTCGCGGTCCTGTTCGATGGTACGGGATGCCATAACGCCCGGAATGCCGCAGCCCATGCCGATCATCATCGGGATGAAGGACTTACCCGACAGGCCGAAGCGGCGGAAGATACGGTCCATAATGAAGGCCACACGCGCCATATAGCCGCAGTCTTCCAAAATGGCCAGCATGACATACAGAACCAGCATCTGCGGCACAAAACCAAGCACTGCGCCGACGCCCGCGATAATGCCATCTACGATCAGCGAATGCAGCCAGGGAGCGCAGCCGATAGCATCGAGCACACTGTTTGCCGCATTGGGAACGATCTCGCCAAACAGGACATCGTTGGTCCACTCGGTTGCAAAAGTGCCCACCGTGGTGATGGCGATATAGTAGACCGCCCACATCACAGCCGCAAAGATGGGCAGTGCCAAAATGCGGTTGGTGACAATGTGGTCAATGCGGTCGGAGGTGGAAAGACGGGTGTTGGATTTCTTTTTCAGGGAACTTTGAATCATCTGCGAAACGCAGGCATAGCGTGCGTTGGTGATGATCGATTCGGCATCGTCGTCAAAATCCTCCTCGGCCTGTGCAATGAGGGATTCAATGTGGGACGATACATCGGACGAGAAATGGAAGCGTTCCATCACCTTTTCGTCGCGCTCGAACAGCTTGATGGTGAACCAGCGTAAGCTGCGGGCATCGACGACATCTTCGACCAAAGACGAGATTTCACGCAGAACATCTTCCAGCTTGTCGTCAAACCGGCAGTATATCGGGCGGGTCCCAGCCGAAGCCTGTGCCATGGCTTCTTCGGCAGCCTTTTTGCAGCCTTCACCCTTGAGCGCGCTGGTCTGCATCACTTTACAGCCCAATGCTTTGGCCAATTTCGCGCCGTCGACTTGGTCGCCGCGCTTGTTGACGATGTCCATCATATTCAGTGCGACTACCGTAGGAACACCAAGTTCAATGAGCTGGGTGGTCAAATACAGGTTGCGTTCCAGGTTGGAAGCATCCACGATGTTTAAAATCGCGTCCGGTTTTTCATCGATCAGATAATTGCGGGCAACGACTTCTTCCAGCGTGTACGGCGAAAGGGAATAGATGCCCGGCAGGTCCTGGATGATGACGTCCTTATGACCTTTGAGTTTGCCTTCCTTTTTTTCTACCGTCACGCCCGGCCAGTTGCCGACATACTGGTTGTTGCCGGTCAATGCGTTGAACATGGTGGTTTTACCACAGTTCGGATTGCCGGCTAGGGCAATTTTTAAATTCATGTCGATCCTCCTCGTCTGTCTTTTGAACCCTGTGCCGCTTATTCGACTTCGATCATTTCGCAGTCAGCCTTGCGCAGGCTCAGTTCATAACTGCGGACATTGACCTCCACCGGGTCACCCAACGGGGCGACCTTGCGCACATACACTTCGGTGCCGCGGGTGAGCCCCATGTCCATGATGCGGCGGCGTGTCGCGCCGGTGCCATGCAGCTTTTTCACGGTTACCGTGTCCCCTGGCTTTACTGCACGTAAAGTCTTCATTCCATTTCCTCCTCTACGAAGATGCGGCGCGCCATGCCTTGGTCAATGGCAATGCGCGCGTCTTTTACCTTTAAAATCAGATTGCCCGACAGCTTGGAAACAACGGTGACCTTTGCTCCGGCAACAAAGCCCAGATTGGAAAGGTATTGCCGTACGTCATCTTTTCCGCTGATCCGGGCGATTCGTCCGGTATTACCGGGGTCCAAAAATGAAAGCATCATGCCTGCCATATGTCTCTTCCTTTCGGTTAGTGCAACCTAACTTCTTGATTACGGTTAAGAGTTTACCACGGCTAACAAGAGTTGTCAATAGCTAACTTGAAAAGAAAGCAAAAGAAAACACCAGGAAGTTTTCTTCCTGGTGTTTGGTTGGATTTTGACTTAGATGTCGATCGGCATGACCTGATCGCGCGCCGGACCAACGCCCAGCATGGTGATCTTGCAACCGCAAATGCGCTCCAGTTCACGGATATAGTTCTGAACGGTCTGCGGCAGTTCGTCGAACGAACGGCAGCCGGTGATGTCCTCATCGAAGCCGTCGAATTCTTCGTAAATCGGGGTGCAGTGCTCGAGATCGGCAAAGTTTGCCGGGAACTCGGTGATGCGCTCGCCCTTGTAGTCATACGCAACGCAGACCTTCAGCTTGGGCAGGCCGCGCAGCGGGTCGATCTTGTTGATGACCATTTCGGTCAGACCGTTGACACGTACCGCATAGCGGGCAATGACCGCGTCAAACCAGCCGGTACGGCGCGGACGGCCGGTGACCGTGCCAAATTCGCCGCCGGCGTTGCGGATATAGTCGCCGGTTTCGTCAAACAATTCGGTGGGGAAGGGACCCTTGCCCACGCGGGTGGTATAGCTCTTGAAAATACCCATGATGTCGGTGATGGCCGTCGGACCAACACCCGAACCGATGCAGCAGCCGCCCGCGATCGGATGGGAAGAGGTAACATAAGGATAGGTGCCCATATCGAGGTCGAGCAGGGTGCCCTGTGCGCCTTCAAAGAGGACGAACTTACCATTCTTGACCGCATCCCAGGTCATGATGGTGGTGTCGGTCACATGGCTGCGTAGACGGTCGGCATAGCCCTTGTATTCGGCCAGAACGGCTTCGATGTCGATGGGTTCGCCGCCGTATACGCCGGTGATGACCTTGTTCTTACGCTCGCACGCTTCGCGCATAGCTTCTTCAAAGCGTTCGCCGACAAAGTCGTGCATACGTACGCCGATGCGCTCGGCCTTGTCCATGTAGGTCGGGCCGATGCCCTTTTTGGTGGTGCCGATGTCACCTGCGCCGCGTGCCTTTTCCGACAGGGCGTCCAGTTCCAGATGCCACGGCAGGATGCAGTGACAACGGGCGTCGATGAACAGTTTGTCGGTCGATACGCCCTGCGTCGCCAGGGTATCGATTTCCTTGAGAACGTTGCGCGGGTCAACGACTACACCGGGACCGATGACATTGACGCAGTTCGGATAGAGGATACCCGACGGGATAAGCTGAAGTTTGTATTTTTCGCCATCGACCACAACGGTATGGCCGGCGTTGTTGCCGCCCTGGCTGCGTACGACCAGATCGGCCTTGGCCGCGAAGATATCGATGAATTTGCCTTTTCCTTCGTCGCCCCACTGGGCGCCCAAAATTACTTTGCCCGGCATGAAAAAGTTGCCCCTTTCAATAAACAGTGGAAAATCATCACTGTGCATTTTGCATGTATGTGTGATACACACAAAGGCATTATATCACATTTTTCGCCCTGTTTCAATGTAAGTTCGTAAAAAATGTGGGTGACAGCGCTGCGGATGACTGCTATAATAAGAACCAAAAGAAAACACAAAGGAAGGCATGAAATCAAATGCATTATTTGGATAATTCGGCCACATCCCGCGTGCTGCCCGAAGCGGCGCGCGCTGCGATGGACGCCATGGCGGAGGGGTTCGGCAATCCGTCGAGCCAGCACCGGCTGGGCATCGAAGCAGCCCGTCTGCTCAAGGACAGCCGGGAGGCGGTCGCCTCTGCTTTAAACGCCCAGCCGAATGAGATCACCTTCACTTCGGGCGGCACCGAGTCGATCAATACCGCCATCTTTGGCGCGGCCTTTAAAAACCGCCATTTGGGCAAGCATATCGTTTCGACGGCCATTGAGCATGCGGCGACCCGCAATGCACTCAAACGCCTGGAGGACGAAGGATTTACGGTCACGTACCTTCAGCCGGATGCAAGCGGCCATGTGACCGCCGAGGATTTTGCCGCCGCGCTGCGGGACGATACCATTCTGGCCAGCGTGATGCTGGTCAACAACGAGGTCGGCACCCTGCTGCCGGTCATCGAAATGGGGCGGCAGCTTATGCGGCGCTGTCCGAAAGCGTTGTTCCATGTGGATGCTGTGCAGGGGCTGTTCCGTGTGCCGCTGACCCCGAAAAAGTGGAACTGCCATCTGATGAGCATCAGCGGTCATAAGATCGGCGCGCCCAAGGGCATTGGGGCGCTGTACATCCAAAAGGGCGTCAATCTGCGGCCCTATCTGGTCGGCGGCGGACAGGAAAGCGGCATGCGTTCGGGCACTGAGCCCATGCCGGGTATCGCGGCGCTGGCAGCTGCTTGCCGGGTCCGGCAGGAGCGCATGGGCGAGGATGTCCGACGGGTGGCACAGCTGCGGCAATATCTGCACAACCGGGTTTCGGAAGAACTGCCGTGGGCGGTCTGGAACGGGCTGAGCGATGTGCCGCATGTGGCGAATCTATCGCTGCCCGGCTGCAAAAGCGAAGTGATGCTGCGGGTGCTGGAAGGCGACGAGGTCTATGTATCGGCCGGGTCGGCCTGCGCCAAGGGCAAGGAAAGCACGGTGCTCAAGGCCATGGGGCTGGATAAGGCGCGCATTGACAGCGCGATGCGCATTTCCTTTGCACCGTTTAACACCAAGGAAGATGTCGATGCCCTCATCGAAGGGCTGAAAAAAGGCGCGGCCATGCTGCGGCGCTAAAAAATGAAAAACGAGGGAATTATGAAAGAAGTATTGCTTTTAAAGTGCGGCGAGATCGTCCTCAAGGGACTCAACCGCAAGACATTCGAAGATAAGCTGGTGGGAAACATCAAGCGCCGCCTCAAGCATGTGACGCCCTGCGAGGTGAGCATGCGCCAGTCGGTCATTTATGTGTGGGGTGCCGACGAAGGCGACGCCGATGCCGCCATGGAAGCGGTACGCAAGATTTTTGGCGTGGCGCTCATCTGTCGGGCGGCGGTGTGCGACAAGACGCTGGAAGCCATGCAGGAGACGGCCGAAACCTATCTGGCCGACCGCATTGCGGATGCCAAGTCGTTTAAGGTGGAGACCAAGCGCGGCGACAAGCGGTTCCCGATGACCTCTATCCAGGTGTCGCAGCACATCGGCGGCGAACTGGCGGACAAGTACCGTCACATGAAGCCGGATATGCACACCCCTGAACTGACCATCCATTTTGAAATCCGCGACACGCACGCCTTTGTGCATGCCGGACCGGAACCGGGTGCTGGCGGCATGCCAGTGGGCACCAATGGCCGGGCGGCCATGCTGCTGTCGGGCGGCATCGATTCGCCGGTCGCGGGCTACATGATGGCCAAACGCGGTCTGGAACTGGTCGCTATCCATTTCTTCAGCTATCCGTATACCTCCGAGCGGGCCAAGGAAAAGGTCATCGAACTGGCCGAGATCATGACCGCTTACACCGGCCGTATGCCGCTGCTGGTCGTGCCCTTTACCAAGATTCAGGAAGCCATCCGCGACAACTGCCATGAAGAGCTCTTTACACTCATCATGCGGCGGTTTATGATGCGCATTGCTGAGCGATTGGCCAAGCAGAACGACTGTGGCGGCCTGATTACCGGCGAAAGCCTGGGGCAGGTGGCCAGCCAGACCATGCCGGCCATGGCGGTGACCGGTGCGGTCTGTGAACTGCCGGTGTTCCGGCCGGTCATCGGCATGGATAAGGAAGAAATCGTGCAGATCGCCCGCAAGATTGGCACCTTTGAAACCTCGATTCTGCCGTATGAAGACTGCTGCACGGTCTTTACGCCCAAGCATCCGAACACCAAACCCAAGATGCCCAAGATTTTGGATGCAGAATCCCATTTGGATGTGGAAGCGCTGGTCGAAGAAGCGGTAAACGGCACCGAAGCCATCTATCCGGGCCGGAAAAAGTGAAAACATGGACTTGGAGGGTTTATCATGAATGCAGAACTGATCGCTGTGGGCACCGAGATCCTGCTGGGCGAGATTGTCAATACCGACGCGCAGGTCATTTCCCAGGGACTGAGTGAACTGGGCATCAATGTGTATTACCAGACGGTCGTGGGGGATAATCCTGAGCGGCTGGAGCGCGCAGTGCGCGAAGCCAAGGACCGGGCGGACATCATCATCACTACCGGAGGCCTGGGGCCCACGCTCGACGACCTGACCAAGGAAACGCTGGCCAAGGTATTCGGTAAAAAGATGGTGCTCCACCAGCCGTCGCTGGACAGCATTCGCGAATTTTTCCAGAAGATTGGCCGCGAAATGACGCCCAACAACGAAAAGCAGGCTTGGCTGCCCGAAGGCTGCACGGTGTTTGACAACCCCTGGGGAACGGCGCCCGGCTGCGGCTTCGAAGCAGATGGCAAGCATGTGCTCATGCTGCCCGGCCCGCCGCGCGAGTGCAAACCCATGTGGGAACAGTGCGCCAAGCCCTATCTGTATCCGCTCGCGGGCGGCTGCATTGTTTCGCACAGTGTGCGGGTGTTTGGTCTGGGCGAAAGCGCGATGGAGGATCGTCTGCATGATTTGATGGCCACCATGACCAATCCGACGATTGCGCCTTATGCCAAGGTGTCCGAGTGCTTCGCGCGCGTCACAGCCAAGGCGGACACAACCGAAGAAGCCGAAAAGCTGCTCGAACCAGTGGTCGCTCAAGTAGTTGATATGCTGGGTGCCGATGTGTATGGGGTCGATGTCGATTCGCTCGAACAGGTCGTTGGCGACGAACTGCGCAAACGGGGGCTGACTCTATCGGTCGCCGAGAGCTGCACCGGCGGTCTGCTGAGCAAGCGCATCACCGACCTGCCCGGCGCGTCCGATTATTATAAGGGCGGCGTGTGCTCATATTCCAATGAAGTCAAGATGAAGCTACTCGGCGTTAAGAAGGAAACCCTGGACGCCTATGGTGCGGTGTCCTCGCAGACGGCCGAGGAGATGGCCGCAGGCGTGGCCCGTGCGCTGGATACCGATATTGGGGTCGGCATCACCGGCATCGCGGGACCGGGCGGCGCGACCGAGGACAAACCGGTCGGCCTGGTTTATATCAGTGTTTATGTGCAGGGCGAACTGCTGACGAAAAAAACCACCAATGCGCTGGGTCGTGACCGCGTGCGCAATCAGGCGGCCTCGACAGCGCTGGATATGATCCGTCGGAAATTACAGGGCGTTTCCTAAGTTTACGTCCACTTTACCCAGACAACCGATTTTTTACTCAGAAGGCACAAAAAAACCGGGGCTAAATTGTGTACTATCACTATGGCTAAGTTGTGAAAAAGTGCACAGAAATAGCAAAATTTTGCGGATATGCCCGGTTAAAATGAAATATGTTTGTTAAGTTTTGGGTGTTGAGTTAGAAAAATAAACAAAAAATGTCCAGTGATTTTCGAAATTACTGGACATTTTTTTGTGACTGTTGTATACTATATCTAGTAAATGTTGAGTGGGTATCAGATAAACTGTGCGATGGCTACAAAAAAACAGACAAAAGGAAGAAAATGGATGATTTCTGGGCGATTTTGGCGCCCGTTCAAGAGGAGATGAACGCATGGAAGGAAAGGCGAAAAACATGAACTTGGAGGAGCATATGTCGTTGTTCCATTCGGGTAAGGACTGCCGTGCCTATGAATTCATGGGCGCGCACCCCGACAACCGCGATGGACAAGAGGGCTATGTTTTCCGCGTTTTTGCGCCGAATGCCGTCCGCGTTGCCGTTATGGGCGAATTCAACAATTGGAATCGTTCGGCTCATACCATGCAGCGCGATGATCGCGGGATATGGGAACTGTTTATCCCGGGCGTCAAGCAGTATGACGCATATAAATATGCGATCGAAACACCGGAAGGCTACGAACTGGATAAGGCGGACCCGTATGGTTTCCATTCGGAAACCCGGCCGGGCAATGCATCCAAAGTGTTTGATTTGGAAGGCTACACTTGGCAGGATGAAAGCTGGCTCAATTGGCGCAAAGAGCATCCGCCCTATGAACAGCCGGTGAACATTTATGAAGTACACCTGGGTTCGTGGAAGCGGTATGAAGACGGCACGTTCTATTCCTATCGCCAGCTCGCGGATGAACTGATCCCTTACGCAAAGAAAATGGGGTATACCCACATTGAATGTATGCCGCTCACCGAGCATCCGTTTGACGGCTCGTGGGGCTATCAGGTAACTGGCTATTTTGCCGCAACTTCGCGGTATGGCACACCGCATGACCTGATGTATTTTGTGGACAAGGCACATCAGGCCGGCCTGGGCGTCATTATGGACTGGGTACCGGCGCATTTCCCCAAGGATGGACATGGTCTAGTCGAATTTGACGGTTCGTACCTGTATGAATATGCCGACCCGCTCAAGATGGAGCACAAGGAATGGGGCACCCGTGTCTTTGACTATGGCAAGGTTTCGGTGCGGGATTTGCTGTTCTCGTCGGCCATGTTCTGGATCGAAAAATTCCATATGGACGGCTTGCGCGTCGATGCCGTGGCATCCATGCTCTATCTGGACTACAACCGGCAAGGGGAGTGGCGGCCCAACATCTATGGCGGCCGTGAAAACCTGGAAGCCGTTGATTTTCTGCGGCTGCTCAATGAGATGGTTCTGACCGATCATCCGGACTGCCTGATGATCGCTGAGGAATCCACCGCCTGGCCGATGGTCACCAAGCCGGGCTATATGGGCGGCTTGGGCTTTAACTTCAAATGGAATATGGGCTGGATGAACGACATGCTGTGCTATGTCGGCGCCGACCCGTTCTTCCGGAAGGACATGCACGATAAGATCACCTTCTCGTTCATGTACGCTTTTTCGGAAAATTATATCCTGCCGCTTTCGCATGACGAGGTGGTACACGGGAAAAAATCGCTGCTCGACAAGATGCCCGATCCGTATGAAAACAAATTTGCGACCCTGCGCGCTTTGTATGGTTATATGGCCGGTCATCCGGGCAAAAAGATGCTGTTTATGGGCGGCGAATTTGGTCAGTTCTCCGAATGGAGCGAAGAACGCGGCTTGGACTGGATGCTGTTAGACTACGATGCCCACCGGCAAATGCAGACCTATGTGCAGGCGCTCAACGCATTCTATCTGGAAAACAAGCAGCTTTGGGAAAATGATACCGACTGGCAGGGCTTCGCCTGGATTTCCCATGATGATAATGTCAACAACATCATCGCATTCCGCCGCATTGCCAAGGATGGAAGCGATCTGATTTGTATTGTCAATTTTGCACCGGTCTATCACGAAAGTTATAAGATCGGCGTGCCGTATGCCGGCACATATGAAGAAGTGTTCTCATCCGACCGCGTCGAATTTGGCGGCAGCGGTGTGACGAATGGCAAGAAGCGCACCAAGGCCGAAGAAATGCACGGCATGGAGCAGATCGTGGATCTGAAGATCCCGCCGTTGTCGGTGATGTATTTCAAGGGCAAACCGCGTGTCAAACGTCGCGTGAAAGCCGAACCGGCTGGGGATAAGGCGGCGAAGACCACCAAAAAAACAGCGACCAAAAAGACGACTGCCAAGCGGACTACCAAAAAAGCGTCCCCGCGCAAATCGACGAAGGCAGAGCCGGAATCCAAGGGTTAAGTATATGCCAGAAATGGTGTTTACTGCAATATAAGAAATATCAATATTGGGTAAGAAACGGAGAATATCATGTATCGGAAAAAAGAATGCGTTGCAATGCTTTTAGCAGGCGGGCAAGGAAGCAGACTCTATGTTCTGACGACAAAGGTCGCTAAGCCTGCCGTCCCCTTTGGCGGAAAATATAAGATCATCGACTTCCCGTTGTCCAACTGCATCAATTCGGGCATCGATACGGTGGGTGTATTGACCCAGTATGAACCCCACGCTCTGAACGCCTATGTTGGCGCAGGGCAGACCTGGGACCTCGACCGGCTCAATGGCGGCGTGTTCATCCTGCCGCCCTACCAGAAGGGCAAAACTTCGGAATGGTATAAGGGCACAGCCAATGCAATCTATCAGAACATCGGCTTTGTGGACGAGTATGATCCGGAATATGTGCTTATCTTGTCGGGTGACCACATCTACAAGATGAACTACAACAAAATGCTCCAGCAGCATAAGAAGACCGGCGCCGATGCAACGATTGCAGTCATTGATGTACCGCTGGATGAAGCTTCCCGCTTCGGTATCATGAACTGCAACGAAGATGGCACCATCTATGAGTTCGAAGAAAAGCCCAAGCAGCCCAAGTCCACTTTGGCATCCATGGGTATCTACATCTTCACCTGGAAGAAACTTCGCAAGTATCTCATCGATGATGAAAACAATGCCAAGTCCTCCAATGACTTCGGTAAGGATATTATCCCGGCCATGCTGAATGCTGGCGAAAAACTGGTATCCTTCCGCTTTGAGGGTTACTGGAAAGACGTTGGCACGATCGAATCCCTGTGGGAAGCCAATATGGATCTGCTCAGCCCCAAGTCTGGCCTGAATCTGACCGACGACAGCTGGAAGATCTATGGCCGCAACAACGGTGCACCCCCGCATTACACCAGCAAGGATGCCAAGGTGACCCATTCGCTGGTATCCGAAGGTTGTGAAATCATGGGCAATGTATCCGGTTCGGTCCTGTTCTCCGACGTAACGATTTGCAAGGGCGCAACGGTCGAGTATTCGATCTTGATGCCGGGTGCCGTCGTCGAACCGGGAGCTGTGGTACGGTATTCGATCGTTGCAGAAAATGCACGTATCTGTGAAAATGCGCAGGTAGGTGCAAGCCCCTCGGATGGTGAAATCGAAAATTGGGGGGTTGCTGTGGTCGCAGCAGAGGTGCGTGTTGGCCGCGGCGCAAAGCTGGGCGCAAAGGAAATGGCCGGCGAAGACCTCCCGGATATGATTTAAAAGAAGAGGGGAAGCGAGAACATGAAAAATGTATTAGGCATCATCATTGCCTTTGATACCGATAATGACTTGCGTGAGATCACCGAGCATCGTACCGTAGCAGCGGTTCCGTTTGGCGGCCGGTATCGTATCGTGGACTTTATGCTGTCCAACATGGTCAATTCGGGCATCTACCGGGTTGGTATGCTGATGAAAGACAAGTATCAGTCGCTCATCGATCACATTGGCAACGCAAAGGACTGGGATCTTTCCCGTAAAAATGGCGGCGTGACCATGCTGCCGCCGTACAGCTACTCCAAGAAGGCATCGCCGCTGGTCATTGGGGAATACCGCGGCAAGATCGATGCTTTGGCAGGTGCTATCGATTTCCTGCAAAAGAATCGTGCCGATTATGTGGTTTTGTCGGATGGCGATATTGTTGCCAATATCCCGATCGACGACGTTGTGGAGCAGCATAAAAATTCCGGCAATGACATCACGATGGTCGTGACCAAGAAGTCCAAGGAAAGCCCGTTCACCACCTATTGTGAAATGAACCGCCGCCGTGAGATCGTGGACATCCGCGTGGGCGATAGTAATGACAGTCGCTGCAAACATCAGGCGCTGGGCATTTATGTGATGAGCCGCCAGTACCTGATCCATCTGATTGCCGATTGTGTCACCCATAACTGCATTCACTTTGAACGTGAACTGCTGACCCGTGCCCTCACGGACAGCAAGATCGGTGGTTATCTGTTCGGTGAATATGCCGTCAAGATCGAAGACGCAAAGGATTATTTCCAGTCCAACATGGACCTGCTCGATAAGGAAACCCGCGACGAGGTATTTATGCGCACCCGTCCGATCTATACCCGCATTTACGATGAGTCGCCGGCATATTATGGAGATAAGGCCATGGTGGAAGACAGCTTGATTGCAGATGGCTGTCACATTGAAGGTAAGGTCGTCAATTCCATCTTGTTCCGCGATGTTCTGGTGGAAAAGGATGCCGAAATCCGGGATTCGATCATTATGGAAAATGGTCGCATCCTGACCGGTGCATCCCTGGCACACATCATCACCGATCGCGGGGTTACCATCCGGGAAGGCCGCACAATGATGGGCCATGAAAATTATCCGGTGGTCATTGCGAAGAGTTCGGTTGTATAATTTGGATCTGGCGTTGTAGCGCCGCCGAGGATATAACTGAATCGTCCCGCTGCAAAATCAGAATATTTTTTCGGCGGGATGTCCCTTGCTGGACATCCCGCTTTCCAGTTTGGAGGTACCCTTATGAAAATCATGTATGTTGCCAGCGAGGTGGCTCCGTTTATCAAAACTGGCGGCTTAGGCGATGTTGCCGGCTCTCTGCCAAAGGCACTGGCCGCAGAAGGACATGAAGTCGCTGTTTTTTGTCCACTGTATAGTGCCATTCCTGCAACATGGCGCGAAAAAATGACCTATTTAAAAAACGCCTATGTGCAGCTTGGCTGGCGCAACCAATATTGCGGCGTATTCGAGTATACCGATGACGAAGTAACCTATTACTTTATCGATAATGAGTATTATTTTGCACGCGGGCAGGTATATGGAGAATATGACGACGCCGAACGGTTTGCGTTCTTCTCAAAGGCTGTTCTGGAAATTCTGCCCGATTTGGACTTTAAGCCGGATGTGATCAACTGCAACGACTGGCAGACCGCATTGGTACCGGTGTACTACAACCTGATGTTTGCAGGTCGGGAATACTATCAGGGCATGAAAACGGTCTTTACCATCCATAATATTGCCTATCAGGGACGATATGGCCGGGAAATTCTGGAGTACGTATTGGGAATTGACGATGCGCATTACCGTTCGGGCTTCATGGCCATGGATGGCGATGTCAACCTGATGAAGGCGGCCATTGTGGCATCTAATGCGGTGACAACCGTTTCGCCGTCGTATGCCGAAGAGATTCAAACGCCGTATTATGGACACGGTCTGGACCCCATTCTGCGCGACTGCAGCTATAAGTTGCATGGCATCATCAATGGTATCGACCAGGAAACCTTTGATCCGGCGCACGATCCGTATTTGTTTAAAAATTACACGACACGCACCTTGAAAAATAAGGCAGTCAATAAGGCCGAACTGCTAGCCATGTGCGGGCTGGAAGGCACCGATGAAACACCGGTGATTGGCATGGTTTCGCGCTTTGCTGGGCATAAGGGCTTTGATCTGATTGAAGCCGTTTTGGACGAGATACTGGAAGAGGATGTTCGTTTGATCGTACTGGGCAAAGGCGAGTGGCGCTATGAACAGATGTTTATGGAAGCCAAGCGTCGGTATCCCGGCAAGATTTCGGCATCGATTATGTTCTCGGCTGAACTGGCCAGCAAAATCTACGCCGGCAGCGATATGTTCCTGATGCCGTCCAAGTCGGAGCCCTGCGGTTTGGCGCAAATGATCGCATTGCGGTATGGTACCATTCCGATCGTGCGCGAGACCGGCGGTCTCAAAGACACAGTCACCGCTTTTGTGGATTATCTGGGCACCGGCAATGGCTTTACCTTCCATAGCTACAACGCCCATGATATGCTGCATGTCATTCGAGAAGCTTGTGGTGTCTTTAAATACAACAAGGAGGCATGGAAGAAGCTGGTTGTTGGCGGCATGGAATCAGACTTCAGCTGGAAGACATCGGCGAAAAAATATTTGGAAATTTATCAATCTCTTTGATTGCCCACACGCAGAAAGAAGAGTTTATCGTGAACGCGCGGTGAATTTTGCCGCGCGTTTGCATCTGGAAGGAGGAGGCCCGGAATATATCCGGGTATAAGTACGGAGATATCATGGCAAAAACCTACAGCAAGAATGGAATCAAGCAGGAGATCGTTGGCAAATTGCGCCGTCATTTCAGCCGAGAAGTGACCGAAGCGAATGCCAAGCAGATCTATTTGGCTTGTGCGATGGTCATTCGGGATGAATTGGTGGAACGAATGATGGAAGCACAGGCCAAAATCAAAGAAAATGAAGAACGGCAAGTACACTATTTGTGCATGGAATTTCTGATTGGACGTTCTTTGCGCAACAATGCATTCAATTTAGGGATGCAGGAAGCCTTGGAAGGTGCACTGGCAGACCTGGGTTATGAAGTCGCAGATATTTTTGAAGTGGAAGACGATCCGGGACTGGGGAATGGCGGATTAGGCCGTTTGGCTGCTTGTTATATGGATAGCATGGCGACCTTGGGGATGGCAGGCAACGGCTATTCCATCCGATATGAAAACGGTATTTTCCGTCAGAAGATTGAAAACGGTGCACAAATCGAACAGCCGGATACTTGGCTGGAAACCGGTGCAGCCTGGCAGATTCCTGCGATGGACGATGCCCGCGAGGTGCGGATCGGCGGCGCGGTCAAAACTCGCTGGGAAGATGGCCGCCTGGTGGTCGAACACACCGATTATACACCGGTCATTGCGGTGCCCTATGATATGCCGATTTCGGGTTACAACACCGAAAATATCGCCCGGCTGCGGTTGTGGCAGGCCAAAAGCCCGATTGCGCTGGATATGGAGGCCTTTTCCCGCGGCGATTATCTCAAAGCAGTGGAAAAAGTGGCGATGGCAGAATCGATTTCCAAGGTTCTATATCCGGAAGATAATCATTTGGCAGGGCAGTCGCTGCGGCTCAAGCAGCAGTATTTCCTGGTTTCGGCGACCATTCAGGATATTTGCGCCAAACATAAGGCACGGTATGGTACATTGCAGAACTTTGCAGAAAAGAATGTGCTGCATATCAACGATACCCATCCGGCGCTGGTCATTCCGGAGCTCATGCGTATCCTGATGGACGAAGAAGGTATGAGTTGGGAAATGGCGTGGAATAACGTATCCCAGTCGGTTGCCTATACCAACCATACGGTGATGCCGGAGGCGCTGGAATGCTGGCCCACCGACCTCGTCCAGGCACATATGCCGCGCGTGATGATGATTATCAACGAAATCAATGAGCGGTATTGCAAGGAATTGTGGAATTATTATCCGGGCGATTTTGACCGGATTTCCAAGCTGGCAATTGTAGCTGATGGACAGGTGCGCATGGCCAATCTGGCTGTGGTGGGCTCGTTCTCGGTCAATGGCGTGTCCGAATTGCACTCGGGTATTTTGCGGGAAAAAGTTTTTTCCGATCTTTTCCGGGTGTATTCGACCAAGTTCTGCAATGTGACCAACGGCATTGCGCTGCGTCGCTGGCTGTGTGAAGCCAATCCAGAGCTGACCGAACTGATTCGTTCCAAAATCGGTAATGGATTTATCACCCATCCTTCGGAATTGCAGGTGCTTTCCAACTTTGGTTCGGACCCCAAACTGCTGCGGCAGCTGAAGCAGATCAAAGACCATAACAAACAGCGTTTGGCGGCGTATATCGCCGAGCACAACAAGATTGAAGTCAATCTGGATTCGATTTTCGATGTGCAGGTCAAGCGTCTGCATGAATACAAACGGCAGATGCTCAATATCCTGCACGTGATGGCCATGTACCACCAAATCAAAAAGAATCCCTCCGCGCCGCTTGTGCCCCGTACGATTATTTTTGGTTCCAAGGCAGCGCCTGGCTATGCCGCTGCCAAAAAGACCATTCAGCTCATCCATTCGATTGCCAACATGGTCAACCATGATCCGGATGTAGGCGATAAGCTGAAGGTCGTTTTCATCGAGGATTACCGGGTATCGCTTGCTGAGCTCATCATGCCAGCGGCAGAACTGTCCGAGCAAATCTCGCTGGCGGGCAAGGAAGCATCCGGTACCGGCAACATGAAATTCATGATGAATGGCGCATTGACCATCGGTACCATGGATGGCGCGAATATTGAAATCTGTCAGGCGGTTGGTCCGGAAAATATCTTTATTTTCGGTATGGAAACGCCCGAGGCAGAGGCTTTGGCAGCATCGGGAGCTTACTGTGCGCGCGATTACTACAATGCCAATCCGGTGCTCAAAGATGTGCTCGATCACATTCGTCGTGGTTTTGGTGATCACGTGGATTACAATGATGTGGTAGCAGGCCTGATCGATGGCGGCCCGGGTCGTACCGACCGCTTTATGATCTGCAAGGATTTTGAGTCCTATTGTCTGGCGCAAGAACGTGTGGCACAGATGTACCAGAGGCCGGAGAATTGGAACTATATGTCCCTGATTAACATTGCCAATTCCGGCCGGTTTGCAGCCGATCGCGCAGTGGCTGAATATGCGCAGAATATCTGGCGGGTGCACACCAATTTTGCGTATTGAGCATTTCGCGACAGAGAAAAATGCCATAATAAAAGGAACAGGCGGCAACGGTTTCAAACCGTTGCCGCCTGTTATTTAGGAGAACTTTTTCTTGATTTGGACAAAGATTCTTTCAATGCCGTAGGCAACCAGGAACACAAGCAAGATTGCCACGCCGGCCGTACCGTAATCGTAGCCTTGCAAACTGGTGGAGATTACATAGCCAATGCCGCCGGCACCGACCATACCAAGGATGGCACATTCCGAAAAGTTGGTTTCCAGACGCATGCCAACCCATGCCACGATTTGCGACAGGGCTGCGGGCAAAATCGCATTGGTAAAGATGCTCAGACGGCTGGTGCCGGTTGCTTCCAAAGCTTCGATGGTTTCCTCAGGGATACTTTCAAAGCTCTGAGCAAACGATTTTGTGAAAAACGCGGTGGTGTGGACACAAAGTCCGGCAACACCGGCTTCCGGTCCCATGCCCAGACATACCAGCATGAGCAGCACCCATACCGGGGTGGGCACAGCTCGTAAAAAGGTGAAAAAGGATTGCATGATGGCCGACAGCGCCAGAATGCGGAAGACATTCCGTGCGGCCAGCATCCCAAACAGGATGCCCAAAATCAGGCTGTACAGCAGGGAGAGCACGGCAATGGAAATCGTTTCGATCAGGGAAGAGCCGACCAAACTGATTTCGGTGAAATCGAGATGTGCCAAATCCCAGAACACCATGCCCACATCGGGAAGGCGGGAGGCCATTTTCCACCAGTCAATATTCAGATAGAGCAGGCTCAAAATCGATAGGGCTGCAACCGTCACCAAAAAAGCGGGAATAAACGGATTCCGCTGTTTGCATTTGACCGGGATGCGGGCCCGTTTTTTCATTTGCACGGGATTTCGTTCGGCATTCAAAGTAATTTCATTGGAATTCATTTTAATAACTCCTTCCGAAGTTTACCGGTAATCTGATCGACAGCAATCACCATCACGGCAATCAACAGAATAATGCTCAGCGCAATGTCGTATTGAAAGCCTTTGATGTAAGAAAACAGAGTCAGTCCAACACCGCCGCCGCCTACCATGCCGACGATCGTGGAAGCGCGGATATTGATTTCCACGCAATAGAGGAACCAGGACAGAAACCCGCTTAAGCAGGAGGGAAGAATGGCCTGGGAAACACGCTGCGGAAAGGTTGCGCCAACTGCTTGCAGGCTTTCCACGCAGTCCTGGGATACATCCTCCATGACCTCCACAAAAGCGCGTACCATGAAGGCAAAGCTGGTGATACATAACGCGACAAAGCCAACGCCTGTGCCGATACCCAGGGAAGAAAAGAGGATGAAAGCCCAGACGAGTGCAGGAATGTTGCGCAGAAAGGTAGCAAATCCGCGAACAAATTTGGCTGCCTTGGGAAAAGGAGAGACCTTTTCACTGCCGAATAACGAGACAAAGAATGCTAAAATAGCGGCAACGGTGGTTGCGGACATGGCCAAAGCCAACGTGACCAAAACGCTGGACAAAATCCCGGGGATTCGGCTGGATTTCGGCAAGGCGGGAGGGAGAAAATCCTCGGTGATAAATTCCCAAAAGGCATCCCCGTTTGCGATGAGTTCTAAAAGACTGAAGTTGGTCAGAACACTGCATACCGCAAACAGGATGACCGCTGCAATCAAAAATCCGGTATAAAGCCGCTTTACATCACGCGCAATCAGCGGTATCCGTCTGGTCATGCTCGGCGCCTCCAATCATCAGGTTTTCACGGGATGTCCCATAGATTTTTTCAATGACTTCATCGGTCAGCTGCGCAGGAGCCCCGTCAAAAACGATTTCCCCCTTGGAAAGACCGATGATGCGGGTGGAGTATTTCAAGGCAACATCCAGCTGATGCAGATTGACAATGCAGGAGATATTTCGTTTTTGGGTCAAATCATGCAGCAGTTCCATGATCGTTTTGGCACTGGAAGGGTCAAGCGAAGCAATGGGTTCGTCGCACAGAAGCAGTTTGGGATTCTGCATGATGGCGCGGGCGATGCCGACACGCTGCTTTTGTCCGCCCGACAGGTCGGAAGCACGCTGGTAGCTGAAGGATTCGAGCCCCAGTTCCTGAAGTAGATTCAAGGCTTCCTGCTTATCCTCTTCGCTGTACAGGCCCAATACACCCTTCAGCCCGTGCATATACCCCAGCCGTCCATGCAGAACATTCTGCAAGACAGACAGGCTGTATACCAGGTTATAGTTTTGAAAGATCATGCCGATTTTTCGGCGTTGATTGCGAAGCTTTCGGCCGTGCTGATGCGAGATGGCTTGATCATCCAGCCAGACTGTGCCGCCGCTGATAGGAATCAAGCGGTTGATCGCCCGCAAAAGGGTGGACTTGCCGCTGCCGGAAGGACCGATCACCGAAATAAATTCGCCTTCGGTCACTTCCAGGGAAACCTCTTTGAGCGCCTGCACACCATTGGGATATTGCTTGGATACCCGGTCGAATTTCAAAATGGGTTTCATGATGTTCCTCCTGAGCTTTAAAATTCGTTTATGATTTGGTTCAGCTCAATGATTTCCTCATAGTCGCTCATATCACACGCAACAAAACGCGCGCCAGGTACTTTGATGACATCGGTAAAATAGTCTTCATTGTCATAGGTGGTCAGGAACTCGGTGAGCTGCTCGCGCGTTTCCTCACTGACATGCTCGCCAACAACCATGGCCTCCGCCGGAATAGCGCCCAATTCATGGATGATCTTCACATCCTCTTCCTTGGCATTTCCGTGCGCAATTTCCGAAGCGAGGATCTGATCGGAAATGGGGACAACATCGACATCGCCCTTGATGACCGCTTGCAGACCTGCCTGGTGGGAACCGGAGAAGCTGACGGCTTCAAAAAAGTCCCCGTTGGTGTGCAGCATATCCGAGTTCAGTTCCTCATCGGGAAAGGCCTTGATGATTTCAGCGGTGGGGACCAGATTGCCCGAAGTGGAGTCCGGGTCCACAAAAGCCATGGTTTTCCCTTGGATATCTTCGATGGAGTTGATTTCCTGGTTGCTGCTGCTGGTGATGAGCACAGAGTGATAAATCGCTTTTTCCGGATCGCCTTCTTCGGCTTTCATGACGATGGGCTCAAGGTCGGTACGCTCACCCCCCAATGCCAGAGCCTGCGACCCCATATATGCCATATCGGTGCGCAGCGCTTCGATGATGGCATTGTAGTCGCTCGCCTGGATCTCCTCGACTTCGCAGCCCAATGCTTCGCTCAAATCCTTGGCCAGTCCATTGCGTGCATCGGCGCTTTCGGTGGTCGATTCATTGGGCGCATATGCGATAGTGAATACGCCATCTTCACCGCCCGGGCCATTGGCATCTGCGGCCTGGCTCTCTGCGCTGCAGCCGACAAGCATGGATGCTGTCATCAAAGTAAGAAGTCCGATTCCTGCGATTTTTTTGGTGTGCTTGAGCATAATATTGAATCCTTTCTTGGCTGGTTTTCGCAACCATATCGTTTAATAAATCGATTCCAAAATCCCTTGAATGTTCTCGGCGGTGATTTCGACCGGATTGTTGTCTGCCCGGCCCTTGGTCATCCCCAATTTCGCGAGCGAGGAGCAATCTTCCCAGGCAACGCCCCAGCCACGCAAAGTATCCGGCTGCCCCGAGCGTTGGAGGAAGCTGCGAATGCGCTGCTGGAGCATTGCGGCATCGGAAACGCCCAATGCAGCCAGCAAGGACTCGAGACCATCCACACAGGGCGCATTCAGTTCCAGAACAGGGGCCAGCAGCATGCTGACCGCAGCGCCGTGCGGGATGTGATAGTGCATGGTCAGCGGGTAAGAGATGGAGTGGCATGCAGTGGTTTTGGTGTTGCTGAACGCCAAACCGGCAAGCATGCTGCCCTGAGCCATCGCCTCGTGCGCCTCCGGTTTTCCGCAGAGCAGATCTTCCATATGCCCCATAATCGTACGGATGGCTTGAAGTGCCAGGGCACGCGAAACCGTATTGGTATGCTTGGCCCAAAACGCCTCGACCGCATGGGCAGTGGCGTCCAGCGCCGAAGAAACGGCCAATTTCAGCGGCATATTGGCGGTAAGCTCCGGGTCAACCAAGGCGGCATAAGCATAGTTTGCCTGATTTTCAATCGACCGCTTGGCATCTTTGCTGGGGTTCCAAATGGTGGCCCAGCAGGTGACTTCGCTGCCGGTGCCGGATGTGGTCGGGACGCCGATCCAGCGTACCTTGGGGGTTCCAAAGCGACCAGCTTGAATATAGGTCCGCAGCTCTTCTGCGTCAGAAAGGTCGGTTTGGTACAGACAGCACAGCGACTTTCCCACATCCATGATGCTGCCGCCACCAATCGCAACAACCGCGTCGGGAGAAAACGAGCGGGTCGCCTGATAGGTTTCAAATAACTGCTCGATGGTAGGGTTGGAAGCTGTAAATACAGAGGTTTGCAGCTGGAACGCATCAAGCTTTGCAAACACTGGATGTGCAAAGACGGTTTCGCTCCATGCCAGAATGAGGACACGGCGATTTGTAAGGTGCATTTGCTCCAAGGTCTCCGGCAAAGTGTGCAAACTGCCTGCGCCCTGAATCGTGCGGACTGGATTATAATAATGGTTCATGTCAAGCTTCCTTCATACGTTTCATGCGGTGATTGAGTTCTTCAATGGCAGGGAGGAGGTCCCAAATGGAATCGATGACAAGGTCTGCACCGGCTTGCCGATACATTTCTGTGGTTTTGAGCTTGCGCTGCTTGAGCTCTTCAGCATCCATGTCATTGTATTCTTCCTGCGACAGCCCCAACAGATTGGAGCCGTTCAGGATGCCGATGCTCCACGCGCCGGCATTTTTCCCTTCCTGCATGTCAACGACCGTATCGCCTACTTTTACAACCGTGCAGGGCGGATAGACATTCAGGCGCCGCATGCACTCAAAAAGCATAAACGGCGTGGGGCGGCTGGCATGCGTGATGTCAGGGGTGATGACGCAATCCGCTTCATAGCCCTTTGCCTTGGCTGCTGGAATGACTTGTTCCATCATTTGCGAGGTGTAGCCGGTAGTGGAACCGATCTTCAACCCTTTTTTTCGTAATTTTGCCACGGCTTCTACGACGCAGGGGAGCGGTTCGCTGTATTCTGCCACAATCTGATACAGTGTTTTCTCAAACGTCTGGTACAGATTTTCGACATCGTCTTCGGTCCAGGGACGCTGATGTACGGCGAGCCATTGTCTGTTTCCGGATTCGGAGGACAGCAGTTCACGGATGTGCGCTTTTTTCTCCATACCCATCGGGCGGTTGATTTCTTCTTTTGTCAGCTTGATACCGACCGAGGTAAATACACGATCAAAAACGGTGCTGGGTGCGCTGGATGCATAATCTACCGTTGTGCCAGCCCAGTCGAATACAACCATCTGAATCTGATTTGAATCGTTCATAAGTACGCTCCTTGTTTTGCGTTTTATTGCTGCTTTTTCTTTTTTTCAATCTCATTATATACTGCATAAAACAGCAAAAACAATCGGCAAAGCGTCAAATGTATGTAAATAGTATGTAAGAAAGGCCCGGACGATTGTCCGGGCCTTTCGGGAGGATTTATTGAATATGAATACCGCATTCGCTGTATTTTTTTCGGATTTCCGGTGAAACACCGTCATCCATTACGACCATATCCACTTGCGAGATGTCCAAAGCCTTGCGTTTGGAACACTTGCCGAGTTTACTGGAATCCATGACTGCCACCACTTTTTTTGCGTTTTTTGCCAGCAGTTGCAGGACACCGATTTCGTTGAAACGGAAATCGGTAAACCCATCTGGATAGTTGATGGCATTGATCGAGAGAAAAGCAATGTCAGGGTAATACTGACCGAATTCATTTTCACACGTGGTTCCATACGTGGAACGCTCCAGAGGGTCCATTTTTCCGCCGACGGCAATCAGGTGAATCAAATCATTTTGCAGCAACAGATTGATTGCGGCATAGTTGTTGGTCACAACGGTGATTTCTTTTTCAAAAGTCGTGAGTTCCTGGGATAGGATTGTGTTCGTGGTACCGGAATTTAACGCAATGACATCGCCCGTTTTGATCAAGGCGAGCGCTTTGCGTGCCGCTTCCCGCTTTAGTTCGCTGTTTATAATCTCGCGCCCAGTAAAGTTTAAAAAGGGCGCGAAAGAATCGGGAAGGCAAGCACCACCATGGACATATTTGATCAGTCCCTGGCCCTCCATCGTCTTGAGATCGCGGCGTACCGTGTCCACCGATACGTGGAGCAGTTGACTGAGTTCAACGACTTTTACAGTGGATTGCAGCTGTAATTGCTGCATGATGAGTTCTGCGCGTTCAGTATATAGCATGACAAATTCGCTTCCTGTCTTGTGCTTGGATGTTATTTGCTGGGGTCTTTCTTGGAAAGCAGGACAATCGTCTCGACTTGTTTTTCATTGTCCAAACTGATACTCATATCTTCCTCAATGATCGGCAGCTTAAATTTGATGGATTTTAACCACTGTCCATTGGCTTGGCGTTCCGGGTAAACCTGAATTTCAGAGATCAACACCTCGATCAACTGCCGCCGCTCCGCCTCATTCATCACGCCGTACAGTTTTTCAAAATAAATCAGCACTTTATAGATATTGTCGCCGGTCAGCTTTTCCGCTTCAATGGCCTGCTTTTTGGCTCTGGCTGCGATCAGCAGAGATTCCGTATCTTCAATCTTATCATACATCTTGTAGAGCCGATCATCAAGGTCTGCCTTGCGCCGGACATAGTGCCGGTCGTCCGGGTCGAGAGAATCAATCTCCTCCGTCAGCTTCGCCTTGACGGAATAATGCTGGCGCAGCTGCTTCTCGCAATTGGCAATCTCCTGGTCAATGGCGGCGGTATCCACTTTCATGTTGATTTTTTCCTGCATCATAGCCGCAAACTTTGGATTGCTCACCAGCCTTACAATGACTTCCGCCACGGCATCGTCCAGCAGTTCTTCCCGAATCTGCTTTTTGTAATCGCACTTATGCCCACGTATCATGGAGCGGTGCTTGCAACCGTAGTAGTAAAAATCCTTGTACTTGGTGCCGTCCGCTTTGTGCTTGATGCTTTTATTTCCATACATTCCGGCTCCGCAGACAGGACATTTTACAATACCGGAGAGCAAATGTACGTGTTCATCTTTCCCTCGGTTGACGTGTTCGTATTTCTTGGCCTGCGCCAGCAGCTTCACCTGCGCCGCTTGCCAAACCTCTTCCGAAACAATTGGTTCGTGCAAACCATCTGCCAACAGGTAGTTGTCCCGCTCCACCAACTTGTACTCATTTCTGGTGCCGCGCACTTTTTCCATCTTGCGGCGGCCATAGGCAATTTTTCCGCAGTACACAGGATTTTTCAGAATCAGCCGGATCAGGTGTGCATCAAACAGGGGATTCTTCCCATTCTGCCGGGGAATCTTGCGGATACCGTGGTTCTCCAGATACTTTGCGATGCCATTTGCGCCAATGTCCGTGTGAACATACTGGTCGTAGATGACACGAATGGCCTCTGCCTCTTCCTCGTTGATGACCAATTTCCCATCCACCAGTTGATACCCATAGGGGGCAAAGCCGCCGTTCCAGCGGCCCTCCCTTGCTTTTTGGATGCGGCCCTCCATGGTTTGGACACGGATGTTTTCACGCTCGATCTCTGCTACGGCAGACAGAACAGAGATCATCAATTTGCCAGCGTCCTTGGAAGAATCAATGCCATCTTCCACACAAACCAGATTGACGCCAAAATCCTGCATAACCTGAAGGGAAGAGAGCACGTCCGCCGCGTTTCTGCCAAACCGGGACAATTTGAACACCAGAACATAGGACACGCCATCCTTGCCGGATTGGATGTCCTCCATCATCTGGCTGAATTGCGCCCGGCCTTCGATAGACTTGCCGGACTTTCCCGCGTCCTCGTATTCGCCGACGATCTCATAATCATTGTAGTCGGCATAGGCTTTCATTTTGGTCTTCTGCGCATCCAGCGAGTAGCCGTCTACCTGCATAGCGGTGGAAACTCTGGTATAAGTGTAAACTTTTATCTTCTCTTTCTGCATCGTAATCTTCCTCATGTGGTGCGAATCGAAAAATTGGATTGGTCGTTCTTAACTTGGGTCAGAAGAATCATCCTGCTTTTCCGCCTCTGTCTTGGCCGTTTTTCCCAGCTGCTTAATGGTCTTCAGATATTCTTCCTCCACAGGGGAAAGAGTTTGTGCCTGATAGCGTTTATATTCTGCTTTCGCTTTTTCCATCGCCTGTGCATGACTGATTTTCCCTGCATGGGTCAATACTTCTTCCCCAGTCGCCCGAAGAATGTTATCTAGCTGCTCCACATAATCGCTCATATACATGGGCCGGTGACGGATGGCCTGCACCTCGGCAAAATCAAAATAACCGGATACCATCTGATTCAGAACCCGAAGTTCTTCCTCTGTCAAATAATTCTTGGCAATCCCAATATCTTTTGCCGTGGGGAAGTCGCCCGAAAAAGTGGTAAGCCCCATAAACGGCTTATCTGCATCGGCCCGCTCATAGATCACTTCCGCCGCCGTATGTCCATGCGCCGCATAATGAAGCTTGTTCTGCACCATTTTGAAAAACGCAACAGATTCCGCACTTCTGGGGTTATAGTCCACACTGGTGGCGTACAAGTCCAACACCTGACGATACATCACTTTTTCCGAAGAACGAATGTCCCGAATCCGTTCCAGCAGTTCGCGCCAATAGTTGCCACCGCCCAAATTTTTCAAGCGTTCATCGTCCATCGTGAAGCCCTTGATCATATATTCTTTCAGGCGCTCCGTGGCCCACCGGCGAAACTGGGTGGCAATCAGGGATTTTACCCTGTACCCCAAAGAAATGATCATGTCCAGATTATAGAAAGGCAGCTCTCTGGTTACTTGCCGGTTGCCCTCCATTCGAACCTGTCGGAATTTCCGACAGGTTGAAACCTCATCCAGTTCGCCTTCTTCATAGATGTGGCCGATATGCTCCACAATGTTGCTTCTGGACGTGTGGAACAATTCCGCCATCTGCTGCTGCGTCAGCCAAACAGTCTCGTCTACAAACCGGCACTCTACTTTTGTGAGCCCATCTTCAGCCTGATAAATTACAATCTCGCCCTGGCTCTGGTCCGGTCTATTCTTGTCTTCCGCCATTTGTTCACGCTCCTATCCGATTACATTTTCTATGTTTCAAGAGAGCGAAGAAAATGGCCGTCGCCCTCTTGTTTGGACTCTTGTATCACGTCTATTATATCATGCAGCAATTTTGCCTGCAACTGCTTCCGGCTTGAAAACAGATTCTTTTTTATCTGCTGCCGCGCCGTCCTGGTCCTCAAGCGGAACCGCCGGAGCGGGCAGATTCTCGACATCCAACTCCGAAGCGTACTTCTCAATCAGGTTGGCCAGCAGGTCTGCAAAACCGCTCCACTCATCTATCATAGGCAGTTTCCCTTTCTTTTTTATGCGGGTGTTTATAAAGTTCCAATACTTCTGGCGGTATCTGCTCCAATATCGCCACGGCACTGTCATAGTCGCACCGCAGCTTGAAATCTTCGATTTGCTTCAACGCACTGACTTTCTGCGCCGATGCAAGAGATTCTTCCAGCTCGGCATTTTTCGTTTTCAGCTTTTTGTTTTCGGATGCTGTTTTCGTAAAAGCCACACCATATTTCCGCAGCAGTGTGTCCATCTTCTCCACGCTGGGAATATAGGTATCCAGAATCTTGCAGATTTCCTCCGCCCGGCTTTTGGCGTTAAAGGGATTGATTCCAGTGAGCAGATCCTCCAGTTTGCTTTTCTGTTTGGTCAGTCTGGTCATCTCCTTAAATACGCGGGGCGGGATATGGTCACGCCCGGTCAGGCTGGCGCTTTCGCCTCGTTCCAAATCTGGGAACTTCTTGACCATGTGTTTCCAAAACTCATCCTGCCACCAGGTCAGCTTCTTTTTATTGCCCATAATATCTTTGGCGCTGAGTCTGCCGTCCTCCGTCAGCGGGACAAAACAAAGGTGCATATGGGGCGTTTTCTCGTCCATATGCACCACGGCGGATATAATTGTCTCTTTGGATTGATGCTGTTCCAGAAAATGCAGAGCTTCCTCAAAAAATACCCGAATTTCCGCCCGTTTCTTTCCCTTAAAGAACTCCGGGCTGGCTGTGAACAGCGTCTCGATCATACGGATACTGTCTTTCCGGGTACGGCATCCGGCAGCGGCAATTTGCCTCTCTGACTCCGCCCGGTACTTGCCGGGCGGTTTGACCAGATGGAAGTTGTACTTGCTTCGGCTGGCGTCCACATCAGGATTGCTGGCGTACTTTTCCTTTGTGCGCTCATTATGGGCCTCGATATTGCCGATTTCAGGCCCCTTATATTTTGCAAATCGCATAATCGCGTACTGTGCTTTTTCCATGCTCAATCCCTCCGTTTCTGCCAGACAATGTCATATCCCAGCACATCAGCCAACTCCACGGCCTCCCGATACCGCAGCGATTCCCGCTGCAATTTCCCGGAAAGATTGGATACGCTGTCGCTCCACCCATACTCATCGTGCAGCTGGTCAACGACTTCCTGCATGGTGTAACCGGCGCGGATGATCTGCGCCTTGATTTCGTTTCGGATGCTTGACTTCATAATAATCCTCCAAATTTCTTTGCCCATAAAAAGAACCGGTTGCGCTGGACAGCGTACCGGCTTCATGGGATGATAAAATTGTTATAGTTTCTGTTTTACGATAGAAATGTTTCCCCGCGTATCGTTGACTGGCGGCGGAATATTCGACTTCGCGGAAATGCGGGACTCTTTACCATTCGGACGGTATCTGCGCGAGCCAGCGCAACGTGTGTGCAGTTCCGCGAGCCGCTATTCGGCGAACAGTGTGTGGATAAGGGAGAAACATTTCGCCGTTTTGTGACTGCTTCAAAATCTGCCTCAAAATCACGGTGTTTTCTGGCTGTTTTGGTTGTTCTCAAAATGAGAACGACTACTATAACCTCGTGAAGTGTTTCTGCAATATATGAGGTAACAGGGTCAATCGCTGCGTACATACGTACCGGCGACCAAAGCGGAAATCAATCCCGCCAGTCTTCCGGTACGTACGTACACTGTGAAGCGTCCGTAAACTCGTTTATATGCGGCCTTGCCACTGCCTCGATTCCCATAAAGCCCCACACCCGGCGTCCTGACGAATTGGTAATCGTGTTGCAGTGTTCCAGATTGTACTTGCCGCAGGCTGCCACCAGCGCATCGCTGAAGCTGCGGCGTTTGAGTGCAGTCAGACTGTTTTCCTCGCACCACATCCGGTAAATGTCGTAGCAATCCTTTGAACTGATGGACGCATCCGCTTTCAGCCGGATATAGCCCTCGGATTCCAGAAAATCGAACACATTGTTGTTATCCCGCTTGACAGCCTCACGGTTCTCTCTGGTGCGCTGGCTCTCGGTGAATCTGAAGTTGTTCGCTATCAGCCGCTGCAATCCCTCAAAAGCCCACAGCAGAATGCCCTCCACCTCGGCCTTCACCTTCTCGGCCAGGTCGGGATCATCCACGCGGTCAACAGGTTTCTCTTTTGTGGTCAGCACCAACTGCCGCCGGTAAAAGCCGTCGCTGCGGTCAAAGAGAGCCTGCAAGTCGCCGTTGCTGAACGCCAGCAGCCGGGCGCACATCCATCCCTGATAGCTCTGCTTACCCTTGCGCTCCAAATCCATCTTGCCCTGGGCGGTGACGATGGATTTTACATAGTTGGTCTGCCGCAGCGCCTCCATCCGCATATCATCATCAATACACAGCAGAATGTGTTCCAGATCAGCGCGGGCGAACCGGTTCTCGGAAATTTTGCCGATGCTGCCATCTTTCATGTTGCTGCCAAACAGAGCGGACAACACCGCGCCGATCTGGCTCTTGCCTTCGCCGCCGTTGCCCTTAATGACCATCATCCGCTGGCCCTTGTTGCTGGGAATCAGGCAGTAGCCGATATATTCCTGCAAAGTGAGAACGTCCTCCGGGTAGAGCAGCCCGTCCAGAAAAGCCAGCCAGCGGGTCGGCATGGGAGCGTTGGGATTGTAGGCTACCGGCAGGCGGTTGCGAACGATCTCCGGCTTGCCCTCTACGAAGTTGCCGTCAAGGAACAGTGTCCCATTCGCCAGATGGATGCGGTCAGTCTCCGGCGGGAAATCCTCCACCAACGCCGCCAGCTTCATCAGTTCCACGATGTTGCTGATTTTGCGGGGAATGTTGCTGACCGCGCAGCATTTCAGTTCCTCGAAAATCTCACCGCGCAGCGGCAGCTCATCGGTCACACGTCCATCGGGCGTGAAAAAAGCCCCGTTTGTGTAGATGATTTTGTGTCTGCTCAGAAAATCATCACAAAACAGGGCTTCATTGATGCTCTTGCCATCAAACCAGATGGGCTGGTTGACCTCACGCGATTGCTCGTTCTTCGCCACAGTGCTGCACCTCCTTTTCCAGACGTTTCAGCCGCTGCTCCAGCGCGGAGATAGTTCCATCCTTCAGGAGCATATCCACCGCCTTTACTCGCTGCTCCAGTTCCGCAAACATGAGCACGTCCAACAAATAATCTACATACTCGATTACCTGACACGCCTCCACAAAGCGGTCATCCAGTTCGTCCTCCGGTGATTGCGGGGCATACTCGACCTTCCAGCGTTCCAACAGGTGAAGATAATCACACAGCACCCGCTGGCAGTACATCTCATCGTTACGGAAGACCCGCGCCAGCGGGTACGGTTTGTTCAGTGCTACCGCTGCCGGGGGCTTGTCCGGGTCGATGCCGAAGTCATAGGCCAGTTTCTTTGCGGCCTCGTAGCTGCTCAGGCCGAATAGTCGCGCCACAAAGTCAATCACGTCCCCGGTTGCCCCGCAGCCAAAGCAGTAGAAGTAATCTCTGTTCAGCTTCATGCTGGGGTGCCGGTCATCGTGGAAGGGACAGCAGATCATGTCGCCCCGGTTGACCTTGCATCCGTAGTGCTCGGCGGCCTGCTTCACAGTAACAGCAGATTTTACAGTTTCAAACAAATTCATAGGCTTTGCCCTCCATCATTTATTGACGGTATCTGCCCGTCTGCCTGAATATACGGGGAAAAAGCCTATAGACCGAAAAATCCGCTAAAAGTGCAAGAAACGAAAAAACGCCGCCCTGAAATCTTGCAAAAATGCAAGACCTCAGAGCGGCGAAGCCAGCGGAAAACATTTGCCCGCGCTGGTTTTATAAGTTATAATGGTTAAAGAGAATTTTCAGAAAAGAGGTGCGTCACATGGAGGGAGCCTATCTGCCTGGCAATATCCGGCAGCGGATGCAGGAGCTTATGAAGGAACATAAAATTACCCAGGCACAGCTGGCGACCCGCATCGGCAGCACCGAGAGCGCCATCAGCCGGTTTGTCAGCGGTAAGACTGATAAGATCAGCACAGAACATTTGCTCCGCATTGCGAAAGTGTTTGAAGTCTCCACAGATTTCCTGCTGGGGGAAGTCAACACGCCCGACCGGACAAATTTTGATATTGAAGAACTGGGCCTGTCGGTGCAGGCGGCGCGGAATCTGTACACCGGGAAAGCCAATGCTGAAATTGTCAACCGCCTGTTAGAAAGCCCGCGCTTTGCAGAGGTCACCTACATGATCGAGCAGTATTTTGACGATACGCTGGCCGCCGGTTTCGCCGGACAGAACCAGATGCTTACCACCCTCAGCGCCATGCTGCGCCGGAATGTGAAAACGGATGCTGCGGTGCAGGCGGCCAGAACTGTCAACCGGCAGAAAGTTCCCGTATATCAGGCAGACCTGACGATGATACAGAACACATTTATGGCGGCGCTGCGGGAAGTGAAGAAAGAGATCGGCAACGATTTCACAGCAGCGCAGTCCTTGACCAAGGGCATCACTCAGCAGATGTTTACCGAACTCACCAAAGGGGCGGATGTTCATACTCCGACCATCACGCCCGAAATGATTTCCGCCGCCGTCACCCAGAGCGCAGCGGGGATGGACGGTGTGCAAAAGGAAGCATTAGACAAGTTCGGTCAGGCGCTGACGGAATTTCTCCAATCCACCTTAGACCACGCGCAGGAGAAGCAAAATGCCGACCCGGAGCAATGAGCAGCTGTGCAGACTGGCACAGAAAGGGGATACGGCTGCCCGTGACATTCTGCTGGAAAAGAATCTGGGATTCATCCGAAAAATTGCGCTGGAGCAATACCGAAACATGGGGCTGGATGAAAATGATATTGGAATTGATTTGGATGATTTGATGCAGGAGGGAAGTATCGGCCTGCTGAACACGATCCCTTTGTTTGATGCCGGACGGGGCATGAAATTTCTGACCTATGCAGCACCGGCGCTCCGCAACGCCATGACGGACTGCATCCGCGCCGCCCTCGGTTTATTTGAGCAACGGATGGTGGATAAGAAAGACGGCCACGGCTTCCAAAGAGTATATCTGGATGACGTTCTCTCAGAGGATGAACGGATGCTGCGGATCGAAGCCATAGCCGACCCTCACACCCAAACGCCGGAGCAAATCTATATCCAAAAAGAGCAGCTGATAGAATTGTATGCGGCGCTGGACAAGCTGACGGCCAGAGAGCAGACCTATCTGCTGTACCGCTATGGCTTTACCGATGGAATCGAGCACCCGCTGATCGGCGCGGCGCTCCATTTCCATCTCAGCGAGAGCTGGACAAAGAAGGTGGAGGGCGAGGCGATGGACAGCCTGCGCGGAAAGCTGCCGTGGTGGTTCTGATACGATGGGAAGCAGCGGCTGACGGGGGCTTTGATATACCTTTGTTCCGCAAATGACACGGCTGACAGACAGTGCTTGCCCGCACCGCCTGCCAGCCTTTTTCTGTCGCTTATGCTGCCCCGCAAGGGGCAACCTTTCCCGCCAGAACGCCGCAACTGTGGCCACACTTTTCAGGGTGTGCTACAATTCCGGCTGCCATCTGCTCCACAAAGGTATAACACACTAGACTTTCCGGAGGAAAGTCGTGTGCCACGAAACCGCAGGTTTCTTTGGATTCTTCCAGTCAAAGGGGAACTCTATCCCCTCTGAACACCCCAGACAAAGGAGAACGCTGTTCCCCTTTGAAATCCCCTTGCCAACAGGGATGCTGCTCGCCCCTATTGGATGACCCAGAGCAATAAGTAAGCAATTTCCTTTGACAGCAGGCTACATCACAGCCTATCAAATGTTTCGAAAAATGTAGTTGAAAAAACACTGTATCAATCAGCATATTTCTTGAAATTCTCAGCTTGCTCCATTACTTTTTCAAAAACCTCTTCGTCCCACTCAGGGGGATATCCGTTCTGATATAGCAAGACGGTCAATTCCATATTGAGTTGATTTTTAATATCATCTCTGGTAGACCAATCAGCAAATTGAGCTTTATCATCAACAAGTTCCTTGATTTTCTTAGCCAATACCACACATTTTTCATCGGCATACGGAAAACCGTGGTCATCTCGCACCTTGACAAGAATGTCATAAAAAGCCTTCTCTTCAAAACTAATTCCCATCTTTTGAAAAGAGGACTGATCTTCTTGCAGATCCCTTAAAATTTGTAGCAGTTGGTCGGACAGATCATTTACAAAATCAGAAACCACCTCGTTGGTAAATACCAACTTATCTCTGCTGTTATAATCATCAACTACTTTGCGGAGACGCTCATCAAACTCCATAGCTTTCACTTTGTTAGTGCGCCCATAAGCGCTAATAGCTTTACGGAGCAATTTCAAGAGTGCATTGAATTTTGTGATCGGAAGTTTTACCGTATTCAGTTGTTCAATAAATTCATCGCTGAACAGGTCAACCGACTTGTGTTCATCTACAACATTTTCAATTCCAGTACAGGCAATAGCCTCGCGAACCATATTTTCTACAACTTGGTTCATCGCTTCGGCGTCAGGGGCATTCCCTTTGGTTTGCTTGTAAATGATAGATCGGATAGCGAGATAAAACTGAGCTTTTGCCGTTTCTTCATCTGTCAGCTCACCAGAGGGGAAGCAGATATTGTAAGCACTTTTCAACCTTCGAGACAATCCCATAAAGCGCGTTTCGGTGTCTTTCCGACTTTGAACGTACTCTGCCGCACTGTTTAAACAATTCAGCCTTTCTAGGGGTTCCCCAGTAAAAAATTTACTTGCATTAAATCCAAGCAGTAAGTCATCAATCATTTTCAAGTGATTGCGAAAAATGCCAATTGTAATATCAAGTTCATCCACTGGACTTTCTTGTGGACCACCATATTTTTTTATGGCTTCCATCATGTCATTCTTGATACCAATATAATCTACAACCAAGCCTTTGTCTTTGCCATCAAAAACACGGTTTACGCGAGAAATTGTTTGGATAAGGGTGTGCTTTTGTAATGGTTTGTCAATGTACATAACAGCCAAAGATGGCACATCGAAACCAGTAATCCACATATCAACAACAACTGCAATTTTGAAATTGGAGTTATCGTTTTTGAACTGCTTGTCCAGCATCTTGCGGTATTCTTTTGTTCCGCAAGCCTCATACAACTCCTTTTCGTCATTAGCCCCTTGTGTTGCAACAAGGTTAATTTTCGGGAGGGGAGACAACTTATCTAGTTGTTCTTTTGTCAGATCATTTTCGTTCTCTGCACGACGTTTTTCTCCCCAGGCAGGACGAATTGCAAGGATATCTTTTAGAAGACGAAATGCTACACCTCGATCGGCACAGACAATCATTGCTTTTAGTACAACGTGTGGCTTCTCAGCACAAAGAGCTTCATAGTGCAGGACAATATCCTCAGCCAATTTTTTTAGGCGATCCGGGTGGCCTAGAATAGCCCGCATTCGTGCCATAGCTTTTTGGCTTGCTTCAATTTGCTCGGTCGTAGAACCTTGTTCAGCACAACTTTCGTAATATTTCTGTATTTCTTTGGCCTGCTCATCTGAAAGAATAACACGCGCCAAACGTGGCTCATATGCAATGCGAACTGTAATGCCATCGTCACTGGATTCTTTCATAGTATAGCTGTCTACCACATCGCCAAAAACGGCTACTGTCTCATCAATTGGTGTTCCGGTAAAGCCGCAATATGTAGCATTTGGAAAGCTATCTCGCAAATATTTTGCAAAACCATACGTAGTAAATACGCCCTTCTCTGTCTTTTTCAGCTTCGAACCAACACCAGTTTGAGTACGGTGAGCCTCATCGGAGATACAGATGATGTTGCTCCGAGCAGACAAAAGGCCAATCTTCTCACAAAACTTTTGAATAGAGGTTATATAGACTCCACCGCTAGGTCTATCCCTCAATGTCTCAGCAAGATCTGCACGAGATTCAATACTCCTCACGTCATCTTCGTGGAGGTACTTTTTCGCTGTTGCAAATAGTTCCGCTGTCTGCGTATCCAAATCTTCACGGTCAACGATTATTACTATCGTCGGATTGTTAAAGGCATCAGGATCGCGTAGGGCAATCATCCGCGACAGAAATAGCATAGTATAAGTTTTGCCGCATCCCGTTGCACCAAAATACGTGCCACCTTTACCATCTCCTTCTGGCCGGAGATGCCGCTTAATATTTTCCAGCATTTTGTTGGCTCCGAAAAACTGGGGATAACGGCAAACAATAGCCTCGCTTTTCTTGCTATCGTCTGGATAAAACACAAAATCGCACAGCACACGAAGGAGGCGCTCTTTTGCAAAAGCACCTTCAATCATCGTAAATAGCGAGCTTACACCGTTTGAAACTTTATCTTGTTCATTGGCTTTATTCCAGGCATAATAGTATGGGTAGGGCGTAAAGATACTGCCCATTTTTGTGTTGGCTCCATCGCTGATGACCGATAGGAAGCAATACTTCATCAGTTTTGGAATATCCCGGGTATAACGAATAGTAATCTGTTCCCAAGCGTCATGGGCATTTGCATCCTCATTGATTGCTGACTTAAACTCAAAAATAGCAACCGGGATACCGTTAATAAATACGAGTAGGTCCGGTCTGCGCAGACGCTCGCCCTGTACAGAGTACTGATTCACTACTTTGAAAATGTTATTCTCCGGGTGGTCGAAATCAATGTAATCAATATGAAGCGCCACTTTGCTCAGATCATCCCGCTGCAGATCAAAGCCTCCATTAACCAGCCAGAAAGCAGCACGGTTTCCCTCATAAAGCGGAGATGCCGGGATGAGAGTCAACTGATTGATGATTTTCTGTGTTTCGGTTTCGCTCAGGCCTTCATGGGCATACCTCTCCTGTAAGAAGGAGCGCAAGTCATCTTCCAGCAGGATTTCTTCATACTGCCGGTGGATTTTCTCTCCGTGGACATAGATATAGTCTTGCTGCTGGAATATCTCAATGATAGCCGCCTCCAGCTGTGCTTCCGTAAATTGTCCTTTTACAAATTCATAGTCCACGTGATAACCTCCCTTACTGCAGATATTGGATTGCCAGAGCAATTAAAGATAGGCAACGATTAAAGAAGTAGTCGTAATAACGAATATCAGTAATTTCAATCTTGTCTGTTTCGTGGTGCCGAATCCTAAAGTTGTTGCCAATTTTGGTTAAGGCATTAAATTCCGTATCGAATAGCGTTATATAGTCGTCTTGTCCTCCTGACATATCATTCACGATTTTGGCTGCTGAATCCCGCTTGTTCAGTGTCGTATAATAGGTTTTGAGTCGCTCAAACGCATCCCAGATCTTCTCTGTAGCATCTCGTATATCTGTCGGATAGGGACTCTTATGAAGAAGAATTGCTTCTTTCAGAAGTTCCAACGTTCCTGGTTCCTTTACAGTGGCTATCGTAGCTTCCACTTCTGGAGTAAGCGGACTGTTTTCAACGATGCGCTCCACCTGCAAATCAGTGTTCAAAGAATACAACAGCCCGGTCTTTTGGAAGATGCTGTTGATTTCATCCCGAAATTGGGCGCATACATTCCGACTATTCTGACAAGTCAGATGATGGTGGCCCCAATAGCTATGGAAACTACCAACAACCACATCATGTACATTCTCTGCAAAAAATTCAATAAGATCGAGCAATGCATACTGATCGTACTTATCCTGGCTGTCTCCATTAAAAACATTATGGTGAATGGCCGGGACGGTAATGCGATCAGAATCATCCCTATATAAAGTCGGAATCTCATACTTCAAATCTAAACTGAACTGCTCCTGGTCAATTCCACAACACCCCTGCCCATCGGGGCATTGCGCAGGATACTTCCACGCAAGGTTATCATAGTATTTCTCACAGCAATGGAGTAGCAGAGCGTACTTCTCTATGGATATATCGTAAGTTTTAACGACAGGCTTTCTCAGGCCGTGACGTTCTGTGTAATATGCCATATAAGTCTCCTTTTAAGTTGATGTTTCTTCAACCGAGCCTTTGATTAAGATGGGACAAATATCTTTTATTTGTAGTTTTAGTTGTTCGTTAATTTCTCTGCGAAGAGCATACGCGTTATAGATATTTACAAGTGATATCTGCTCATCTAAATCCGGCACCGGAATTTCGATTTCATAAAACCTTGGCAAATCTAAGTTTGCACGAACACTGGCATCGCTCATAAAACAACCGAGGCGGTCACTTTCTGGGCGAGAGAACCATAGTTGAATGTATTCCTCTAGAATGGTATCAGTTTTCTTCTGTAACACGGAATATGCAGGGGATACAGCAATTGGTTTATCTCCGCCATATAATGCAATTCGGATGCACTTGTCACGTCCAGTTTGCATAGCACTATATGCAAATTGATTTTTATAAACCAACTTATATTTTAACAAATCTGAGCTGCTTGCTACAGATGGCATAAACTGCTTTGTAATATTGATGCCTTGCGCATTATCGCATATTCCCTCACTATTACGAACATCAACTTCCTCAAGCAGATCCCCCATAGCCATCTTTTTCTTCGTATGCTTGAAATGATCCGCCATGGCAAAGCACGTCAATTTCAGATCCTCCAACCCTTGCTCATAACACCTCTGATTTTGAATCATAGCATTATAAATGTTCACGTATTTTTGTTGAACTTCAATGGATGGCAACTCAATATCGATGTCGCACATATCCTCCCATGAGAAGGTCTCACGGGCAGACCCCCAAGAATTGAAGCGAGTATATCGATCGAACTCTGGGCGATTAAAATACATAAAGAGATAATCTGACATTAGGCCACAATTCTCGCAAACAAAAAACACAATGGAGATAGATGAAACAAGGTATGTCTCTGCTGACGAGTTATACGCTAACGACATTTTATCGCCACGGCGTGAAGTATCAGGGACATACGCAAATGCCTTTGGTGGCATCAGCTTATAAGAAGCTAAATTTACACCTGATAAATCCGCCTTTGTTCTAATAACCTGCTTTTGTGTGGATAATCCAACTACTGCGCCTGCCCCATATTTTCTATTAGTATTCCTGGAATCACATTGCTCTATATATGTGCCAAGCTTAGTTGATTTCATATCCAATCCCCTTAAAAGCATCTTTCAACATAGACTGAGAGAGTTCCTCAGAGGTCATCAGAAGACGCATTTCATTCTGAATTCTGGCCATTTCGCTATCATAGTCAATATCCAAATCATGATCGATAAATTCGATATATTTGCTAGGAGCAAGGGCCCAATCCTTTTCTTCAATAGAAAGATCATTCGGATCTACTTTGTCTTTTTTCAATACCTTAACAGCCTTACATAGCTCAGGCACATCCTGATATAAAGATGTGTCAGTTGATTGCCAATTGTTATAAATTCGTTTTGCTTCAGCAATTTGCTCATCAGTCAAGACAGTCTTTTTCTTCTTTTTCCCTTTATCGATGACAATCTCTTCAACATTACTATCCCAACGGCGTAGATCCATAAACAAAACTTCACCGCTGCGATCTCGTAATTGGCGTCCATTCACGGTTCGAGCCGTTTTATTCATATTAACAATCCAGAGAGTCACCGAAATATCGGTGGTATAAAACATATCACGCGGCAGGACAATAATTGCCTCTACTTTATCATTCATCAAAAGGCGTTTCCGATTCTCATATTCATCAGGATCATTTAATGCTCCATTAGCCAGTAAGAAGCCTGCAATACCGTGATTAACATCCAATTTAGAAATAATATGAAGAATCCAAGCATAGTTTGCATTAGAAGCGCGAGGAACTACATAGCCATTCCACCGAGGATCATCCAACAATTCGTCTTCTCCGCGCCACCCTTTGAGATTGAACGGTGGATTTGCCATAATAAAATCAAATTTTCGATCTTTATGCTGATCGTCAGTAAACGTAGAAGCGTTCTTTTCGCCTAAATCATGTGAAATTCCTCGAATCGCTAAATTCATCTTGCAAAGACGCCAAGTATCCGGTACACTCTCTTGGCCAACAACAGAAATATTGGCCCGATTCCCCTGATGGCGTTCGACAAATTTATGCGATTGCACAAACATTCCGCCGGAACCACAGCAAGGATCATAGACTGTTCCGCTAAATGGCTCAATCATTTCTGCAATCAGCTTTACCACACAAGCGGGCGTATAGAATTCGCCATCTTCCTTGGTGCCACTGGCAGCATAAATCTGCAAAAAATACTCATAAACGCGACCAATAAGATCTTCTTCGTGAAATCGAGATTCCGAGATTTTATTGACTTCATCAATCAATGTTTTGATTTTTTCTTTAGGCGCTCCCAAAGTTGCATAGAAGTTTTGCAGTAATGCGCCTTTCAGCGAAGGATTGGCTTCCTCAATATCAGCCATTGCCTGATCCAAAATCACAGCAATATCATTTGCTCCTGCATTCTTGACAATGTAGAACCAACGCGCTGTTTCTTTCAGATAGAATACATTTACCGCGTTATAGAAAGAAGGCTTCTCTAGGAACACGGGAATGTCGCCATACTGTGCTAAAAGTTCCGCGCGGCGCTTTTCAAATTTATCTCCAGCAAATTTCAAAAATGCCAGCCCAATCACGGCATCCCTGTTTTTCTCCGTGCTACCAACACCACGCAAGGCCACGCGGCAGTTCCACAGAACTGTTTCCAAAGTTACCTCTTTATCTTTTTTAGTGGCCTTAGCCATAGTCTAATACCTCATTTCAACTTATTATAACAACCCAGTATAATTGTACCCTAGATGAGCGCGACCGTCAACAAAGGGAATCAATCGCAAACAATTCCAAAATCATACTATTTCGCTAGTAATACCAACTTGAATGAAAGACCGCCCGCCATCATAGCAGTTGGTCTTTCATTAAGAAACGATCCCTATTCAAGCATTTGAAAATGCTTCAATGCCTCCATAATTGCCGCTTCCTTTTCCGGTGGGCATTTCGGCTGTCTGGAATTCTCAGACTTCGGTTTATTATAGTTTTCCCGCTCGATAATGCCATACTTCTGTTTGACCTGGGCGATATAAAGGTGGCTGACTTTCAGACCGGTATGCTCCAGCACATACGCTTTGATCTCATCATAGGTGGCTTTGCTCTCCGCCGATGTCAAATCCAGCTCGTCCAGATTCAGCTCCACCTCGATATGCTGCTTGGCATTAAGTTTGGACAAAAGTACTACCGTCTCCACATGATGGGTGCGGGGGAACAGATCGAATGCCTGCGCGCGGACCGCTTGATAGCCCTGCGCACAAAACAGCTTGCAATCCCGTGCCAAGGTTGCCGGGTCACAGGACACATATACAACGCGGGAGGGTGCCATCTGTACAATGGCATCAATGGCTTCGGTACTCAGTCCTTTGCGAGGCGGATCAACCGTTAAAACATCGGGATGCTCCTGCCGGGCTGCAAACATCATAGCCGCCTGGCCAGCATCGGCGCAGAGAAACTCTACATTTTGTACATCGTTTCGTGCAGCGTTTAGTTTCGCATTTTCAATGGCTTCTGGAACGATTTCCACACCGATGACATGCGCTG